>NZ_BACU01000153.1 GCF_000333275.1 Azospirillum sp. B4 | reverse complement strand
GTGATGGCCAGGATGCCCGTGTCCTGGCTGGGCAGGAAGCCCTTGGGCATCCACATGTACAGCACGACGGTCAGCACCAGGGTGCCGATGGCCACCAGCAGGGTCAGGAACTGGAAGCGCATGACGACGTTCAGCGACCGCTCATACCCCTTCAGCATCCAGTTGAAGCCGGCCTCCGTCCACTCCAGCGGCGAATATTTGGCCCAGCGTGAGCGGCGGGCGTGGGCCGCCTGCTCGGCGGCATGGCTGCGCAGCAGGCGGCCGCACATCATGGGCGTGACGGTCAGCGACACCACGGCCGAGGCGACGACGGCGATGGTCAGGGTCAGCGAGAATTCGCGGAACAGGCGGCCGATGATGCCGCTCATGAACAGCAGGGGGATGAACACCGCCACCAGCGACACCGTCAGCGAGATGACGGTGAAGCCGATCTGCTTGGCGCCCTTGTAGGCGGCGGGCAGGGGGGCCTCCCCCGCCTCGATGTAGCGGATGACGTTCTCGATCATGACGATGGCGTCGTCGACGACGAAGCCGGTGCCGATGGTCAGCGCCATCAGCGACAGGTTGTCCAGGCTGAAGCCGCACAGGGCCATGACGCCGAAGGTGACGATCAGCGACAGGGGCAGGGCCACGGCCGGGATGATGGTGGCGCGGGCGGAGCGCAGGAAGGCCAGGATGACCAGCACCACCAGCACGGTGGTCAGCACCAGGGTTTCCTGCACGTCGCGGACGGAGGCGCGGATGGTCTCCGTCCGGTCGGCGACGATGGTCAGCTTGATACCGGCGGGAAGGGCCGCCTGCAGCTCATGCAGCTTGTTCTTCAGCCGGTCCGCCGTCTCCACGATGTTGGCGCCGGGCTGGCGCTGGATGTCCAGCAGCACGCCCTGCTTGCCGTTGTACCAGGCGCCCACGCGGGCGTTCTCCAGCCCACGGGTGACCACGCCCACGTCGCGCAGGTGGACGGGGGCGCCATTCTTGTAGGTGACGATGACGTCGGAATAGGCCTCCGCCTTCTCGATCTGGTCGTTGGCGGTGATGGTGTAGGCCTGGGCCGCACCGTCGAAGCTGCCCTTGGCCTGGTTGACGTTGGCCTTGCTCAGCGCGGTGCGGATGTCCTCCATGCTCAGGCTGTAGGCGGCCAGGCGTTCCGGCTGGATCTGGATGCGCACGGCGGGGCGCTGGTTGCCCTGCACCGTCACGCGGCCCACGCCCGACACCTGGCTCAGCTTCTGCGCCAGCAGGCTGTCGGCCGTGTCCGACAGGGTGGCGATGGGCAAGGTTTCCGAGGTCAGGGCCAAGGATAGGATGGGCGGGTCGGCCGGGTTGACCTTGGCGTAGGTGGGCGGGTAGGGCAGCGTCTTGGGCAGGGTGCTGCCGGCGGCGTTGATGGCCGCCTGCACGTCCTGCGCCGCGTCGTCGATGTTGTGGCCCAGCCCGAACTGCAGCGTGATGTTGGACACGCCGAAGCTGGAGATGGAGGTCATGGTGTCCAGCCCCGGGATCTGGCCCAGCTGGCGTTCCAGCGAGGCGGTGATCAGGGTGGCGGTGGTGTCGGCGCTGGCGCCGGGCAGCTGGGTGGTGACCTGGATGACCGGGAAATCGACTTCCGGCAGGGATGACACCGGCAGCGCGCGATACCCCAGGAAGCCCACCAGCACGATGCCGATCGCCAGCAGCGTGGTGGCGATCGGCCGGGCGATGAAGGGGGCGGAAACGTTCATCGCGGCGTGCCGCCTTGGCCGTTGCCCGGCTGCCCACCCTGTTGCTGGGCCGGTGGGGCGCCGGCGGGCTGGCCGTCAGAGGGTTGGCCGTCCGACGGTTGGCCGCCCTGGTTGCGGCGGCGGTGATGCTCGCCTTCCGGCCCGGCCTGGCCGCCGCCCCCGGGGGCGCCGTCAGTACCCTGGCCAGCGTGACCTTGGCCGCGGCGGTGTTCGCCCGCCTGGCCGGCGGGGGCACCGGTGGCGCCGGCCGCCGGGGCGGCGCCGGCGATGTTGATCTTGGACCCGTCCTGCAGCCGGTCCTGGCCGTTGACCACCACGCGCTCACCCACCTGCACGCCATCGGACAGCGCCGTCTTGTCGCCCTCGTTCAGGATGACGGTCACGGGGCGCGGGGCGACGGTGTTATCGTCCTTGACGATGTAGACGAAGGTGCCGTTGGGGCCGTGCTGGATGCTGGACGCCGGCACCACCGCCAGTTTGGGCTTCACCTCCAGCAGCAGGCGCATGTTGACGAAGCCGCCGGGCCACAGCCGGCTGTCCTTGTTGGGGAAGGTGGCCTTCAGCTTGATGGTGCCGGTGGTGGTGTCGACCTGGTTGTCCAGGGTGGTCAGCGTGCCCTTGTCCAGCTGGCGCCCATCGGAACTGACGGCCAGCACGCTCAGCGCATCGCCCTTGGCCAGATGGCTGTTGATCACCTCCAGCTGCTGCTGCGGCAGGGTGAAGGTGCCGGAAATGGGCTGCATCTGGGTGATGACCACCAGGCCCGTGCTGTCGCTGGAGCTGACGATGTTGCCCACGTCCACCAGGCGCAGGCCGGTGCGGCCATCGATGGGCGCCTTGGTCACCGTCCAGTCCAGGTTGGTGCGGGCGGTTTCCACCGCCGCCTGATCATACTTCAGCGTCGCCTCATACTGGGCGACGGTGGCCTTCTGGGTGTCGTAGGTCTGCTGCGTGCCGTACTTCTCGGCCGCCAGCGCGCGATACCGTTCCAGGTCCAGCTTGGCGTTGGCCAGCTGGGCCTGGTCCTGCGCCACCTTGGCCACCGCCTGGTCGTAGGCGGCCTGGTACAGGCGGGGGTCCACCACCGCCAGCACATCGCCGGCCTTCACGGTCTGTCCTTCCGTGAAGGCGACCTTGGTCAACTGGCCGCCGATGCGGGTCTTGACCGTGACGGTGTTCAGCGCCTGGACCGTGCCCAGGCCGTCCAGGTAGACCGGCATGTCGGCCAGCACCACGGGCGTCACCGCCACGGTGGGGATTGAGAAGCCGCCGCGACGCCCGCCGGGACCGCCCGGTCCGCCAGGGCCACCCGGGGGCGGACCGCCCATGGGCCCCGCCTGCTGTTGGCTGCTCGGCTTCTTGTGCATGACCCACCACGCGCCACCACCCAGCAGCACAACGACCAGGGCAGACACCCAAACACTGCGTCGCATCGAAATCCCAACCTTCCCGATGATCTCTAGAACCGGGGTTTATACGCCAGCCCGGCAAAGATCCTGTTGTCCGTCATTCGCCCGTCAGGTGGGGTCCGGCGTGACGGGAAAAAGGCCCGTACCCGACTGCCCTGCCTTATATTTCGCGCCTTCTCTTACCCCGAAAACCGCCAGGCGTCAGCACCACTTGCCAGGGGGCCACGTGGCGGTCCACCGAAGTTCCATCCTGGCTCCACATACGCTCCATATACGATGGGTCCATCTGGACGCCATCGTCTGGATCCACCCGCCTTCCTTGAAGGGCGGGCAGGTGATGGCGGCACGGGATGACGGCTTCATGTCATCGCGCTGGCTGATTCCCCGTCGCCGGCGCATATGGGTCCGGCGGGCTGATTCTGCATTGCGGCAAATCGCGCCCTGGTTTGGGGTTGACGTGGGTCCCCCACCCGGTTTATTGGCGGGCCGTCGGTTGCCGCCGGCCGTTCGGAATATGCGTTCCGTACGACCAGTGGCGCCGTCGATCCCACGAGAACAGCCACCCTGAGAATGAACCCTCGACCTAGTGAGAGCGGCGCGGACCCGTTTGGCCGGACCCATCCGGCGCGAATGGTCGCGACAGACCGCCAGCCGGGACAGGGGTGTGGGTGGGAGCGTCGGGCCCTCCGCTGAAGCCGGGGGCGTCGCCGCCCCCATCCCCGCCTTCGTCCCGCCGGGCACCGGCCGCGTGACGGAGGCAGCAATGGCCCTCAACAAGACCCGTTTTCCCGCCGGGACCGATCCCGTTTCCGCCGTCATGGCGGCGGCGGCCCGCGCCGCGCAGGCCCAGCGCGCGGCCTTTTCTGGCCATGGCCTCACCCTGGTGTGGCGGCAGGATGCCGCCGGCCGCCCCGTGATGGGCTGGATGCTGATGCGCCGGCCGGTGGCCGCCAACGACCTTGCCGCCAACGACGCGCCGTCGGAGGGCCGAACGCGGCACGCGTTCTAACCACGCCCCGGCCAACCACGCCCCGGCCAACCACGCCCCGGCTGGCGGGCATCTGGTTCCGCTGATCCTGGCCGAACCCGAAACCCCAGGCGACAAGGGGGATGGCCAATGACCATGCATGTCCTGCACGGCGGTCGCGACGGGCTGTCCAGCCCGTTGGCCCGCCTGGCGCCATCCCGCTGGGACGTGGTCGCCCTGCCGCTGGTCCTGGGCCTGCTGGCCCTGCTGGTCTTCGGCGGGCATGAGGTGGCCCAGCCGCTGTCGCAGCTGGAACGCACGCCCATCACGCTGGACCCCTGGACCCTGCCCTACTACGCGCTGCGGACCACGCTGCGCATGATGGCGGCGCTGGGGGCGTCCCTGCTGTTCACCCTGATCTACGCGCCGCTGGCGGTGAAAAGCCAGCGGGCGGGGCAGATCCTCATCCCCGCGCTGGACATCCTGCAGTCCGTGCCGGTGCTGACGTACCTGTCCTTCACGGTCACGTTCTTCCTGGGCCTGTTCCCCGGCCAGGTGGTGGGGGCGGAGCTGGCGTCCATCTTCGCCATCTTCACCAGCCAAGCCTGGAACATGACCTTCAGCTTCTACCAGTCGCTGCGGACGGTGCCGTCCGACCTGGAGGAGGTGTGCACCGGCTACCACCTGTCCACCTGGCAGCGCTTCTGGCGGCTGGAGGTGCCCTTCGCCGTGCCTGGCCTGGTCTGGAACATGATGATGAGCATGTCCGGCGGCTGGTTCTTCGTCGTCGCGGCCGAGGCGGTGACGGTGGGGTCGACCACCATCACCCTGCCGGGTGTGGGCGCCTATTTGGCACTGGCCATCGAGCAGCGCGACCTGGGTGCCATCGGCTGGGTCATCCTGACCATGCTGGGCGTCATCATCCTGTATGACCAGCTGCTGTTCCGGCCGCTGGTGGCCTGGGCCGACCGCTTCCGCGCCGACACGGTGCAGGCGGAGGAACGCCCGACCTCCTGGGTGCTGACCATGGTGGAACGCTCCACCCTGTTCCGCACCCTGGGCCGGCCCGCCGGCGGGGCGGCCCGCGCCACCTTGCGCTGGCGCCTGCCGGCGTTGCCCAAGCTGCCGACCCCGCGCTTCAGCCCCCGGGCCATCCGCATGGGTGATTTCGTGTGGCAGGGCGCCTTGGCGCTGATGGCGCTCTATGTGGCCGCGCACGGCATCCAGTTCATGGCCACCGGGGTCACCTGGGGCGATGTCGGCCATGTCGTCCTGCTGGGCCTGGCCACCATGGTGCGGGTGGTGGTGCTGATCGCGCTGGCGGCGGTGATCTGGGTGCCCATCGGGGTGATGGTGGGCATGCGGCCGCGCCTGGCCGCGGTTGTCCAGCCCCTGGCCCAGTTCCTGGCGGCCTTCCCCTCCAACCTGTTCTTCCCCGTGGCGGTGGCCGTCATCGTCCATTGGACCCTGAACCCGGACATCTGGCTGTCGCCGCTGATGATCCTGGGGACCCAGTGGTACATCCTGTTCAATGTGGTGGCGGGCGCCCAGGCCTATCCCGTGGACCTGCGCGACGTCATCGCCAACCTGCGCCTGCGCGGCTGGAAGAAATGGCGCGATGCCCTGCTGCCGGGTGTCTTCCCCCATCTGGTGACGGGCGCCATCACCGCCAGCGGCGGCGCCTGGAACGCCAGCATCGTGGCCGAGGCGGTGTCCTGGGGCGACACCCACCTCCAGGCCCGGGGCCTGGGCGCCTACATCGCCCAGATGACGACGGAGGCCGACTTCCCCCGCCTGGTGCTGGGCAACGTCGTCATGGTCTGCTTCGTCGTGTTGTTCAACCGCCTGGTCTGGCGTCCGCTCTACGGCTATGCCGAGCGCCGCCTGCGCGTGTCCTGAGGAACGGAGTCCGCCATCATGAACCCGACCCCGAAGTCCCTGCGCGCCGCGATCGGTTCCGCCCTGGGCGTGCACGCCCCGGCCGACCTCGCCACCGCTGGTATCACCCCGGCCGGTCCCCGGCCCACGGCCAGCAACGCCCCCATCCTGACGGTGCGGGGCGTCAGCAAGCGCTATGACGCCGACCCCGACAGCCCGCTGGTGCTGGACCACGTCGACATGACGGTGGACCGGCGCGAGATCGTGGCCCTGCTGGGCCGCTCCGGCTCCGGCAAGTCCACGCTGCTGCGCATCATCGCCGGCCTGCTCTCCGCCACCTCCGGCCAGGTGTCGGTGGCGGGCAAGCCGGTGTCCGGCCCCGCCAACGACGTGGCCATGGTCTTCCAGTCCTTCGCCCTGTTCCCCTGGCTGACGGTCCTGGAGAACGTGCAGGTGGGGCTGGAGGCGCGCGGCGTGCCGCCGGCGGAAATGCGCCGGCGCGCGCTGGCCGCCATCGACCTCATCGGCCTGGACGGGTTCGAGAACGCCTACCCGCGTGAGCTGTCGGGCGGCATGCGCCAGCGTGTGGGCTTCGCCCGCGCCCTGGTGCTGGACCCCGGCATCCTGCTGCTGGATGAGCCGTTTTCCGCCCTGGACGTGCTGACGGCGGAAACCGTCCGCACCGATTTCCTGGATCTGTGGGCGGACGGCCACCTGGCCATCGGCGCGGTGCTGCTGGTCACCCACAACATCGAGGAGGCGGTGCAGATGTGCGACCGCATCCTGGTGATGTCGTCCAACCCCGGCCGCGTGGCGGCGGAGATCGAGGTGACGCTGCCCCATCCGCGCGTCCGCACCGACCCGGCCTTCCGCCAGCTGGTGGACCACATCTACGGCCTGATGACCCGGCGGCGCAAGGCGGCGCCCGGCATCGCCGAGACGCTGGCCGCCGGCCTCAGCCTGCAGCTGCCGCATGTGTCGACCAACGTCTTGGCCGGCCTCATGGAACTGGTGGACGCCGCACCGCACAACGGCGTCGCCGACCTTCCGGTCATCGCGTCCGCCCTGCAGATGCCCACGGACGACCTGCTGAAGGTGGCGGAAACGCTGCAGATGCTGGGCTTTGCCGAGGTGGTGGAGGGCGACATCCGCCTGATGCCCCCGGCGCGGCAGTTCGCGCAAGCCGAGCTGGACGTGCGCAAGCGGCTGTTCGCCGACCATCTGCTGCAACGCATCCCCCTGGCGGGTCATATCCGCCGCGTGCTGCAGGAACGCCCCAACCATCGCGCCCCCCGGCCCCGCTTCGAGACGGAGCTGGAGGACCATATGTCCGAGACCGCGGCGGATGAGACGTTGAAGGCCATGATCAGCTGGGCGCGCTACGCCGAGGTCTTCGCCTACGATGGCGACACCGCCCAGTTCCACCTGGACGCGGAGGAAGAGGCCTGATCAGGCCTCTTCCCTCAGGCGCCGGGCGCGGCCATCCGGCCGCTTGGCTATCCTCGACTTTCGGTCCGCTACGCTCCCCGTAAGTCTCCGGCGGCCGCAGTCGCGGCCTACAGTGTCGTGAGCGATGACTCATGACACTGCTTGGCGCCGGTCATTTCCAGCTTGGCAGGACGGGCCGGCGGTGGTGCACTGCGCGGCCCGTTCCCTTTTCCGGAAAACGCCCATGGTCCGCCTGGCTGCCCCCCGCCTGATCGCCTTGTCCCTGGCCGGAATGGCCTGGTTCGGCGGCGGTGGCGCCGGCGCGGTGGGCTTGCCGTCCACGCCGGCCAGGCCGGTGACGGACAGCTTCTTCGGCCAGGCGGTGGCCGATCCCTACCGCTGGCTGGAGGATTGGTCGGATCCGGCGGTCAAGCGCTGGTCGGCCGACCAGAACGCCTATACCCGCGTTTATCTCGACGCCGTGCCCCAGCGTGCCGCCATCAAGGCCCGCTTGGAGTCGCTGATCACCGCCGCGCCCAGCCGGTACTCCGAAGTGCGCGCGGCCGGCGGCCGGCTGTTCGCCCGCCACACCGACCCGCGTCTGCAGCAGCCCCAGGTGGTCATGGTGGACGACGCCATGACCACGGCGCCGTCGCGCGACCTGTCCGTCCGCGTGGTCATCGACCCCAACAGGATCGATCCGCGCGGCCTGACGGCGGTGGATTGGTTCGTGCCCTCCCCCGATGGCCGGCTTGTGGCCGCCAGCCTGTCCGTGGGCGGCAGCGAGAACGGCAGCGTCCATGTCTTCGACACCGCCTCCGGGGCGGAGGTGGGGGACGTCATTCCCCGCGTGCAATATCCCACCGGCGGGGGTGACCTGGCCTGGGCGGCCGACGGCAAGGGCTTCTGGTACACCCGCTATCCGGGGGAGGAGCGGGCGGAGGCTGACCGCCACTTCTACATGCAGGTCTATTGGCACCCCCTGGGCGGTGATCCGCGCAACGACACCTACGTCCTGGGCCGCGACTTCCCGCGCATCGCGGAGGTGGAACTGGACAACCGGGGCGGCACCGCGCCCTTGGTCATCTCCGTCGCCAACGGCGATGGCGGGGAGTTCGAGCATTTCCTGCTGCCCCAGACCGCCGGGCCCACGGGCGTTCCCCAGCGCCTGACCCGCTTCACCGACCAGGTGGCGGCGGTGGCGCCGGGGCCGGACGGCGCCGTCTATCTCATCTCCCGCCTCAACGCGCCGGCGGGCCGCCTGTTGCGCCTGGCGCCGGGGCAGACGGACTTGGCCCGCGCCAAGGTGCTGGTGCCGGAGGGCAAGGCCGCCCTGCTGTCCGACCGGGGCTCCCATTCCCTGGCGGTGACGGAGAACCGCCTCTATCTCCGCCGTATTGAGGGCGGGCCCATCAGTGTCGTCATGGTGGCGCCGGCCACGGGCCAGCCCCTGGGGCCGCTGTCCCTGCCGCCGGTGTCGGCCAACCATGAGCTGGTGCCCCTGGGCGGCGGCCGTGTGCTGTACGACGTCACCACCTACCTGCGGGCGCCGGTCTACACCGTGTTCGACGAACGCCGCCAATCGATGGATGAGACCAAGCTGTCGGCCACCGGCGGCCTGGATTTCAGCGATGCGGAGGTGGTGCGCGACAGCGCGACGTCGGCCGATGGGACCAAGGTGCCCGTCACCATCATCATTCCCAAAAGCGCCCGCAAGGACGGCAAGGCGCCAACGCTGCTGACCGGCTATGGCGGCTTCGGCATCAGCCTGACGCCCGGCCAGCTGGCGGCGGAACAGCGCCTGTGGCTGGACGCCGGCGGCATCTACGCCATCGCCAACCTGCGCGGCGGGGCGGAGTTTGGCGAGGCGTGGCACGACGCCGGCCGCCTGACCGGAAAGCAGCACGTCTTCGACGATTTCGCCGCCGTGGCCCGGTTGCTGGTCCAGCGGGGCTACACCGACGCCGATCATCTGGGCCTGATCGGCGGCAGCAACGGCGGCCTGCTGATGGGCGCCACCCTGACCCAGCATCCGGACCTGGCCCGGGCCGTGGTGGGCAATGTCGGCATTTACGACATGGTGCGCACTGAACTGGACCCCAACGGCGCGTTCAACATCACCGAATACGGCACGGTGAGGGATCCTGCCCAGTTCCGGGCCATTTACGCCTATTCCCCCTATCATCACGTCACCAACGGCGCCCGCTATCCCGCCGTGCTGCTGGCGACGGGGGAGAACGACGGGCGGGTGAACCCGATGCATTCGCGCAAGATGGTGGCCCGGCTGCAGGCGGCCAACGCGGCGGGCCTGCCCATCCTGCTGCGCACCACCGCCAATGCCGGCCATGGCCACGGCAGTTCGCTGGCGGAACGCGTGGCCCTGTCGACCGACATCTATGGTTTCCTGTTCGATCAGCTGGCCATGACCCTGCCGCCGACGCTTGCCAAGTGATTGCCGATAAGGCTGTCGCCGCAGGGGCGGCTGGCCCATAGTGGGGGCCTGTTTTTCCTGCAAGGCCCTGCCTGGTCCATGACGCTTCCGCCCGCCGCTGCATCCCTGGATGATCCCTTCGGGGGGGGGCTGGATCCCGCCTGCCGGCTGGTCCAGGGCGATGAGGTCCATGACCGGGCAGCGCTGCTGGCCCAGGCGGACGCGCTGGCGGGCCGGCTGGGGCCGGCGGCCCGGGTGGCGGCGGTGGCCGCCAGCCCGCTGGCCGTGGCGGTGGCGCTGCTGGCCGCCCGGCGGCTGGATGCCGAGCTGTTCCTGCTGCGTGGCGCCGCAGCTCCCGCTGGCGTGCCCTCTGGCGTGGACGCCCTGGTTGGGGCCGACGGCGCCGTGACGCGCCTGCCCGACGCCGCGCCGCCGGCCGTGCCCGGTTTCGCGCTGGTGCTGGAAAGCTCAGGCACCACCGGGACGCCTAAACGCCTGCGCCATGATTTCCGGCGCCTGATGGCCCGTATCCAGGCGGGTCGGGGCCGGGGTGGCGTCTGGCTGTCCACCTTCGATCCCGGAGGCTATGCCGGCCTGCAGGTGCTGCTGACCGTGCTGCGCGGCGGGGGCACCCTGGTGGCGGGACCGGTGCTGGACGTGCCGGCGCTGGCCGACCTGGCCGTACGCCACGCCGTCACCCACATCAGCGCCACGCCCAGCTTCTGGCGCGCCTTCCTGCTGACGGGCGGCCGGCCGCCGTTGCGGGCCCTGACCTTGGGGGGGGAGGTGGCGGACCAGCCGCTGCTGGATCGGCTGGCGGAGGCCTTTCCCGGTGCCATCTTGCGCCATATCTACGCCAGTACCGAGGCGGGCGCCCTGTTCGCCGTGGTCGACGGCCGCGCCGGCTTCCCCGCCGCCTGGCTGGACACCGGGATCGAAGGAACGGATCTGGCCATCCGCGACGGCATCCTGCAGGTGCGGGGGCCCCGGCTGGCCCTGGCGCTGGCCGATGGCCGGGCCCTGGTGGGGGTCGATGGCTGGTACCCCACCGGCGACCGGGTGGAGGTCGTGGGAGACCGGGTGCTGTTCCGGGGCCGCGAGGACGGCATGGTCAATGTCGGTGGCGTCAAGGTCATGCCCGACGCGGTGGAGGCCCTGATGCTGGGTGTGCCGGGTGTCGCCGATGCCGCCGTGCGGGTCCGGACCAGCCCCATCACCGGCCATCTGTTGACGGCGCGGCTGGTGCCGGCTCCCGGATTTGATCAGGATGCCGTGCGGGCGGCGGTGGTGGCGGCCCTGGCCGACTTGCCCCCGGCCGCGCGACCCCGGCGGCTGGAATTTGTATCGGAACTGGAATTATCCCCGTCAGGCAAGAAGAAGCGGGTACAGGAATGACGGATCATATCATCGTCACCGGCGGCAGCCGGGGGCTGGGCCTGGCCCTGGCGGGGGCGCTGCTGGCGGACGGCTGGCGGGTGTCCACCTGCGCCCGCACCCCAACGGCGGAGGTGGAGGCCCTGGCGGCCCGGCACGGCGACCGCTTCCTGTTCCAGACGGCCCAGGTGGGGGACGCGGGCCAGGTGACGGCTTTCATCGATGCGGCGGTGGCATGGGCCGGCGGTGTCTATGGCCTGATCAACAACGCCGGCATCGCGCGGGAGGGCATCCTGGCCACCTTGCCGCAGGTGGAAATCGATGCCCTGATCCAGACCAACCTGAACGGCGCCATCCAGGCGGCGCGCGCCACCCTGCGCCACCTGCTGCGTCGGCCGGCGACGGCGGCACCGGCCGGCGGGCGCATCATCAACATCTCCTCCATCATCGGCCAGCGGGGCTACACCGGCCTCGCCGCCTATGCCGCCACCAAGGCGGGGCTGGACGGCCTGACCCGCGCGCTGGCGCGTGAGGTGGGGCGGCGCGGCATCACGGTGAACTCCGTGGCGCCGGGGTATCTGGAGACGGAGATGTCGTCCACCCTGGGGGCTGGGCAGCGCGACCAGATCATCCGGCGCACGCCCCTGGGCCGCCTGGGCACGGCGGACGACGTGGTGCCGGTGGTGCGCTTCCTGCTGGGGCCGGGGGCCGCCTATATCACCGGCCAGACCCTGGTGGTCGACGGCGGCATCAGTTGCTGAGAAGGGGGGCGGGATGGCGTTGGCCCGGTTGAACGGCGTGGCGGTGCGGGGCATCGTCTCGGCACTGCCGGCCCGGGTGGAGGACACGGCCACCCTGGCCGCCCGCTTTGGCGAGGATGCGGCACGCCGCCTGACGACCGCCACCGGCATCCATGCCCGTCACCTGGCGGCCGCGGACCAGTGCACCTCTGATCTGGCGGTGCCGGCGGCCCAGGCCCTGCTGGCGGGCCTGGGCTGGTCGCCGGACGACATCGACCTGCTGGTGTTCGTCAGTCAGACCCATGACCAGGTGCTGCCCGCCACCGCTTGCCTGGTGCAGCGGCGACTCGGGCTGCCCAAGACGGCGGCGGCCTTCGACCTGTCGCTGGGCTGCTCCGGCTATGTCTACGGCCTGTGGGCGGCGGGCGCGGCCCTGGCATCACTGCTGCCCCGGGCCGATGGCCGGGCGGCGCGGGCGCTGCTGCTGGCGGGCGACACCACCAGCCGCATCCTGGACCCGGATGACCGGGCGGTGGCGCCGCTGTTCGGCGACGCCGCCGCCGCCACGGCCCTGGAGATCGACGCGGCCGCGCCACCCATCACCGTGGATCTGGGCACGGATGGCGCCGGTGCCCCCTACCTCATGGCGGCGGGTGGGGCCATGCGGGCGCCGGGCCAGCCCCCACGCCTGTTCATGGACGGGACCCAGGTCTTCGCCTTCACCTTGCGTGAAGTGCCGGCGGCCATCACCGCCACCCTGGCCGCGGCCGGCTGGGCGGTGGCCGATGTCGACCGCATCATCCTGCACCAGGCCAACGAGATGATGATCCGCCGGCTGGGCCAGAAGATCGGCGCCACGGACGACCAGCTGGTGCTGGCGCTCGCCCGCCACGGCAACACCAGCTCAGCCTCCGTGCCGCTGGCGCTGACCGACGCGGTGGCGGCCGACCTCAGGGCGGGGCCGCTGCGGGTCGTGCTGTCCGGATTCGGTGTCGGCTGGTCATGGGCCACGGCCGCCGCCACGCTGGGGCCTTTGGCGGTCTGCGAAACGCTGGTGTTGCCGGCTTAGGCCGGCGCCCTCAGTCTTCGACGACGGGGGCGGGGATCTTGCGGCGGCGGCGCACCACCTCCACCGGGGGCTTTGGCGGCGGCGCGCCTTCGGCGGATTCCTTGATGTCGAACAGCTTACGGCACAGCTTCAGCGCGCGATAATTGTTGCCCTCGCGCACCAGGGACTGCACCTCGTCGAACAGGGCGGCCTTGTCCGGATGTTGGGCGCGCGCCTCCTCCAGGATGGAGCCGAAATGCTCCATGTTCGTGGCTGCGTCCTCGGGGAAGATGTAGATCAGCTGGATGACGAAATAGAGCCGCTTCTCGATGGTGTCGCAGTTCTCTTCCTTGAGGATTTCCCGGCCGCGCAGGAAATTCACCTTGTTGTAGAAGAACAGCGAAACGGGATGATCGCCGATGCCGATGACGGCACCGTTGACGATCAACTTCTCACCCGGGCGTAGCACCAGTTTCAGCGGCACGGGGGGCATTCCTTCCTTGGAGAGGCTTTTCCCAAGCCCGGCGCGAACCTGGCCGGGCAGACCTTAAACGGATGAGACCGCCAAGACTGGCGGTCGTATGCGCGTCCTTAGGAATTACGGCAGCCGACCCCATCCGGTCACCAAAAAACCGTCCCCATCATCGCCGGACACCAAAAAAGGCCGGCGCCAAAAAAAAGAAGGTGGCGGACGTTTCCGCCCGCCACCTTCCGTACTTCCACGCTGTCGCTGATCTATTAGAACAGCTTGAGGATGGACTGCTGAGCCTGGTTGGCCAAGGACAGGGTGGTGACACCCAGGGACTGCTTGGTCTGCAGGGCCAGCAACTGGGCGCCGGCTTCGTTCTGGTCGACCTGCGTCAGCTGGTCGGCGCCATCCTGCAACACATTGTTGAACGCGTCGGTGAAGTCCGAACGGGTCTGAATGATGTTCAGGTTGGTGCTGAGCGTCTGAGAGGCGGCGCGCAGAACGTTGGTCGCGTTGGTCAGCTGAGCCTGCGCCTTGTCAATGTCCGAACGATCCAGGAAATCGTTCTGGGCATAGTCGATGGCGAGGCCCTGGCCGGAGGTGGTGACGTTGGTCGCCGCCACGGTCAGGCCGCTGGTGTTGTTCTCGTTGAACTGGACGCTGAGGTCGTTCTGCGTCCCGGCCGCGGTGGTCTGCGCGGTCGAGATGTTGGCGGCGCCACTGGCGCTGGCGGCCAGCAGGACGTTCTTGGCGTCAACGTTCAGGCGAACGGTACCGGTGCTGAAGGAGAAGGCGTTCTCCCCATCGGACAGCTTGGAGTCGCCGCGCTCGTTGGCGCCGGAGCGGGTCACGGAGACGCCGTTCAGGTCCGTGGCGGTCACGGAGATGTCCACATTCTTTTCGATGGTCGACGTGCCGTTGCCGGCGGTGCCCAGCGCTTCCAGCGACTTGCGGTCGATGGTGAAGGACACGACCGAACCCGACGAGAAGGACAGCGAGATGTCCTTGGTCAGGGCGTTGGACGCCGAGGTGCCCAGGGTGAACGAGGCGGCGGTGCCACCCGTCGTCGGGGCCGTGATCGTGAAGCTGTTGCTGGTGCCGACGGTGCCGATGGTGAAGCCCGAGGAACCCAGGCCGGTGTTGACCACGTTCCGCAGGGCGGCGGCGATGTTCTTCTCACGGGTTGTCGTGTCGGTTGAGGACACGTCGCCGGCCGAGGCGGTGTAGCTGAAGGTGCGGCCGTTCACCGTGGCGGTGAAGGTGTCGCCCTCATCGACATTGCCGGTGATGGTCAGCTGGGACTTCTGCGGCACGGTGGAATTGCCGGCCTGCGTCAGCTGGTTGGTCACGGACTGGGTGTTGTCGAAGAAGTTGATCGTCCGCGACTCGTCGCCTTCCGTCACCACCACGCTGCGCTGCTGGCCAATCGCGCCGCGGATTTGGATGGAGATGTCGGAGAAGTTGCCCGTGCTGCTGCTCAGCGTGCCCGAAACCTTCAGGCCGAAGATGCCGCGGGCGGTTTGGGCGTCGGCGATGTCGCCGGCGGCGCCGGAGACGGCACCGGTGCCGGAGACGCGCACCGAGTAGGTGTCTGCCGAGACGATGTTGGTGACGCGGGCGTTGGAGATCGCCGTGATCGAGTTCGCCGTGGCGACCGAGGTCGACGTCGCGGCATAAGACTGGCCGTTACCGGCGATCAGGTTCTTGCCCGAATAGCCGCTGTCGGTAGCCAGCTTGTCGATCTGGTCCTTGATCGCGTTGAACTGGGTGGCCAGGGACTTGCGGGTCGCGATCGAGCTCGCGTCAGTGCCCAGGTTGGCGTAGGCGGTCGTCAGCAGACCCTGCGCCTGAGTGGTGAGCGACTGAATGGAGGTGATGCCCTGGTTGCCCGCCTTGATGGTGCTGACGGCCTGCGTCATGCTATCCTTCAGGGTGGACAAATCGGTCGCGCGCTGATTCAGGCTCTGCGCGGCGAAATACGCGGTCGGACCGTCAAGGGCAGTATTGACCTTGTTACCGGTCGCCAACTGGTTTTCCAGCTTGCTGGTCGAGGTGTTGGTCTGCTGCAGCAGCAGCAGGTTGGTCCGCATGCTGGAAGAAAGCTGAACGGCGTCAGACATGAGAGTCTCCTTTGGAGGGTATAAGCCGCCCGAATTTTTCGGACACGATAGAGATGACTGGTTTCAACGGTGGAGTCAAGGCGCGATTGATAAAATTTTAGATATCCTGGTCGGACTCAAAAGCCATCATCGCACCAGCCTCCGTCGCCAAGCTTGAATACTACTCCAGAGATTGAAAATTCCTTAAGAAGAAAACTGGCCCGATTGCCCGGTGTTCCAGTCTGCCCATCGGGCCAGGTCGACGGCGACGCGTCGCATGACCGGGGCCCAGTCGCCCCGCTCGGCTTGGCGATACAATCGTGCGTGGGGATACCAGGCGCTGTCGATGCCGCCCAGGCCCCAGCGCCAATCCGGCGCCTGCGGCAGCACCACCCAGGTGGGCCGGCCCAGGGCGCCGGCCAGGTGCACGGGTGCCGTGCAGGAGCTGATCAGCAGATCCATGGCATCCAGGATGGCGGCCGTATCGGCGAAATCGGTGATGTCGGGGGCCAGGTCGGTGAAGGCCGTGGGCAGGTCTACGCTGGTCCCGGCGCCCGGGGCTAGATCCCGGCGCCCGTCCCCCATCTGGATGCTGAAGAAATGCACCCCCGGCACCCGCAGCACGGGGATGAAGGCGGGCAGGCGGGGGGAGCGCCAGCGATCACCGGTGAAATTGGGATTGCCAGCCCACACCAGCGCCACCTTGCGCGCGCCGGCGGCGATGCCATCCAGCCGCGCCCGCCACCGCGCGCGCCGGCCCTGATCGGCGGAGAGATAGGGAACCTGGGCGGGAATGGGCTCGATGCCCGCCTGGAACAGGCCGGGCAGGCTCATCATCGGACAGTGCAGGTCGAAGGGGGGCAGGGATTGGTCGGTGGGCGCCAGATCCAACTGGCCCGGCTGCACCAGGCTTTGAAACAGGCTGATCAGTTCCGGCGGCGTCTCCACCAGCACGCGCCCGCCCCGGGCCGCCACCAAGGGCAGATAGCGCGCGGCCATCAGCATGTCGCCCAGCCCTTGTTCCATATGGATCAGCAGGGTGCGCCCGGGGAAGGGGCCGCCATTCCAGGCCGGGCGATCGAAGGTCCGCAGCGGATTGGTGCGGCTCTGCCGCCGCCACTCATAGAGCGGCCAACCTTTGGCGAAGCGGCCCAGCAGCAGTGACACCAGGGCTAGGTTCCAGTTGGCCTCCACGCTGTCGGGCTTGATCNGCAGCGCCCTTTTCCGCGCCCTCGCCGNCTCTTCGAANGGGGGCAGGTCGTACAGGGCGGCGCCCAACGCCGTCCAGGCGCGTTGGAAGGTGGGATCCAGGGCCAGTGCCCGGTGATAGGC
>NZ_BACU01000154.1 GCF_000333275.1 Azospirillum sp. B4 | reverse complement strand
GGCGACATGCCGAAGGTCTGGCGGAAGGCGGTGCAGAAATGGCTGGTGCTCAGCTTGGCCTCGGTCGCCAGCTCCTCATTGCTCAGCGCGCCGTCCAGGCGGCGCTCGACCAGGGCCGCCACGCGGCGCGCCTGCCAGGGCGCCAGGCCGCCGCGGGGCGCCTCCGCCGGGGCGCGGTTCAGCAGCAGGTCACGCACCTTGACGATGCGGTCGCGGGCCTGGGCCACGTCATGCTCCACGGCCTGCGCCGCCTCTTCCAGCAGGCGGGTGACGATGGCCAGGTGGTTGGCCGGGGGAAGGCCGGCCAGCGCATCGAAAGCGTTCAGGGTGGCGGCAGGGGCGGTCATCATATCCTCCATCCGGGTTAGGTGCCCCCGTGGCGCTTGCCGATGAGGGACCGTCGATGGAGGCAGTGTCGGCCGGATGACCGCCAGGTGGGGAGTTAAGCGATGTGAAGCGTTGGGTAGCGGGGGCTGTCGTTAAACGTGGCTGTTAAGCAACGGCGTTAAGCAGGGGGCCGTGCCAGCCGGCGGTGGGTTCGGGCCGGGCCGCGACCGTGCCTTTCGCCAGCGGGCAGCCGGCGACCGCGAACATCTCCACCTGCATGGCGCTGGGGTTGACCGGTGGCGACACCGGCCGGCCGATGGCGTGGCCATAGCCGTGGACGAAGGCGTGCCAGTGGTCCAGGGCGTGGCGGGTGGTGCGCTGCGCCAGCAGGTCGATCCAGGCGCCGGCCAGGTCCGTCTCCCCGGCGGCGATGGCCACGGGGATGCAGCCAATGGCCAGCCCATAGCAGATGGACAGGGCGTGGTCGGTGCCCACCGCGTCCTCCGCGCACAGCCGGGCCAGCTCCAGCGCGCCGTCCCTGTCGCCCAGCTGCCATTGCAGCCGCATCAGCAGGCTCAGGGCCGCGACCTTGCCATCGACCTGGGCGTGGTTGGCGTGATTGACCCGCACGGGATCGGCGTCGGCGGCGATGACCGCCTGCAGCAGTTCCAACGCCGGGGCGTGGTCGCCCATGAAATGGTGTGACAGCGCCCGCATGTGCATGGCGGTCTGGCGGTCGGCCAGGCCGGCGTCGGGACCGATCCGGCCGGTGAACGCTTCCGCCAATGCCAGGCTTTCCGCATAGTCGCCGGCCAGGATGCGGTGGGCCCACACCCCCCACAGGGCACGACGGGCCAGGCCCTCGTCCCCGATGTCTTCGGCGATGGCCAGGGCCCGCTGGAAGGCCAGGCCCATTTCGGGCACCGGCCCCCGGGTATGCCACAGGGCGTGGCCGTAGGCGGCCAGCAGTTCCACATGCTGCGCCGGTTGGACGGTGCCCGCGCGGCCCTGGTCCAGCACCGCCAGGACGCGCTCCGCCCGGCCCAGGAACTCCTGGGCCAGCGACAAGTGGAACCACAGGGACGCGCTGGCGACGATCAGGCCCAGGCCCAGGCCGGCGTCGCCGTCCTCCCCCACCGCCCAGTCCAGGGCGCCGCGGATGTCGTCGATGCGGCGGCTGTGGATGGCCAGCCATTCACGCGGCGCCTTGCCTTCCCACGCCGCCTGCGCATCGGTGAAGAGGGAGGCCATGTGCCGCGCGTGGGCGGCGCGGATGCGGCCATCCATGCCGGTGTCGATCAGGCGCTCATGCCCGTAATAGCGGGTGGTGTCCAGCAGGCGGTAACGCATGCCGGCCGCCTCCCGGCCGCTGACCACCAGCGACTTGGCCACCAGGTCGGCCAGACCGTCCAGCACGTCGATCTCGTCACCGCCGGTCAGCCCGCGAGCGTCCGCCGCGTCGAAGCCCGCGCGGAAGACCGACAGGCTGATCAGCAGTTCCTTTTCCTCCGGCGCCAGCAGCTCATAGCTCCAGTCCAATGCCGCGCGCAGGGTGCGATGGCGGGGTAGGGCGGTGCGCCGTCCCCGGGTCAGCAGGTTCAGCCGGTCGTGCAGGCGGCCGGCCAGTTCCGGCAGGTCCATCAGGTCGACGCGGGCGGCGGCCAGCTCGATGGCCAGGGGGATGCCGTCCAGGCGGCGGCAGATTTCCGCCAGGGCCGGGGCCGTCGCGTCATCGACGGCGAAGTCCGACCGCACCGCCCGTGCCCGCTCGAAGAACAGGGCGGCGGCGGGGTAGGCCAGCACCGAGGCGGCGTCCTGGGCCTGGCCATCGGGAATGGGCAGGGCCGGCAGGCGGTGCACCCATTCACCAGCCGCGCGCAGCGGCTCCCGGCTGGTGGCCAGGATCAGCAGGCCGGGGGCGGCGTGCAGCAGCCGTTCCGCCACATCGGCCACGGCCTCCACCAAATGCTCGCAATTGTCCAGCAACAGCAGGGTGGGGACGGCGTTCAGGGCGGCCACGACGGCGGCGACGCTGTCGGCGCCGGTGGCTGGCAGGCCCAGGGCGGTGGCCAGCGTGCCCTCAACCCAGGCAGGGTCGGATACCGGTGCGAAGTCGACGAAGCGCACCGTCACCTCCTGGCGACGCGCCAGTTCCGCCGCTGTGGCCAGCGCCACCGAGGTCTTGCCGATACCGCCCGGCCCGGCCAGGGTCAGGAAGCGCCGCTCCGGCAGCTCATCGGCCAGGGTGGCCACGACCTCCGCCCGGCCCAGCAGGCGTACCAGGGGGCGGGGCGGGGGTGATTCCGCCGCTGGCCGGGTGGGCGCCGCCACCGGGGCCTGGGCTTGGGACATGCGGGCGACGGGCAGGGTCAGGCGATAGCCGCGCCCGGCCTCGTTCACCACCAGACCATCATCGCCCAGGGCCTTGCGCAGGCCCGACAGGTGCACGCGCACGGCACTTTCGTCAATGGCCTGGCCCGGCCAGACCTCGGCCAGCAGGCGGTCGCGAGTCACCAGTTCGCCACCGGCGGCGGCCAGGACGGCCAGCAGGTTGGCGGCGCGGCCGCCCAGCTTGACCGGCTGCCCGCCCTTGGCCAGCGTCATCTGCGGCACGTCGAAGACGAAGGTGCCGAAGCTATAGCGCACGCCCTGACCACTCATCGCCCCATTACCCGCGTGTCCATGATCACCCTTCCATTCCCCGATCTTCTATGCGGCCGGCCGGGCTGGCTTCAAGCCTTGGCCGGTGGCGGCCGCAGCCAGGCGGCCAAGACGACGCAGGCCAGCGCCCCGGTCGCCGCCGCCGCGAACCCGTCGATATACGCCAGGACGGAGGCTTGCCGGGCCACGGCGCCGGCCAGCAGCTTGGCGGCGCCGGCCGCCGTGTCGCTTCCATGGCCGGTCAGCGCCCCCTGGTAGCGCGCCAGGCGGTCGGCGGTGGCGCCGGCCAGCAGGTCGACGTGCAGGCCCAGCAGGTTGGAATGCACCTGTTCGCGCATCCGCACGAAGGTTTGCATGAACGCCACGCCGATCTCCCCACCGAACAGGCGGGCGGTCTGCATCAGCGCGCCGATTGAGATGGCGTCGGCCGGGGTGATGTTGCGCACCACCAGCACCACCAGGGCGGTCAGCGCCAGGCACTGCCCCACCGCCTGCAGACCTTGGGAGGGCAGGAAGTCCCAGGTGGCCCACTGGCTGGTCAGGGTGGTGGCCTGCAGGCAGGCGACGGCGATCAGCAAGGCCCCCGCCGCCAGCACCCAGCGCCCGTCCACCCGTGCCAGCAGGGCGGCCAGCGGCAGGATCAGGGCGAACTGCGGCAGGGCGATGAACAGCAGCACCGGCCCCACCTGCAGTTCCCGGAAGTCCTGAACCGTCTGCAGGTACAGCGGAATGATGTAGGCGGTGGACAGGATGATGAAGCGGAAACCCGCCAGCAGCAGCATCAGCAGCAGCAGGTTGCCGCGCATCATCAGCCGCAGGTTCAGGAAGGGATGGTGGCTGAACGCCAATTCCCGCACCACGAACAGGGCGGTGACCAGCCCGCCCGCCGCCAGCAGTCCCACCACCAGGCCGCTGCCCGTCCAGTCCAGCCGGTTGCCCTGGTCCAGGCCGGCGTACAGCAGGCCGAAGCCGACGGCGGCATAGGCCACGCCGGGCCAGTCGTGCTGCTTCAGCAGGGTGGTGTTCAGCGGTTCGCGGGGGACCCCGATCCAGACGCACAGGAACATGACGGGCAGGATCAGGCAGTACTGCCAGTTCAGCCAGGCGATGGACCAGTTCTCCGCGTACCACCCTTCCAGCGCTGCCCCGATGTTCTGCGAGAACTCCGAATTCATGGCGTAGGCGGCCAGGCCGTACAGCAACAGCCGGCCCGGCAGGTTCAGCACGATGAAGCGGATGGTCAGCGGGATGAAGGTGCCGGCCCCCAGGCCCGACAGGAACTGCATGGCCAGATAGGCCGACAGGTTGGGCGACAGCGGCGCCAGCAGGCTGGCCAGGAAGAACAGGCCGATGCCGGCGAACAGCACACGCCGGGCGCCGAACACGATGCCCAGATAGGGGCTGGCCACCCCCACCACCATCTGGCCCACGCCGTAGGCGGGGGTGATCCAGGCCCCGTCGTCGAAGCCGGCATGCAGCGCGCCGCGCAGATCCGCCAGGCCGGAGGTGCTGGCCCGGAACCCAGGGTGGAGGCCAGGGCCCCCAGCAGCACCCCCAGAATGCGACATAGCCCTGGC
>NZ_BACU01000155.1 GCF_000333275.1 Azospirillum sp. B4 | reverse complement strand
GGCCATCGTGGGCCGGGACCGGAAAGCTATCGAAGCGGCTGCCGACGAGCGGTAAGCGTCAGCGGATCACCGCGTCTTTGCCTTTTTTCGGTGCTGACCGGCGAGCGGCGATGCGGGCGAGTCTTTGCCTGACCGGTTGCTCATCGAAGGCGCCAGGATCGTAGTCACCGAGCCACTCCTTGACCTCATCGTGATCGGGATGGTTCGGGTCAGCGAGGATGTCGAGTTGAGCATAGAAGCCAGGAATGCCGCCGCAATCCTCCGGCGGCGCGGCACCTTCCCCGGCGACGTAGCGGGGATAGGCGACACCCATTTCGGGCGGACGGGGCCGGGTCACAGTCAGTTGATGTTCCCAGCAGTCACCGAAGTCGTAGGTGTAGAGGAGCTTGGTCTTGCGAGGCCGCAGCAGGTCTTGAAGCGGCAGCTTGGCGGCCCGGCTTTGGGATATCTCCTCGCTGTCGCTGGCGAATGACCAGAGATGGGCATCCTGCCATTCCATGGCGGCCTGGATGACGCCATGAACTTGCTTCAGCGTCATCGTGATCGGCACCTCGACCTCGCGCCAGATCGGCGGGTCGGTGTCGAGCAGATCGATGCGGACTGTCGCGATGAGCTCTGGCGGGAGGGGGGCGTCGGCGGTCATGCCGCGAGTTTGTCAGCCCGGCGTGTCCAGTTCCAGGGCAGAAGTTCGGCCAGCCGGTTGATCGGATGGCCCTTGGCCATGCGGTCCAGGACATCCGCCAGATAGGCCTCGGGGTCGAGCCCGTTCAGCTTCGCCGTCTCCAGGACGGAGTAGAGGAGTGCCGCCCGGTCGCCGCCCGCCTCGGAGCCCAGGAACAGGAAGTTCTTCCTGGTAAGGGCGATGCCACGCAGGGAGCGCTCGGCGGGATTGTTGTCGATGGCGATGCGGCCGTCGGCGACATAGAGGGTGAGCGCGTTCCAGCGGTTCAGCGCATACCCGATCGCCTTGCCCAGCGTGTTCTTGGCCGACAGGCGCCGCTGCTGCGCCTCCAGCCATGGTTTGAGGTCGTTGGAACGATACCGGGCGGGACCAGGCCCGATGGCCGGGTCAGGGCCTCATAGCCCGTGTAGGCGTCGGCCTGGATCACCCCGCTGAACCCGGAGAGATGCTCACGCGGGCGCTCGCCCTTGCGGTCCGGGCTGAAGCGATAGAACGCCGCCGGCGCACGGTCACCGCACCAGGGCCGCTCATCGACCAGATAGGTCCAGAGCCGACCGAGCCTGGTCTGGCCGTTGCCGGGGGCCAGCACCTTGACCGGCGTGTCGTCGGTGTGGATGATTGGCGCCGCCATCACATGGGCGCCGATCAGACCGGCCAGGGGGGCTACCCACCAGGCGGCATGGCCGACCCAATCGGCCAAGGTCGCGCGCTCGATCGCGATGCCCTCACGCGCCAGGATCGCCGACTGCCGGTAGAGCGGCAGCCCGTCCAGGTACTTCGACACCACGACATTGGCCAGCAGGCCGGCCCCGGGGCGGCCCTTCTCCACCGGCAGGTCCGGGGCCGGCGCCTGGAGGACGGCCTCGCACGCCCGGCAAGACAGCTTCGGCCGGATGTGGCGGATCACCTTGAGCCGGGCCGGGATCTTCTCCAGTACCTCGGTCACGTCCTCACCCAACCGGGAGAAATGCGTGCCGCCGCAGCCGGGGCAGACGTCGCCTGGGGAATGGACGACCTCTTCGCGTGGCAAATGCTCCGGCAGGGGACGGCGCACCGGATGACGCTGGTCCCGCTGGCGCCGTTCCGGGGCCGCGTTCCCGCCATCCAGCGACGGCGCCGTCCGGGCGGCCTCGCCTTCCTCCAGGTCTTCCAGCATCAGTTCCAGTTGGGCGATCTGCCGGTCGAGCTTCTCCGACGAGCGGCCGAACTGCATCCGGCGAAGCTTGGCCAGTTGCGCCTTATACTGCTCGATCAGGAGACGTGCGCCGGTCAGTTCCGCCCGCGCCGCGGCCAGTTCGGCCTCGCGTTCGGCGAGCCGGGCACGAAGCTCGGCGATCTCTGCGGCAACGTCGGTCATGGGGCGGATTCTACCCGAAAACACCACCACCGGCAGGGTGGTGGACAGCATCCGAGTCACTATGACGCGCCGGGGGCCGCATGGAACCGAGCGTGCTCAGCAGGCCGCGTCCGGCTGCCAGGTGCGCACCGGCGTCCGCCAATCGATCCCTTCCAGCAGCATGGAAACCTGGGCGGAGGTGAGCACGACCGAGCCCTCCCGGGCCTGCGGCCAGACGAACCGGCCGCGCTCCAGCCGCTTGGAGAACAGGCAAAGGCCCTGGCCGTCCCACCATAGAATCTTGATCAGGTCGCCCCGCCGCCCCCGGAAGGCGTAAAGCGCGCCGTCGTGGGGATCAAGCCTCAGCATCGTCTGCACCTGGGCGGCCAGGCTGTCGAACCCACGGCGCATATCGGTCGCGCCGCACGCCAGGTAGATGCGCACATTGCCCGGAATGCCGATCACGACAACGCCCGCCAAACCCCGGCGCAAGGCAG
>NZ_BACU01000156.1 GCF_000333275.1 Azospirillum sp. B4 | reverse complement strand
AGGTCCAGGCCCACGCCGTGGCCGGTGCGGTGGGGGCAGCCCGGCACCTGGTAGCCGGGGCCGTAGCCGCGCGCTTCCAGGAAGCTGCGGGCGGCGATATCCACCGTTTCGCACGGCACGCCGATCTGGGCGGCGTTGAAAGCCGCCATCTGGGCGTCGCGCTCATCCTCCCACACCCGGCGGTACTCGGCCGAGGCATGGCCGAAGGTGTAGCAGCGGGTGATGTCGGACTTGTAGCCTTCGATGGCGCAGCCGGTGTCGATCAGGACGGGGTCGCCCTCCTTCAGGAACCACTCGCCGGGGGCGCCATGGGGATAGGCCGTGGCCTCGCCGAACTGCACGGCGCAGAAGGTGTTGCCGCCGTCGGCACCCAGGGCGCGATGCGCCTGGCCGATGAAGGCCACCACCTCATCCGGGGTGATGCCGGGGCGCAGGATGCCGGCGGCCAGGCGGTGGACCTCCAGCGTCAGGGCCTTGGCGTGCGACAGCAGGGCGATCTCATGCGCCGACTTCACCCGGCGGCAGGCCTCCGTCAGCGGACGCGCGTCCACCAGGGTGGCCTGGGGGAGGCTGGCGGCCAGGTCGAAGAACACGCCGGCGTAGCCCAGGGCGTCCACCGCCACGGTGGCGCCGCCGCCCGACTGGTCCCGCACCAGGCCGGCCACCAGGGCGTAGGCGCTTTCATCCTCCTGCCAGGTCAGCACCCGGTCGCCGATGGCCAGGTGGCCGCGCAGCTTGGGCTCCTCGAACGTCGGGCAGACGTAGACGGGGTCGCCGTCCTTCAGGATCACGGCCGCCGTCAGCCGCTCGCTGGGGTGCCAGTCCAGCCCGGTGAAGTACAGCAGGTTGGAGGAGGCGGGCAGCAGCAGGGCGTCGACCTTGCGCGCCGCCATGTGGGCGCGCACCGCCTCGATCCGGGCGCGATACTCGTCCGCCGTGATGGGCTGCACCGCCGCCCGCCGGGACTTCAAGGTCGACAGCACCGCCGGGGCCGACAGCCCCCCAACACCCTTGGTCATTTTCAAATCCGCTTTCTTGGAAGCACACAGAAATCAATCGTTCAGGCGGCGCAAGGGCACCACCAGCAACAACAGCAGCACGGCCGCGGCGCAGGACCACAGGCCGGCCGTCAGGTACACCGACTGGTAGGAGGCCAATTGCACCGCCGCCGGCAGGCTGCTGTCAACCACGGTGGCCTGAGCCACCAGGGCGCTCAGGCGCTGGCCATAGGCCGTGGACAGGAACCACAGGCCCACCAGCAGGCTGGTGATGGCGGGCGGCGACAGGCGGGTGATGGAGGACAGGCCGATGGGCGACAGGCACAGCTCCCCCACTTCCTGCAGCAGATAGAGCGACAGCAGCCAGACCACGCCCACGCGCAGGCCCGCCGGCGTGACCTCGATACCGAAGGCCAGTGCCAGGAAGCCCAGGCCGACGAACAGCACGCCCAGGCCGAACTTGGTCACGGGGCCGGGGTCGCGCCGGCGACGGTCCAGCCAGCGCCACAGGGCCGCCAGCGGCAGGGCCAGCAGGATGACGAAGGCCTTGTCCGGGAACTGCAGCACCGGTGCCGGCACCAGCACCGGGCCGATGGTGCGGTCCGTCCATTCGGCGGCGAAGACGTTCAGCGACGCCGGCCCCTGGTAGAACAGGGTCCAGTACAGCACCGACACCAGCATGAGCAGCAGCAGCAGTGCCAAGTGGCGGCGCTGGCGCGCGTCATAGCGGCGGGCGAACCAGAAGACGGCGGCCAGGCCGGCCACGGCGGCGAGATCCAGCACATGGCCCACGACCGCCGGATGGTCAACGATCAGCCAGGCGCCCAGCGCCACCGCCAGGCCGCAGGCCATGGCCAGCACCCCGCCCCCGGTGGTGCTGGCGGTGCGCGGCCCCCCCTCGGCCACCGGCAGTTCCGGCGGCAGCAGGCGGCGGCCCAGGGTGAAGGTGGCCAGCGCCACGACCATGCCGATGCCGGCGGCGCCGAAGCCCCATTCCCAGCCCAGCACCGCGCCCAGCCAGCCGCAGACGATGCTGCCCATCAGGCCGCCGGCGTTGATGCCCAGATAGAAGATCAGGAAACCGCGGTCGCGCGCCGCGTGACGCTGGCCGTACAGCCGGCCCACCAGGGCGGAGATGTTGGGCTTCAGCAGGCCCACGCCGGCGGCGATCAGGGCCAGCGACAGGTAGAACAGGCGCAGGCCCGCCCCGTCCGGCGTCTTTTCCAACCGGCCCCGCAGGGTGACCGGGGCGCCATCCGGGCCGACATAGGTCAGGACGCGGGCGTCAGGGTCGCCGCCCTGCACGCCCCCCAGGCTGGTCACCACCTGGGCGGTGCCATTCACCATCACCTGGCGGGCGCCATCCTCCCCCGCCGCCGGATAGAGGATGGGGCGCTTCAGGTCATAGCTGGCGTCGGGGGTGACCAGCCGCTCCACCGTCTGCGCCGGCTGCCAGGCCATCAGGCCATGGCCCATCATCAGCAGGACGGCGCCGGCGCGCACGGCGTGGCGGGCGCCCACCCAACGGTCGGCGATGAAACCGCCCACCACCGGGCACATGTAGACCAGGACGCCGAAGGCCCCCAGCTCGGCATAGGCCGAGACCTTGTCCATGGACAGGTGCCACAGCAGGAAGAAGATCAGGATGGATTGCAGGCCGTAGTAGGAGAACCGCTCCCAGAACTCGACGGCGAACAGGAGATAGAGGCCGGGGGGATGGCCGCCCTTATCCTCGGACTCCGCCACCGGGCCGCCCTCCAGGCTTGTCGTTCCCGCCATCGCCGCCATGCCCCGTCGCCCCGTTATCGTCATCAAAGGATGTACCAGAACATCCCGCCCTGGTGGGGGAATAGCGTATCGGATACGATATCCAAACTGTCAAGCCCAGCGCCGTGGCCGCCCAGCCGGCCCCCGGACGTGGACATGGCCCGCTGGCGCCTGAGGCTGAACGGGAAATAGACCGGGCCATGCGCCAACTGCCCATGGCGTGGCCGGCCCGAACCGTCTAGCGTGATTTAGAAAATCAATTGCTTTTACATCCGATTTCAGGCTGTTCAGAGGCAATTCACAGGGCCGCCTTTTCCAATCCGCACACCCGCCAAGAAGCCACCACGATGATCGCACGCGCCAAGATCGAACGGAAATCGCTGTCGGCCCAGGTGGTCGACGCCCTGCGGCAGATGATCCTGTCGGGCGAATACGCCCTGGGCGCCCAACTGCGCCAGGATGAGATCGCGCAGAAGCTGGGCGTCAGCCGCATTCCCGTGCGCGAGGCGCTGCAACAGCTGGAGGCGGAGGGCCTGGTGGCCACCATCCCGTACAAGGGATCGGTGGTGGCGCAGCTATCGCCCGCCCAGGTGCGGGAGTATTATGAGGTGCGCCTGCTGCTGGAAATCGACCTGCTGAGCCGCGCCATCCCGCAGCTGACCGCGAAGCAGATCAAGAAGGCGGAGGCGGTGTTGAAGGACCTGCACACCGCCGAACCCGGCCGCTGGGGTGCTTTGAACTGGCAGCTGCACGAGGCGCTGTACGAGCCCGCCCAGCGCCCGGTGATGCTGGACATGGTGAAGCGCATCCACGACAGCCTGGACCGCTATGTCCGGCTGCACCTGTCCATGACCCCCGCCATCCACGACCGCTCGATGGATGAGCATGAGCAGCTGGTGGCCCTCTGCCGCGACGGCAAGGGGGCCGAGGCGGTGGAGGTGCTGCGCGCCCACCTGACCCACGCGCTGGAGGAACTGGTGGTCTTCCTGGAGGGACAGGAAGCGGCTTAGGACACCCACAATAATAACTGCTTCGCCCTTGTCGCTCTGGGCGGCCGTCTCAGCGGCCAGACGATCGAGAGAAGATTCACTTATTGATTCGCATGTCCTTAGGTGGTTTTACCCAAGCGCCGGCGCCGGCATCCGCCGGCTTGGGCATCCGATTTTCAATCCACTTACGCTACCCGAAATGCTCCGGCGACCGCAGTCGCGGCCCACTCGTTTTACTTGCAAACCGGTGGCGATCCTCCCGTGACCGAGCAAGACGGCGGGCGGCCTCGAAGTGGCCCAGGTGGTGCGCCATGTGGTCCGCGCCCTCGGTCCCCGCTGGCCGCGTGTCGGCATCCTGATCCGGGTGACAGCAACTATGGCCGCCCGGAAGTCATGGCATGGTGTGAGCGCCATCGGGTCGGCTCATCTTTGGTCGGGGAGGCAACAAGGCGCTGCTGCGCCGCGTTCCGGCTGACGCCGAGCAAATCGGCCTGGAGCGCCCGGATGCCCCCGCCGGTGACAAGGTGCGGCGCTATATCGAATTCCCCTACGCTGCCGAATCTTGGAAAGCCGAGCGCTGCGTGATCGCCCGCATCCAGCCCCCCAAAGCGTGTACAGCCGCTTCATCATCACCAACTTGCCGGCCTGCCCAAGGTATTGTACGAGAAGGTCTACTGCGCCCGGAGCGAGGCGGAGAACCTGATCAAGGCGTACAAGCTACGTCTCGCCTCGGACCGTACCTCCTGCACCAAATCCACGGCCAACCAGTTCCGACTGCTGATCCACATCCTATGCACGAAATAGCGCCATCTGCAGGGCGCCGGCAAAACAGGGTGGCGGATTATACAGGTTAGACAACGGCTATCAGCGCCCCAATCGTCTCAGCCACGTTGCTGTGTTCTTCTTTGTTCTAAACCTGGTGCTCACCGATATTTTGCTCCAAATAGATATCAATCTGACAATGCTAGTACAGATTTCTTAAGGGGTCTTTAGACGTGATCACCTGCATTTACATCTCAATTGAATAGACCTTAGATTGAGAAAACCCAAAATAACTTGGCCTATGCTGATAAATTAATAGATAATACACTGGCCAGCACGCAGATTGTACATCTGTCATTAGGTTCAATCCAACACGACTATATAGCGTATCATTTTAGGCGCGTTAATGTGAAATTTATACAACTTCCAGTTATTTTGTAGTTGCACAACCCAAAAGTATGTCGTAATTATTGCCACACACCCAGATCAATCTGAAATACTGATGGGTCATTTGGCTCAATATCCTTTTGAAATTAGGAGAGGAGACGCAAATATGGTGCCGCCTGATGTAAATTCTAATAATATTATTAATCTGTGGACAAATGGCTCCGCCAAAGAATTTACTCCTGGAATCACCCTCGTGGGGAGTGGAAATTTATCAATAAATTGTTCCCCAGATATTCAAATATTATATGTTGTCGACTCAAATGGAATTCATCTTTTTGCTTGTGCGCATGTCGAGATAAATCCAAAGGACCTATATATATATGACGAAGACCAAAACGTAGGCCTATACGCGACACAATACACAATCAGTATTTCTGTGCTTGGAGCTGATCCCGGCCATCTAGTCAGAACAACTCCGGAAAACCAAGTCGACTCGACTGAAATTACGGTAGGAGATTCTGTCGACTTCGGTATTGACGCGGGATTTGCCGGGCCAAAGCCTGAGGTAAAGGGATCCATTGGCTATTCAGCCGATAACGAGCACACATATAGCCTTCCCGATGTTATTATAACTAATAATAGCAAAGACTTAACGGCAAGCTGGTCGTTTGACATCCCACAAGTTAATATAACGTCTGGAGTATTTGACAGACCAAAGAACATACAGAAGTCTAATTTTGCCGCTGACGTTGATGCATATTGGCGATACGATCAACTGCACGACAATATGGCCATGTTCCAAATAAGAATAACAGCCACCATGAATAGAACATATATTGATCACGGCATTTGGGCAAGCCTAGAGAATGACACAAATATATTCTCCGGCTCAGCAGACATCAATATCAAAATACCACCTCGCGGCACTGAGTAATTAGACGCTTGATTAACCAATCAGATAGGATCTGCATCATGAAGTAGGCGGAGGCGTCCATCCCGGAAACCAACCGCAGCGCGACTATTCCCGCCTATGTCAGCCAGGGTCTATTCCGGCAGCGCATCAGCCAAATCGAACGGCGCTGCCGGATCACGGGTGTAGAGTACCCCACACATCTGGTGGCCAGCTACTGTAAACCCTGGCGGGACTCGAACAACGAGGAGCGCCCTTTGGCCAGCTGGTAAAGATTTCAACGGGTTTCTAAAAGGCACCCCGCGCCATTGCTGCCATCGATGGCGCAAAACGCTCCGTGCCAGAGTGATCCCGCCCCTCCGCGAACGCCGGAGGTGTGGTGCCAAAATGACTAGTTGCGAATAATTCTTAATATTAGCATCCTACCCCCCAAAGTTTCCACCAAGGCGGAAGGGGATCATCGTGCCGCAAACCAGAACCGAAAGCGGGGAAGCGACGCTGGACGACATACTGGCCGAGCCCATCGTGCGCCTGCTGATGGCGCGCGATCGGGTGACGGAGGGGGAGATACGGGCGCTGGTCCACGACACCTCCCCCCTGCTGTTCATGCTGCTTTATGCGGCTTAGCGCCCACCGGTTCAGCCCCCGGCGTTTCAGCCGAGCGTTATCTCCGCGCTGGTCGTCAGTCGGCCCAAGCGGGGGAAGATGGTCTTGAGGGCGAAGTCCTGCATCTCGGCGGTGAAGGTGGCCATGACGTCGGTGGGGAACACCAAGGCGTAGCCGTGTTCCCAGGCGCTGCGGGCGGTGGACTCCACGCCGATGTTGGTGGCGATGCCGGCCAGCACGATGGTGGTGATGCCCCGGCGGCGCAGTTGCAGGTCCAGGTCCGTGCCGTAGAAGGCGCCCCACTGGCGCTTGGTGACGATGATGTCGCCGGGCCGCACCAGCCCCTCATCCAGCGTGGACCAGTTGTCCGGGAAGCCGCCGGGCGGATGGGCCATGGCCTGGTCCGTCGGCTGGCGCGGCGCATCGCTGAAATCCGGCGCGAAGGCCACGCGCACCAGCACCACCGGCGCCCCCGCCGCGCGGAAGCGGTCGGCCAGCGGCTTGGCCCGGGCCAGCACCTCCGCCCCCGTGTGGGGTGCGGTCGGCAGGTTGATGATGCCGTGCTGCAGGTCGATCAGCACCAGGGCGGTGGTCTTGGGATCCAGGGTGACGGTCATGGCAACCTCGTGTCGGGAGATCATGGGAATGGACGACGAACGCCCCGCGTGGGAATATGAGGGCATCCTCATGAAAAGTTTTATGAGAATGCCCTCACAAAAGTCAACCGACACCACTGCCGCACCCGCCGCCGCCCCGTCCGCCACGCCGAAGCCCCCCAGCCGTGAGCGGGGGCGCGCCCGCGTGGCCGCGCTGATGGCCGCCGCCAGCGCCGTGTTCGCGGAAAAGGGCTATGACGCCGCCACGATGACGGAAATCGCGGCGCGGGCCGGGGCGCCCATCGGCTCGCTCTACCAGTTCTTCCCCACCAAGGCGGTGCTGGCGGACGCCCTGCTGGTGCGGTACGGGGAGGCGCTGATGGCCCTGATGGCGGAGGTGGAGGTTCAGGCCCCCGCCCTATCCCCGGCCGAGCTGGGCGCCACCCTCATGGCCGTCCTCCCCAGCCTGAAGGTGGAGCGCCGCGCCGCCTTCGCCCTGATCGACGCCCGGCCGGACATGGTGGCGCAGCAGGGCCAGCTGCGCGCCAGCCTGCGCGCGGCCGTGGCCGGCGTTTTGCGCGCCAAGGCGCCGGACCTGCCGCCGGACCGGGCGGCGACCCTGGCCGTCACCGTGCTGCAGATGATGAAGGCCGCCGCCGCCCTGGCCGACGAGCCCGACCCCGCCGTGGGCGAAAAGGCGATGGGTGGCCTGGCCCGCGCCGCCAGCCTCTATCTGAGCGACGTCCTCGCCTAAACCCAGCGCCGACTGGCCGCCGGATGCCCCTCCGGCAGGCGGGCGCCCGCTGATCCGCCATCCGGGCCGGACAGCTTCTCCCGCAACGTGCCGGGCGCGTAGCCGGTCTTGTAGGCGCCCCGGCGCTGCAACTCCGGCACCACCAGGTCGATGAAGTCGGTGAAGCATTCCGGCGTCACCGTGCGCGCCAGGATGAAGCCGTCCACGTCCGCCTCGCGCACCCAGGCCGTCAGTTCGTCCGCCACCGTGGCCGGCCCGCCGACGATGGGCGCCTGCCGCCCGCCCAGCGTCAGCCCGTCCACAAGGCCACGCCGGGTCAGCACCTTGTCCGGCCGGCGGGCGGCCTGGTTCTCGATGTTGGAGGTGACGGCCTGGCTCTGCCCGGCGTGGATGGGCTCATCCCAATCCTTGGCGGCGAAGTCGATGCCCAGGGAGGCGGAGGCGTGGGCCAAGGCGCCCTCCACGCTGGCGTATCGCTCATAGTCCGCCAGCCTGGCCTGGGCCAGGGCATCGGTTTCCGCCGTCACCACCGTGGCGCCGACGAAGACCTTCAGGTCCGCCGGGTCGCGGCCCAGGCTGCGGGCCAGGTCGCGCAGGTCGGCCACCAGGCGGGCGACGTGCGGCTTGGGCCCGCCGTTGACGAAGACGCATTCGGCATGGGCGGCGGCGAACCGGCGCCCCCGGTCGGACGACCCCGCCTGGTAGAGCACCGGCGTGCGCTGGGGCGAGGGCTCGGCCAAGTGCACGCCCTCCATCCGGAAATGGGGACCGTGGTGGCGGATGGCGCGTACGCGGGACGGGTCGGCGTAGACGCCGGCGGCGCGGTCGCGGCGCACGGCGTCGTCGGCCCAGCTGCCTTCCCACAGGCGGTAGACCACGTCCATGTATTCCTCGGCCACGGCGTAGCGGTCGTCGTGCGCCGCCTGGCCGTCCAGCCCCAGGGCGCGGGCGGCGCTGTCCAGGTAGCCGGTGACGATGTTCCAGCCGACGCGCCCGCCCGTCAGGTGGTCCAGCGTGCTCATGCGCCGGGCGAAGGTGTAGGGCGGCTCATAACTCAAATTGGCGGTGACGCCGAACCCCAGGTGCGTGGTGGTGGCCGCCATGGCCGGGATCAGCAGCATGGGATCGCCCACCGGCACCTGCACCGCGTCACGCACCGCCGCGTCCGGCCCGCCCTGGTAGACGTCGTAGACGCCCAGCACGTCGGCCAGGAACAGCCCGTCGAACAGGCCCCGTTCCAGGGTGCGTGCCAGGTCCGTCCAATAGGCCAGGTTGGTGTATTGCGTCGAACGGTCGCGCGGGTGGCGCCACAGGCCCTGGTGGATGTGGCCGACACAGTTCATGTCGAAGGCGTTCAGGCGGATTTGCTTCATGGGAACGGCGTCCGGTGCGGCCAAGACCGCGCGCATGATGGCAAGATGACCACAATGCCGCCATGAAATTGCCAAGTGACACCCGGGGGCGGATCTCCTATGACACGGGGCTGTCCATACAGCCTATCCGGGGGCGGTCCCGTGCCCCGGTCGTTTCCAGGGAACGGTTCCGCCCGTGTCGCGATCCATCCGGTTCGGCCTTACGGCCGCTGTCGCACTTGTCCAGCTTGGCGCCCCCCTTCTGCTGGCGGGATGCGCCTCCGACTATTCGCCCAACACCTACGCCGCCAACGCCGTGCAGCAGGCGAACAAGGCGGAGCCCGGTGTCATCATCGGCTTCCGCCAGGTGTCGATCAGCGCCAGCGGCACCGTGGGCGCCGTGGCGGGCGGCGCGGCCGGCGGCATCCTGGGATCGCAGATCGGCCCCAACGGCGCCCTGGGCGCCGTGGGCGGCACCGTGGTGGGCACCATCGTCGGCACCAGCGCGGAACACATGACCGGCGACACCACCGGCTGGGAATACATCGTGCGCAAGCCCAACGGCGACCTGCTGTCGGTGACCCAGCGCGAGCCCACGCCCATCCCCCTGGGCCAGAAGGTGCTGGTCATCACCGGCACCCAGGCGCGCATCGTGCCGGACTACACTGTCGCCATCGACCCGCCGGCGGAGCCCAAGGCCCCCGAGACCAAGCCCGAACCCAAGCCAGCCAAGCCCGCGCACGCGATCCCGGCGCCTGTGGCAACCGCACCCGCTGGTCCTACGCCGGAACCGGCACCGGCCACGCCCACACCGGCTACCCCCACGCCGGCCGGGGAGCCCGCGCCGGCCGCACCCGTGCCGACGGTGAAGGCGCCGCAGCCCGAACCTACCGCCCCGGCCGTTCCGGCGCCGACGCCGGAAGCGGCCCCCACCGTCCAAGCACCCGCTGCCCAAGCACCCGCTGCCCAGGCTCCCGCAGCCCAACCTCCCGCTGCCCAGCCCCCCGCGGCCCAGCCGGAAACGCCCGCCGAGCCCGCCCAGGCCGAGACGCCCAAGGTCGAAACCCCGCAGGCGGAGGCCGCCCCCAAGACGGGCTGGGTCCCGGTCGAGCCCGAGCCGGCCACGTCCACCGAGGGCGATGCGCCCAAGTAAGGAAACGCCCCATGAATCCGCTGCGCAGCTACTATCCTCCGATCGAGCCCTATGAGACGGGGACGCTGGATGTCGGCGACGGGCACGTGATTTATTACGAGCGCTGCGGCACCCGGGGCGCCAAGCCCGTGGTCTTCCTGCACGGCGGTCCCGGTGGCGGCAGCAACGCCACGCAGCGCCGCCTGTTCGACCCGGCGCTGTACGACATCCTGCTGTTCGATCAGCGCGGCTGCGGCAAGTCCACCCCCCACGCCAGCCTGGAGGCCAACACCACCTGGCACCTGGTGGCGGACATCGAGCGCCTGCGCCAGATGGTGGGCGTGGAACAGTGGCAGGTGTTCGGCGGCTCCTGGGGGTCCACCCTGGCGCTGGCCTATGCCGAGACGCATCCGGAGCGGGTGAGCGAGCTGGTGCTGCGCGGCATCTACACCCTGACCCGGGCGGAGCTGCTCTGGTATTACCAGTTCGGCGCGTCGGAGATGTTCCCCGACAAATGGGAACGCTTCCAGGCCCCGATTCCGGAGGCGGAGCGCCACGACATGATGGCCGCCTACCGCCGCCGCCTGACGGGTGATGATGAGGCCGCGAAGCTGGAGGCCGCCAAGGCCTGGGCCATCTGGGAGGGGGAGACGGTGACCCTGCTGCCCGACCCCAACCTGGCCGCCACCTTCAAGGACGGCCACTTCGCCCTGGCCTTCGCCCGCATCGAGAACCACTACTTCGTGCACGGCGCCTGGCTGGAGGAAGGCCAACTGGTGCGGGACGCCCACAAGCTGCGGCACATTCCGGGCACCATCGTCCACGGCCGCTATGACATGCCCTGCCCCGCCCGCTACGCCTACACCCTGCACAAGGCCTGGCCGGAGGCGGACTTCCACCTGATCGAGGGCGCCGGCCACGCCCCGTCGGAGCCGGGCATCCTGGACCAGCTGATCCGCGCCACCGACCGTTACGCCGGCAAGGTGTAAGCGCGGCCGCGACATAGAGTCGCACCGGTCTGTCGCCTTGGGTGTTGGAAAGAAGATAGCGTCCCGCCTTCCAGCATCAATACACAGGCCTATCGCTGCAAATATATTGGCCGGCCGCCCAACCTGAGCCGGGTGGGTGGGCGCCTGATCCCCATCGCAAAATCCGCACCACCTATAAAACTGGAAATATATCGGATGCGCCACAGCATCCCTCACAATAACCGTCAGCGGTGTCTTCACCGGAGACCTTGAGCGGCATTCTTGCCCGCCTTGTCGAATGGAAAATTTAATAAAGCGCCTATATCTGGATACGAGGCGGCGGTCTTGCTTCCCCGAGAAATATTAACGTGTCAAAAAAACATCAAATCAATTTCCCGGGATCGCTCAGGGAATATACGGGGCAGTCATTCGCGTTAACCACAGATGAATACAAGGCGCATTTAACGCCTTCGGCTGGCCGAACTTTCAGAATACGCCCGTATGCAGTCCTGACATTTTATCGTCACCATAATCGGCGCAAGAATCTTGTGGTTTTTTGCAAACATGCCAATACACTCGCCGCGAGTATGACTAAGCCTACCTACAGGGACGCATCATGGCCTCTACACTGACGGGCACCGCCGGCAACGACAGTCTTACGGACGGCAACAGCGGCGATCTGGATGTGTACGGGCTGGATGGAAGCGACAACCTGTATGTGAGCCGCTATTCGGGGGCCGCCGCCGCCCTCCTGCTGGATGGGGGGGCGGGCGACGACTACATCTCCTTCAAAGGCGACAGCAATCGTTTCCTGGACACCGTCTCCATCGCCGGCGGCACAGGTAACGACACCATCACGGTCGAATTCGCGGCGCAAAGCACCATCGACGCCGGCGACGGGGACGACACCGTTACCGTCGTCATGACCGACTTCATGGGCAACAACCACAACCCATCGGTGAACACCGTCACCCTGGGCGCGGGCGCCGACACCCTGGTCCTGGACCCCGGTTTTATCAGCGGGACCTACGACCAAGGCATCTCCCTGACCGTCACGGATTTCCAGGTCGGTACGGACAAGGTCACCCTGAGCAGTTACCTGTCCAAGGCGGTGACGGGCTGGAGCAGCACGGTCAACCCCTTCGCCAGCGGCTTTCTACGGCTGACGCAGTCGGGGGCCGACACCCTGCTGCAGGTGGACCCCAATGGCGGCGGCGACAGCTGGTCCACCCTGGTCACCTTCCAGAACACCACGGCCGCCAGCTTCACCGCCCACGACCTGGGCTATGACCCCAACGGGCCGGCCGGCGGCCTGCCCACCGTCGGCACCAGCGGCAACGACACCCTCGCAGGGACCACGGGCAGCGACCTGATCCAGGGTTTCGCCGGCGATGACACCCTGATTGAAAACGGCGGCAACGACACGCTGGAAGGCGGGGCGGGCAACGACACCCTGACCGGTGGCGCCGGCGATGACGTGATGTACGGCAACAACGCCGCCAACACCGGCAGCGACCCCGGCACCTACACCGGCGACACCCTCTCGGATTCCGTGGGCGGCAACGATCGGCTGTACGGTCAGGACGGTAACGACAACTTGTCCGTCAGCCGCTATTCGGGGGCCGCGACCACCGTACTGCTGGATGGCGGCGCCGGCGATGACTACGTTGGTTTCTATGGCGGCGGCACCCGCTTCCTGGACACGGCCACCCTTCTGGGCGGTGACGGCAACGACACCATCACGGTCGAGTTCGCGGCGCAGAGCACGGTCGATGCCGGCGCCGGTGACGATACCGTCACCGTCGTCATGATCGATGCCTGGGGCAACAACCACGGCGCCTCGGTGAACACCGTCACCCTGGGTACCGGTGCCGACACCCTGATGCTGGACCGTGGCGCCTGGGGCTCCTTCGATCCGAACATCTCCCTGACCGTCACGGATTTCCAGACCGGCACAGACAAGGTGACACTGACCAGCTATCTGGCCCAAGTGCTGACGGGCTGGAGCAGCACCCTCAACCCCTTCGCCGCCGGCTATCTGCAACTGACGCAGTCGGGCGCCGACACCCTGCTGCAGATCGACCCTAACGGCGGCCGCGACAGCTGGTCCACCCTGGTCACCTTCCAGAACACCACGGCCACCAGCTTCACCGCCCGCGACCTGGGCTATGACCCCTTCGCGACGGACGCTGGCCAGGCCACTACCGGCACGAGCGGCGATGACACGCTGGTCGGCTCCGCCAACAGTGCGCTGATCCAGGGCCTCGCCGGCAACGACAACCTGACCGCCGGAAGCGGCGGCGATACGCTGGAAGGTGGGGCCGGTAGCGACACCCTGACCGGCGGCGCCGGCGACGACGTGATGTACGGCAACAACGCCGGCAACACCGGCAGCGATCCCGGTATCTACTACAACGGCGACAGCCTTTTGGACACGGCCGGCGGCAACGACCGGCTGTACGGCCAGGACGGCAACGACAGCCTGAATGTCAGCCGCTATTCGGGCAGCGCGACCACCATCCTGATGGATGGCGGCGCGGGCGACGACTCCATCTCCTTCAAGGGCAACTACGACCGTTTCCTGGACACCGTCACCATCGCCGGCGGTACGGGCAGCGACGCCATCACGGTGGAGTTCGCGGCGCAAAGCACCATCGATGCCGGCGACGGCGACGATACCGTCACCATCGTCATGACCGATTTCATGGGCAGCAGCCACAACCCGTCCGTGAATACCGTCACCCTGGGTGCCGGCGCGGACACCCTGGTCCTGGACCCCGGCTTCATCAGTGGATCCTTCGATAACCACATCTCCCTGACCGTCACCGATTTCCAGACCGGCACCGACAAGGTGACCATGGCCAGCTATCTGGCCCGTGCTCTGACGGGCTGGAGCAGCACCCTCAACCCCTTCGCCGCCGGCTATCTGCGGCTGACGCAGTCAGGCACCGACACCCTGCTGCAGATCGACCCCAACGGTGGCGGCGACAGTTGGACCACCCTGGTCACGTTCCAGAACACCACGGCCACCAGCTTCACCGCCCAGGACCTGGGCTATGACCCCTTCGCGACGGACGCCGGCCAGCCCAACATTGGCACGAGTGGCGATGACACGCTGGTCGGCTCCGCCAACAGTGCGCTGATCCAAGGCCTCGCCGGCAACGACAGCCTGACCGCCGGAAGCGGCGGCGATACGCTGGAAGGTGGTGTCGGTAGCGACACCCTGATCGGCGGCGCCGGCGACGACGTGATGTACGGCAACAACGCCGGCAACACCGGCAGCGATCCCGGCACCATCTACAGCGGGGACACCCTGTCGGACAGCACCGGTGGCAATGACCGGCTGTACGGCCAGGATGGCAATGACACCGTGTATGTCAGCCGATACTCGACATCCGTCACGGCATCCACCGTTCTGCTGGATGGCGGCGCCGGTAATGACGACATCTCCTTCCACGGTGACTACGACCGGTTCTTGGACACCGTCACCATCGCCGGCGGCACGGGCAACGACACCATCACGGTGGAGTTCGCGGCCCAAAGCACCATCGACGCGGGTGCCGGCGACGATACCGTCACCGTCGTCATGACCGATTTCATGGACAGCAGCCACAACCCGTCCGTGAATACCGTCACCCTGGGTGCCGGCGCCGACACCCTGGTCCTGGACCCCGGCTTCATCTCCGGAGGGTTCGATAGCCACATCTCCCTGACCGTCACCGATTTCCAGCCTGGCACCGACAAGGTCACCCTGGCAGGTTACCTGTCGAAGGCGCTGACAGGGTGGAGCACCACGGTGAACCCCTTCGCCGCCGGCTATCTGCGGCTGACGCAGTCAGGCACCGACACCCTGCTGCAGATCGACACCAACGGTGGCGGCGACGGCTGGTCCACCCTGGTCACCTTCCAAAACACCACCGCCACCAGTTTCACCGCCCGCGACCTGGGCTATGATCCCTACGGCTCGGTGGCCGGCCCGTCCAACGTCGGCACCAGCGGCGACGACATCCTGGTGGGTTCCGCCGGCAGCGAGTTGATCCAGGGTTTCGCCGGCAACGACGTCCTGACGGCCGTTGGCGGCAACGACACGCTGGAGGGCGGTTCGGGCAGCGACACCCTGAACGGCGGTAGCGGCGACGATGTCCTGTACGGCAACAACGCCGCCAACAGCGGCAGCGATGCCGGTAGCTTCCTCGGCGGCGACAGCCTGTCGGACACGGCCGGCGGCAATGACCAGCTGTACGGCCAGGACGGCAACGACAGTCTGTATGTCAGCCGCTATTCCGGCTCCGGCGCTGCCTCCACCATCCTGATGGATGGCGGTGCCGGTGACGACTACATCACCTTCACCGGGGGCGACGGCCGCTTCCTGGACACCGTCACCGTCACCGGCGGCGACGGCAACGATACCATCAAGGTCCAATACGCCGCGCACGGCACCATCGACGCCGGGGCCGGCAACGACACCGTCACGGTCACCATGGCCACCTTCGGGGGCAGCCATAACGCGTCCGCGAACACCGTAACCCTGGGCGCCGGCACCGACACCCTGATCCTGGACCCGGGCTTCATCTCCAGCGGGGTCGACCGCAACATCTCCCTGACCGTCACCGACTTCCAGGTCGGCACGGACACGGTCAGCATGGCCAGCTATCTGTCCTCGGCGCTGACGGAATGGAGCACCACGGTGAATCCCTTCGCCGCCGGCTATCTGCGGCTGACGCAGTCCGGCAGCGACACGCTGTTGCAGATCGACGCCAACGGCGGCGGCGACAGCTGGTCCACCCTGGCCACCTTCCAGAACACCACCGCCACCAGCTTCACCACCCACGACCTGGGCTATGATCCCTTCGCGACGGAGGCGGGATCATCCAACACCGGCACCAGCGGCAACGACACTCTTGTTGGGTCCGCCGGCAGCGAGTTAATCCAGGGTTTCGCCGGCAATGACAGTCTGACGGCCAAAGGCGGCAACGACACGCTGGAGGGCGGTTCGGGTAGCGACACGCTGACCGGCGGCGCCGGCGACGATGTGATGTACGGCAACAACGCCGCGAATTCCGGCAGCGACACCGGCACCATCGTCGGGGGTGACAGCCTGTCGGACAGCGCCGGCGGCAACGACCGGCTGTACGGCCAGGACGGCAACGACAGCTTGAGCGTCTACCGGTATTCAGGGGCCGCCACCACGGTGCTGCTGGATGGCGGCGCCGGGGATGACTACCTGGTGTTCAAGGGCGACGCCACCCGCTTCCTGGATACGGTCACCCTCACGGGCGGCGACGGCAACGACCACATCTCGGTTGAGTTCGCGGCGCAAAGCACGATCGACGCCGGTACAGGCGACGATACCGTCACCGTCGTCATGACCGACTACATGGGCAGCAACCACAACGCGTCCGTGAACACCGTCACCTTGGGCGCCGGCGCTGATACCCTGGTCCTGGACCCCGGATTCATCTCCGGCGGGTTCGACAGCCACATCTCCCTGACCGTCACTGATTTCCAGCCCGGCACCGACAAGGTCACCCTGGGGGGGTATCTGTCCAAGGTGCTGACAGGGTGGAGCAGCACGGTGAACCCCTTCGCCGCAGGCTATCTGCACCTGATGCAGTCGGGCGCCGACACCCTGCTGCAGATCGACACCAACGGCGGCGGCGACAGCTGGTCCACCCTGGTCACCTTCCAGAACACCACCGCCACCAGCTTCACCACCCAGGACCTGGGTTATGATCCGCTGGGGACGGGCAGCGGCCAGTCCAACGTCGGCACAAGCGGCAACGACATCCTGGTCGGCTCCGCCACCAGCCAGTTGATCCAGGGCTTCGCCGGCAACGACAGCCTGACCGCCGGCAGTGCCGGTGACACGCTGGAAGGTGGCAAGGGCAGCGACACCCTGACCGGCGGCGCCGGCAGCGACGTGATCTACGGCAACAATGCCGCCAACACCGGCGACGACCCCGGCAGCTTCTCGGGTGGCGACACCCTGATGGACACATCGGGCGGCAACGACCAGCTCTACGGCCAGGACGGCAACGACAACCTGATCGTGGACCGCTACTCCGGTGCGGCCACCACCGTCCTGCTGGATGGTGGCGCCGGCGACGACTACCTCACCTTCAAGGCCAGCGGCGACCACTTCGTCGACACGGTCACCCTGCTGGGCGGCGACGGCAACGACATCATCAATGTCGAGGGGGCTGCGCACTCCACCATCGATGCCGGGGCCGGCAACGACACGGTGATCGTCACCACCACCAACTACGTCGGCTCCACCCCCGGTGTCGGTACGTCCAACAACACCATCACCCTGGGCGACGGTGTCGATACCCTGATGGTGAATCCGCCGTTCTTCGGCAGCTTCAACGCCAGCGCCATCATCACCGTCACGGATTTCCAGGTGGGCACCGACCACCTGAACCTGACACCCCTGCTGTCCGGCGTGACGTCGGGGTGGAACAGCACCACCAACCCCTTCGACGGCGGTTATCTGCAGCTGAAGCAGTCAGGCAGCGACACCCTGCTGCAGATCGATACCGACGGCGGCGCCAACAGCTGGTCCACCGTGATGACCCTGCAGAACACCACCGCCACCAGTTTCACCACTGCCGATCTGGGATACACCCCGACCCGCGTCTCGTAAGGCTGCGACGCTCCGACGAACAAAGCCGGTCCAGGCATCCACCTGGGCCGGCTTTGTTCAACCCCCTGGGCGAGATCGCCCTCGACACCGGAAATCTGAGGCGGCGGGGGTCACAAGGGCCTCAGGCCTTTGCATCACTTAAGCAGCTCCTCCAACGCGCCCTTCCACACCTTGGCCTGGGTCAGGGTCTGATGGCCGCGTGTCTGGTCCGACGCGGGGATCAGGACATAGCGGCCGTGGGGGATGCGCTTCATCGCCGCTTCCATCACCCCCAGCTCGGCTGGGTTCAGCAGGTCATCGGCGAAATTGACCGCCACCAGCTTGGCCTTGATCTTCTCCAGGTCCGGGGCGGGGTCGTAGTCGTAGGAAGACTCGAACCAGTAGAGATAATCGTTGGCGTCCACGGTCTTGGCATAGTCGGCCACCCACTGGTCATAGAGGGTGGTGGCCGCCGTACGGCTCGGGGCCTGTTGCTGCAACACCGAGGCGTTGTTGACCATGATCTGGAAAATGGGCAGCGCGCGGGTGTAGCCGGTCGGCTGCGCCGTATAGTCGCCGCCCTTCCACTCCGGATCGTTGCGGATGGCCTCGATAATCAACTGGCGCCACAGCATGTTGCGGCCGGAAATGGCCACGGGCTGCGCGGCGATGGGCATCAGGGCGTCCATCATCTCCGGATGCCGCTCGCCCCAGATCCAGGTCTGCATGCCACCCATGGAGGTACCGGCGACCAGTTTCAGGTGTTTGATGCTCAAGCCCTTGGTGACGGTCAGGTACTGCCCCTCCACCGCGTCGACGTAGCCGTAATGCGGGAAGCGGCCCTTCAGCCCGTCCGACGGTTTGGAGGAACCGCCATGGCCGATGCCGTCGGCCAGGATGATGAAATACTTGGCCGCGTCCAGCGGCTGGCCCGGCCCGAACAGTTCCCCACCCAGGCTGGCGTTCAGGAAGTTGCGGCCGGTGCCGGTGGTGCCGTGCAGCAGCAGCACGCCGTTGGTGATGGCGCCGGTGGCGTCGCGCTGGGGCGTGCCCAGGGTGGTGTAGTGGAACCTGGCGTTGGCCAGATGCTCCCCATTGCTCAGCGCGAAGTCGGGGACGACCACGTCGCCCTCCGACTGGTTGGGGTAGCTGGGCGCCTTGGTGTCAGCGGCGGCCGCCGCGCCCCCCGCCGCCAGCAAGGCGGCGAGGGCCAGGGCACGGGCGGAGACTGGGAACCAGGCTTTCTTCATCGGTATTTCCCTCTGCCAAACTGGCCTCTGACGGGCCTCTGATGCCGGGGCACGAATCTCGTGCCCCTTATGGACGCGACCCGCGTCCGCCGGAGCGAGCCCCGGAGGAGCGGGACGAGGAAGCCGCCGGAAGGCGGCGCCCGGCGCCTGATGAGGAACAAATATCAGGCGGCGCGCAGCGCGGCCAGGAAGGTGGAGACGCGGGTTCGCAAACCGTCGGACTGGCTGGCCAGGTCGTCAGCGGCCATCAGCACCTCGCCCGCCACGGAACCCGTTTCCTCCGCCACCTGGCGCACGCCGTTCATGCCGGCGCTGACCTCGCTGGTGCCGCGCGCGGCCTCGGACACGTTGCGGGCGATTTCCTGGGTGGCGGCACCCTGCTCCTCCACCGCGGCGGCGATGGTGGTGGTGATGTGGTCGATCTCGCCGATGGTCTGGCCGATGGCGGCGATGGCGCCCGCCGCCTCCCCCGTCGCGGCCTGCATGGTCTCGATCTGCTGGCGGATGTCGTTGGTGGCCCGTTCCGTCTGGTTGGCCAGGGCCTTGACCTCGCTGGCGACGACGGCGAAGCCCTTGCCGGCCTCTCCCGCCCGCGCCGCCTCGATGGTGGCGTTCAGGGCCAGCAGATTGGTTTGCCCGGCGATGTCGCTGATCAGCGCCACGACGGCGCCAATCTGCTGGGCCGCCGCCGTCAGGCTGGTCACGGCATCGTTGGTGCGCGTCGCCTCCGCCACCGCCTTGGCGGCGATGGTGGCGGACACGGCCACCTGGCGGCCGATTTCCCCGATGCTGGCGCCCAGTTCCTCGGCCGCCACGGCCACCGTCTGGACGTTGGCGGCCGCCTGTTCCGACGCGCCGGCCACCGCCACCGAATCGCGGGCGCCGGTCTCGGCGATGCGGCTCAGGTTCTCCGCCGTCTCATGCAGGCCGGAGGAGGCCTGGCTGACCGACTGCAGGGTGTGGGCGACGTCGCTGTCGAAGGTCTGCACCAGGGCGTCCACGCGGTTGGCCCGTTCCGTCTTGGCCGCGGCCTCCGCCGCCTGCGCGGCCACTAGCTCATCGCCCTGCCGCATGCTGGTGCGGAACACATCGATGGCGCGGGCCATGTCGCCCACCTCGTCCTTGCGCGCCGTGCCGTCCAAGGTGAAGCCGTAGTCCTTGTCGGCCAGGCGGCGCATCACGCCAGCCAGCCGCGCCAGGCGCTGGGCCACGTCGCGGTCCAGCCACAGCACGGCCGCGACCGACAGCGCCACGGCCACCAGGGCGGCGATGGCGATGCTCCACCGCGCGTGAACGTAGGCCTGCTGCACCACCTCGTTGGCCTTGGCCGCGTTCTGGCGGTCGTAAACCGCCAGCGCCTCCAGCGCCTCCTGCACCTTGCGGAAAGCCTGCACGATCTCGCCGTTCATGGTCTTTTCCGCCTGGGCCCGGTCCTGCTTGGCCAGGTCGAAGGCGGTCGCCATGGAGGCCTCATAGGGCCCGCGCAACGCCTGGTACTTGCCGTACAAAGTGGCGGCCTCGCCCGTCACGCCGATGGCGTCGAAGCGCTTCAACGCCGCCGCCAGGTCCGCCGTCTGCTTGCCATACAGCTTGATGGCCTCTTCCCGCGCCGTGTCGTCGGCCGCCACCACCACCCGGCTGGCGGAGATGCGCTGGCGCGCGGTGAAGGCCTTCATGTCGCCGATGACGTCGATCGACGGCAGCCAGGTCGTCCGTATCTCCGCGGCGGCACTATTGATTGTGCCGATCTGCCATAGGGAGAGCAGACTGATGGCGATGGTCAGCAGTAAGAGGCCGCCGAACGCGGCCAATAGCTTGGGACGGAGGGCGAGATTCATAAAATTCACCGTAAATTCTATCTTGTGTTCAGTAATTCAACCTGCGGGTTCTGAAGCTTATAAGCGCTTTGTTACCCTTTGACGTGATGCGGCGAATCCGCTCATCAGTCCTGTTTCGGCTGCATTTGAAGGGACCGGTCCCATAAAGTCTCGACAGCCGCCCCTTTGTCGGGTCAAGGTCGCCACCAAGAACCGACATATATGCAAAGGACAACGGTGCAATGACCGGAGACCGGCAGGCGCCCCAGCCCAGCAAGACCATCCCCGGCGGCGACACACCCGAGGGAGCCGTGCAGGACGACGTTCACCGCTATGTCACGGGCATCGCTTATCTCCGCCGCTATTACCAGGAACTGAACCCGGCCTCGATCGCCTACGCCGCCCTGCAGTGCGGCTATCAGGCGCCGCGCCTGGATCGGCCCTTCCGCTACCTGGATCTGGGCTGCGGCCACGGTTACAGCCCCACGCTATTCGCCAGCCTGTTCCCTCAAGGCGATTTCGTGGGCGTGGACTTCAACCCCGTGCACATCACCAGTGCCGAAAACCTGCGCCGCGCCGCTGGCATCACCAACGCCAGCTTCAGCGCCGCCAGTTTCCAGGACCTGGCCACGGAGGAGGACGGGCCCATCGCCGACTGTGACTTCATCGTCATGCACGGCATCATGAGCTGGGTCAGCGAGACAGTGCGGCGGGAGATCGGCGCCGTCATCCGCCGTCGACTGAAGCCCGGCGGCATCGTTTACGCCAGCTACAACTGCCAGCCGGGCTGGGCCGGCAAGATGCCCATCCGTGCCCTGATGGTGGATGCCTACGCCGTCACCACCGGCACGGTGGAGGAACGGGTGAACAAGGTCCGCGCCTTCCTGCGGCAGATGGCGGACACGGGCGCGCTGTATTTCGAGGCCAATCCGGCCATCGAACAGCAACTGCAGGCCATTGAGACTCTCGACGCCGGCTACGTCGTGCACGAGTACCTGAACGAATACTGGCGCGTCTTCTACCATAAGGAGATAGCGACCTTTATGGCCAACCATGGCGCCGGCTTCATCGGGTCCGGCACCCACGCCGACAACGTTCCACTGCTGGCCGTGCCGGAAAAGCCGCGCGCCCTGATGGCGGCCATGCCCACAGCGCTGCTGCGCGAAGGCGTGCGCGACATGGCCCTGAACCGCCAGTTCCGCCGTGACATCTACGCCTGTGACTTGGCGCCCCTGAACCTCAACGACCTCATCGCCGCCCATCGCGCCACCCGGTACACCCTGGCCCGCCGGCGGGCGGACTGTCCCCTGGTGGTGCCCCGGTCCTTCGGCGACGTGGCCCTGCATGAGGGCATCTTCAGCCCGCTGCTGGATCGGCTGGCGTCAGGGGCCGCCACCTTCGACGATCTGGTGGGCGTGCCGCCGCTGAATGACTGGGCTGTGGCGGACCAGATTCAGGCGCTGCAGGTTCTTGTCGGGGCCGACTATATCCGACCCGTCGTCGCCGGCGCGCACGTGGACCCTGCCAGCGATAGCGTGCGCCGCTTCAACCGGATTGCCCTGGCCACCGCCCGGGCCGAGGGCCAGCCCGACGTGGCGCTGGCCGCCCCGTCCCTGTCCGGCGCGCTGCGCGTCACCCTGGGCGACACGGCCGACCTGCCCGTCGATCTGCCGGGCGCCGAGTTTTAAAGCGGCGGCGCTGAGGATTCCCGCACGACCAGGCGGGGCGTCACGGTCAGCGGCTGCGATCGCCCGGCATCGCCCCCGTTGATGCGGGCGATCAGGCGGTCGGCGGCCAGCTTTCCCATGTCGTGGATGGGCAGGCGCACGGTGCTGAGCGCCGGGCACATGCGTGATGACAGGGGCGTGTCGTCGAAACCCACCACCGTCAGGTCGCGCGGGATGGGGATGCCCAGGCGGAAGGCGGCGCGGTAAACGCCGGCCGCCATCTCGTCATTGCTGGCGAAGATGGCGGTGGGCCGGTCCGCCGCCGTCAGCAGCTCCATCCCCCGCTTCTCCCCCGTCTCGAACGTGTAGAGCCCTTCCAGGATCCAGGCATCCGGCACCGTCACGCCGCGTTCGGCCAGGGCGGCCAGGAAACCTTCCCGCCGTTCGTGGGTGGAGCGATAGCGCTGCGGACCGGTGATCAGCGCCACCTTGGTATGGCCCAGTTGCGCCAGGTGGGCCCCCACCTCCGCCGCCGCCGTGCGGTCGGTGTGCAGCACCATGGCCGATGGCTCGTCCAGAGGAACCGACATCAGGCGCATATAGGGACAGCCGATGGCGCGCAGCAGGGCGACCAGGGCCGCATCCTCCGACAAGGGCGGGATGAGGATGACGCCGTCCAGGTTCTGGCGCTGGATGAAGGCCTTCACCTCCGCCAGGAAACCCGGCGCCACCTGGCGGCAGGGATGGACCACCAGTTCGAAACCCTCACGATGGCAGGCCTCCAGGATGCCGCCCTGGACGTTGACGATGTATTGGGCGTTGGGGTTGTCGTAGATCAGGCCCAGCAGGAAGGAGCGATTGATGGCCAGGCCGCGCGCCTGGGGGCTGGGCACATAGCCGATACGGGCCACCACCGCGTCCACCACCGTGCGCGTGGTGTCATGGACGTGGGGGGAGCGATTGATGACCCGGGACACCGTCTTCTTCGACACCTTGGCCAGGCGCGCCACGTCGTTGATGGTGGGCGCGCGGGCCAGGGTCCAGGCGGGGATGGCGGCGGCGTCCGGCGCCATCGCCAGCCGGCCGTCGCCGGCCAGCGCCTTGCGCCGGCGGACCTTGGTGGGCTTCTCGAGATCGCTGTCTGCCAAGATCAGGCCCCCTGCCGGGTGATGTGGGCCAGCGCGTAGCGCGGCGTGACCAGGTGGATCAGCGCCGGGAATGCGGGCCGCGTCACCGATGCCATCGTCACCGCGCGGCCACCACGTCGATGGCGGATACCACCGCCTGGCCGGCGATGGGACGGAAGTCCAGGACCAGGCCGTCGCCGCCCTTGACCTCCACCATCACCCTGCGGTCCAGCGCCTTCAGGGGACCCCCGGCCTCCGCCGCCACGTCCAGGCCCTTCACCACCACCTGGTCGTTGGCGGCGACGTCGAAGACGCGGGCGCCCGCCGCCAGCGCCGGCTCGGTGAAGCGCAGCGTCACCTGATAGCGGCCGGCCGGCACCGGCACGCGGTAACGGAACGCACCCTCGCGGTAGGTTTCGTACAGCGCCGGATCGGGCGTGCCGGTGACGGCGGGGATGACCACGTCCGGCTTGCCCTGCTCCGGCCCTGGGTTGCGATCGTGCGGCGTGCCGCCGGTGACGAAGGCGTCGGAGCCGTAGCGGGCGCCCACGGTCGTCCTCAGGCCCGCCGAGGCGCCGGCGCGGATGCGGATCTCATCCGCGCGGCCGCCGAATCGCCATGTGATGCTGTCCGTGACCGGCTGGCCCTTGATGTCCGCGGTGGCGGTCAGAACGTTGTCGCCGCCGTCCAGCCTCACCGCCGGCCAGCGGCAGATGTGGTCGGCGCAGGGCACCGTGCCCAGGTCGCGGCCGTTCAGGCTGAGGCGCGCGGCGCTGGCGTTGCTGTAGGCCTGGACGTCGGTGACGGGATAGGCGCGGTCGACATAACGGCGGCCATTCAGGTGCAGCACCGGCTGGTCGCTCCAGTCCGCCTTGTAGAAAAAGAACACGTCCTTCTTCACCCTGCGGTCGTAGGACACCAGGCCCTTGTCATTGGTGTCGATCATGTCGCCCTCGGTACGGCTGTCGCTGGCGAAGTCGAACATGTTCCAGATGTAGGTGCCCCAGAGATAGGGCCGCGCCTTCAGCTGCGCCCACCATATCTCATGCAGGCGGCTTTCCAGTTCCTCCGGATGGAAATGGCCCTTGGGGTAGACGACACCCGTCTGGACCTCATCGGTATGCTGGGTCAGGCCGCCACCGCCGCCATATTCGCTGACCGACAGGGGCAGGTGGGGGTGCAGCTTGTGCAGCCTATCCAGAACGGGCCCCAGATCCTCCGGCTTGTCGTAGTACCAGCCCTGATAGCGGTTGTAGCCCAGGAGGTCCGTGATCTCCGCCACCACGTCCACGCCGGGCTTGGGCTGGTCGGGCCAGGGCTCGCAGCAATCGGCCATGGTGGTGGGACGGGTGTGGTCCAGCTCATAGGCCGCCTGGTTCAACTGGGTCAGCAGCGGCCGGGCATTGCTGACGCCATGACCGCTGGCGGCCATCAGGTTCACCTCGTTGCCGATGGACCAGGTGACGATACTGGGGTGGTTGTAGTTTTGCTTGATCAGCTCATGCAGCTGGCTGTCGGCGTTGGCGGCGAAATCCTTGGAAGTGACGCCCTTGTCCCCCTCCGGCGTTTCCGGCGCCGTGCGGTTGACCAGGGGGATTTCCGCCCAGACGACCACGCCGTCCCGGTCCGCCAGGTCGTAGATGGCCTGGTCGTGCTGATAGTGCGCCAGACGCAGGGTGTTGACGCCCAGGTCCAGCATGATGTCCATGTCCTGCGCCTGATCCGCCGCCGTGATGGCCCAGCCTTCGCCTGGCCGGTCCTGGTGGCGGGAAACGCCGTGCAGGGGCAGGTGCTTGCCGTTCAGGAAAAAGCCCTGGTCGGGGTCGAACCGGAAGCTGCGGATGCCCAGGGGCTGGCTCACCTGGTCCAGCAACTGGCCCGCCCCCGTCTCCACCCGCGTCACCACGCGGTAGAGGTAGGGGTCGGCGCGGCCGTCCCACAGGTGCGCGTTAGGCACGGACAGGGTCTGGACCGGTTCGTCCAGCGCGCCGGCGGCCAGCGTCAGCGGGTGGCTGTCGGTCGCCACCGTGGCCCCGGCCGCGTCCAGGATGGCGGTCCTCACCACCAGTTGCTGTCCCGTGGTCCCGTCGTTCTTCACCCGGGCCGTCACCTCGATCGACGCGCCACCATCGTCGATGCCGGCGGTGTGGGCGTAGACGCCGGGGCCCCCCCAATCCAGCATGTCGATGTGCACTGGATCGGTGGCGATCAGCGAGACCTGGCGATAGAGCCCGCCGAACAGGAAGAAATCGCCGGACATGGGGATGACGTCCGTGGTGGGCGACCCCGGCACCGCCGGGCTGGAATTGTCCGTTCGGACCGCCAGCACATTGGCCTTGCCCATCCTCAGGGCGGGGGTGGCGTCGAAGCGGAAGCGGCCGAAGGCGCCCTTATGCGCACCCAGCTTACGCCCGTTCAGCCAGACCTCCGTGTTGATGCTGGCGCCGTCGAACTGCAGCCACACCTTACGCCCGGCATGATCGGCCGGCGGGGTGAAGCGCAGGCGGTACCAGCCGGCCCCGCGCACGGCGTTATAGCCCGGGTCGCGCGTCGCCGTTCCACCCAGGCGGTTCCAGGTGTGCGGCAGGGAGACCGTGGGCCAGCCCTTGTCATTGAAGGACGGCGCCTCGGCCCCCGCGACATCGCCCTGGTGGAACTGCCAGCCGGCACTGAGCGGGAGCTCGCGCCGCTCGTCCGCACCCGCCCGCCCGGCCATCCCGGCAGCCATCAGGGGGACCATGAGGGCGATTGCGGCCACCGCCAGGGTGGTGTGAAGGCGCTTGCGGCTCAGGCGGCGCACGGCACGGGACGGCATGGAGGTTCCTTCCTTCCAGGCATTGTTCTTGGGCACGGCGCCGGACGGCGGGACTGCCACCCGCAGCGTCCGGCTGACCTCAAGCTACCGGTTTCCCGGCGCTTGATCCTCGAAAACGTGGGGTCCGGCCGCAGCTGGGAAAAAGCGGTCACCGATTCCGAACCTTTGTGGTCATACCTCATTGCGCCCACGAACCTGAAGGCGCACGGGATCACCCTTACCAGCTTTCCTTACCAGTTATACAGGGTGCCGTCTTCCAGACGGTTCACCGGCAGGAAGGCGCGGCTGTAGGGGTACTTGGCCGCCAGTTCCTCATCCAGGTCCACACCCAGGCCGGGGACGTCGCCGGGGTGCAGGTAACCATCCTTGAAGCTATAGGCGTGGGGGAAGACGGCATCCGTCTCCGCCGTGTGGCGCATGTATTCCTGGACACCGAAGTTGGGGATGGACAGGTCGAAATGCAGGGCCGCCGCCATGGCCACGGGCGACAGGTCGGTGGCGCCGTGGCAGCCGGTACGCACCTGGTAAAGATCGGCCAGGCTGGCGATGCGCCGCAGATGGGTGATGCCGCCCGCGTGGACCACCGTGGCGCGGATGTAGTCGATCAGCTGGTTCTGGATCAGGTCCTTACAGTCCCAGATGGTGTTGAACACCTCCCCCACCGCCAGGGGCGTGGTGGTGTGCTGGCGGATCAGGCGGAAGGCCTCCTGGTTTTCCGCCGGCGTGGCGTCCTCCAGCCAGAAGGGGCGGTAGGGCTCCAGGCTTTTTCCCAGGTGCCCAGCCTCGATGGGGGTCAGTCGGTGGTGGACGTCGTGCAGCAGGTGCACCTCATCGCCCAGGGCCAAGCGCGCCGCCTCGAACAACCGGGGCACGGTGCGCATGTATTTGGCCGTGGACCAGACGTTCTCCGTCGGCAGGGAGCCGTCCGCCGGCTCATAGAACATCTTGTCGCCGGAAACGCCGTAGGTGGAGGACAGACCCGGCACGCCGGATTGCAGACGGATGGCCTTGTAGCCCAGGGCCTGGTATTTGCGCGCCTCCTCCACCGTTTCCTCGATGGTCTGGCCGTTGGCGTGGCCATAGACCATGACGCCGGTGCGGCAGGCGCCGCCCAGCAACTGGTACAGCGGCATGTTGGCCGCCTTGGCCTTGATGTCCCACAGCGCCATGTCCACGGCGGCGATGGCCGACATGGTGACAGGTCCCCGGCGCCAGTAGGCGCCCCTGTACAGGTACTGCCAGATGTCCTCGATCTGGTGGGCGTCCCGGCCGATCAGGCAGGGAATGACATGGTCCGCCAGATAGCTGACCACCGCCAACTCGCGGCCGTTCAGGGTGGCGTCGCCCAAGCCGTACAGCCCGTCCGCCGTCTCGATGCGCAACGTCACGAAATTGCGGCCGGGGCAGGTGACCACCACCCGGGCGTCCTTGATCTTCAACATCAGGTCCAACTTTCACCAGTGGATCGGGCGCTTCGTCGGCCGGCCTGACGAGCGCGCCCGCAAAATTGGTCTTACCAATTATGTCTTCCACAGGGTAAGAGGTCTGTCAAGAACGTGACATAGGGGTGGCGGAGCACGTAGCCCCTGCCCTATTCTGCCGTCACCCCGCCCCCGATCTGGTCAGAGCACCCGCATGCTGCCCATCCCCGCCAACGGCCAGCGGCTGTACCGCCAGGTGGCCGACGCCATCGCCGCCGACATTCGCCAAGGCGTGTACGGCCCCGGCCGGCGCCTGCCGTCCGAACGCGACCTGGCGGAAACCTTCGACGTCAGCCGGCCGACGGTGCGCGAGGCCATGATCACCCTTGAGATCCTGGGCCTGGTGGAGGCGCGCCACGGCTCCGGCATCTATGTCACCGATCAGCTGCCGGCGCAGGAGACGACGGCGGAGCTGGACATCGGCGCGTTCGAGCTGACCGAAGCCCGCCGCCTGGTCGAGGGCGAGGTGGCGGCCCTGGCGGCCACCACCATCACGGACGGGGAGCTGGCGGAACTGACAGCCCTGCTGACGGAGATCGGGGAGGAGAACGCACGCCATGCGGTGGGGGAAAAGGCTGACCGCCGCTTCCATCTGACCATCGCCCGCGCCAGCCGCAACACCGCGCTGGTGGGCGTGGTCGAGCAGCTATGGGACATGCGCTACAAATCGCCCCTGTGCATGGCCATGCTGGACCGTGCCCGCGCCGTGGGCGACCACCCCCGGGTGGAGGAGCACCAGCGCATCGTGCACAGCCTGGCCGCCCGCGATCCCCAAGCCGCCCGTGCTGCCATGCGCGACCACCTGGGCCGCGTCATCGAGGGCCTGCTGGAGGCGACCGAGATGGAGGCCGTGCAACGCGCCCGCGCCGAGGTGGCGGCCAAGCGCGACGAATTGCGCCGACGCGCGGGCGTCTGACGGCGGAGCGGCGTGCGCCCGTGGACTGCGGTCAGTTCAGAAGACGGTTGGACCTGAGGCGATCCACCGCCAGGTCGATGAAGGCCCGCACCTTGGCCGGCGCGTGGCGCCCCTCCGGATACAGCACATGGATGGGCAGCGGCGGCTCCTCATGCTCGCCGAGGACGACCTGCAGCCGGCCCTCCAGCAAGGCCGGGCCGATCTGGTAGTGCAGCACCCGGGTCAGCCCCCAGCCGGTCGCCGCCGTGGCGATCGCCGCCTCGTTGGTATTGCAGTGCAGGGTCGGATGGACCACCACCCGCTGGTCATTGGCGAAGCGCCATTCCGGTGAAGCCCAGGCGCTGGTGGAGACGGCGATGCGATGGTCCTTCAGGTCCGCCGGTGTGGTGGGCACGCCGTGCGTCTCGAAATAGGCCGGGGAGCCGCAGACCACGCGGCGCACGCTGCCCACCTTGATGGCGGTGAAGCCCGAGTCCGGCAGGCGGCCGATGCGCACGGCGACGTCCACGCCCTCCTCCACCATGTTCACCGGGCGGTCGATGAAGAAGGTGCGCGCCGCCATGGCGGCATGGGCGTCCAGATACTCGGTGACGATGGGAAGCACATACATCTGCCCGAACAGCAGCGACGCGGTGACGGTCAGCAACCCCGACGGCGTGGCGTACGACCCGGCGGCGGCGGCCTCCGCCTCCACGATGTCGGCCAGGATGCGCCGGCAATCCTCGAAATAGCGCCCGCCCGCCTCCGTCAACTTGACCGAGCGGGTGGTGCGCACGAACAGCCTGGCGCCGATGGTCTCCTCCAGCGCCGCGATGGTGCGGGTGACCACCGGCGCGCTCAGGTGCATGTGCCGCGCGGCGGCCGCGAAGCTCTCCGTCTCCGCCACCTTCACGAAGATCCGCATGGCCTGCCAACGATCCATCGCCCCCGTCCTCACATCAATCGGGCCAGAAACTCCGCATAATACCAGCGGCACGAGATATCGACTCGTGCCGCTGTAGCCCGCGACTGCGGGCGCCGGAGATTTCCGGGGAGCCGAAGGCGGACTGGAAATCGAGGACAGCCAAGCGGCCGGATGGCCGCGCCCGGCGAGTGAGGGGCATTTGAGCGGTCACGATCAAATGCCGTTGTATAAGTACACGGATCCTGGATGACGATGTCCCGCAAATAGTCGGGCGGGGCCAGTGTACCGTCCCAACGCGTACTGTCCCAACGCGTACTGTCCCAACGCGTGCCGTCCCAGCGCGCGCGGGCCCAACGCCGGATCGGGGGTTCCATTTCATCAGCCGTTTCCACGGCCGCTTCCAGGTCACGCATGGCGATGCGCCTTTCCAGCCAGGGTTTCGATCTCCCGGCAAACGTCCTCAGGAATGCCGGCCCGCAGGGCCCGCGCGCGGCATTCCCGGCGCCGGTCCTCCGCTTCCCCCGCCGCCAGGACCAATGCCAAGGCCAGCGAGGTGCGCACGTCGAAGCTGCGACCGCGGCGGGCGGCATCGATCTCCGCCCCGGTCATGCCCATCCCGCGTGCCTCCGCCTCCTGCCCGGGGTCGGGATCGCCAGCGGTGAGGGCCAGTTCAATCGACAGGCGCGCGCGTCCATCCAAAGCGAAGGCCGTCATGACATCCCCCTCAGTATTCGCAGCCGTTGATTTCGGCGATGGCCAGCGCGATGCGCTCCCGCACGGTGGCGGGCAGGTCACCCTTGGCCAGCGTGCCCCGCAGGTCGACGTCACCGCCGAGGGCGGGGCCGGCGATCGCGCCGCGAAGCCAAGCGAAAAGTAGCCGGGCGGCTTCGGAGGCCATGTCCAGGGCCTCCGGGGTCAATAGAGTGAACATTGTCGTTTCTCCCGTTACAGGGCCAGTTGCAGCGGCCCCGCGTTCTCCGGCCGCGCGGCCGGAACGGCGCAGCAAATCAGCGCCTCATCCGCCGCGACCGGAGCGGTGGGCTCCTTCACATAGGTCACGGCACCCGACAGAACCTTGGTGCGGCAACTGCCGCAGGTGCCGGAGCGGCAGCTGAACTCGGGCGACAGGCCCCGCGCCTCCGCCAATTCCAACAGGGTCCCCGATTCCGGCGTCCAGCGCGCCTCCTTGAGCGCGTTGGCGAAGACCACCGGCACCGGCGTGGTGGCGGGCGGCTCGCGCGGTGGGGCGGCAATGGCGGCCGCTGGGGCCGTCCGCACCAGCGACGACGGGCCGAACGCCTCGGCATGGATGCGCCCGTCGGCGATGTTCAGGCCGCGCAGGCCATCATAGACCGCCTGCATGAACGGCCCCGGCCCGCACAGGTAGAAGTCGTAGTCGTTGAAGGGCAGGAAGCGGCCCAGCAAGGCCATGTCGATGCGGCCAGCCGCCTCATAATCCGGCCCCTCCGCCGCGTCCGTGGCATCGCTCAGCACCCGGACGACGCGCACCGCGCCCCTGGCCGCAGCCACCAGTTCCGCCAGTTCCGCGTCGAAGGGGCGCTCCGCCTTGGTCCGGGCGGCGTGGAACAGCACGGTCGGCCGGATAGCGCGGGTGCGCAGCCCCTCATAGACCACGTGGCGCAGCATGGCCAGCATGGGCGTGATCCCCACGCCGGCCCCCAGCAGCACGGCCGGCCGCTTCTCATGGGCGTCGATGGTGAAGGCGCCGGCGGGGGCGCGCGCCTCGATGACGTCGCCCACACGGATGGTGTCGTGCAGGTGGCTGGACACCAGCCCGTCACGCTTCACGCTGATACGGTAGACGCCGTCCGATGGCGCCACCGACAGGGTGTAGGTGCGGATGACGGGCTTGTCCGCCCCCGGGAGGACCACGCGGATGGGCAGGTGCTGCCCCGCCTCATGCGGGACCAGGCCGGCGCCGTCATCCGGCATCAGATGGAAGGAGCGGATGGCGGCGGATTCGTCCACCACCTTGGTCACCTTGAAGGGCCGCCAGCGCGTGGCCAGGTCCGACGCGCGCAACCGGTCGGCGGTTTGCGCCCAGTCGCCCGTCATCAGGGAATTGGGCGACCAGCCGTCCCGCTGGAAATCCCAGCGCAGGGGGAAAGCGCCCGGCCGCCGCACCACCCGGCGGGCGCGGAAGGTCCACAGCCGCTCCGCCCCCTGGAAGGCCGCGATCTCGGGGCTGTCCAGCACCACCTGGGCGTCGCCGGTCAGCTGTAGCATGTCGCCGGTCTCAAAATCGATGAAGACCAGCCCGGCCTTGCCGTTCACCAGGATGTTCCCCAGCGTGGCGAAGAACAGGTTCCCCGCGAAATCGGGAATGGTCAGCATGCCATCGTCGGCGATGCGGACGAAGCCCGCCCTGCCACCACGGTGCGAGACGTCCACCTGGCGGCGGTCGTCCCGCTCGACATAGGACGCGACGAAGAAGGTGTCCGCCGCCGCGACCATGCGCCGCGCCTCGGCATCCAGTTCCACGCCCTCCAGCACCGGGCCGGTGTGGGCCTGGGCGGGGTCGCGCTCAAAACGATAGTCGCGCAGCTGGATGTACTGGGGGCAGTTGCCGAAGCTCTGGTCGACCTGGAAGCGGAAGGGGCCGGTGCCGGTGCGCAGAATGCCGTTCACCCGATTGCGGCGGCGGGTGTGCAACTCGATGCCCAGCAGGCCGATCGCGCCCCCCTCCGCCATCCCCTCGCCCGCCGGGTCGGCGGGGTCGGGCCGGGTGTCGATGTCCAGGGACCGGGAGGTGGGGCTGGTGATGAAACCCGGGCGGCCCGCCAGCAGCGTGGCCCAGGCGTCGCCCTGGCGGTCGACGGTGCCGGCGACGATGAAGGGGATCTGGGCGTAAAAGTCACGGTGCTGATCCGGCAGGTAGTCACGAATCACCCGCTGGCCCACGCCCGCCATCCGGTCGGCCACACCGACCTTTTCCTGGATGGCCTTCTCGCCGGCATGCCAGACCGCCAGCTTGGTCAACGCCCCGTCGCTCATTCCCGCCTCCTTGGCATCTGGACCGGTCGGGCGCCCCCGTGCAGGGGCGCCCGCACCCCGCATTCACGCCACGGCGGCTGACAGGCCGGCCGGCGTCTCGACGAAGGGGACGAAGCCCGGCAGCGCCTCGATCCGGCGCAGCAGGGCGTTGACCCGGGGGTAGCCCGACAGATCGACATTCCCTTCCGGCGCGCGGGCGACATAGCTGTAGAGCGCCACGTCGGCGATGGTGGGCGCCGTCCCGACCAGCCAGTCACGGTCGGCCAGCCAGGCCTCGAGGTTCCTGAGCAGGGCGTGCGCCCGGCCGATGACCTCTTCCGGATTGTGCTTGGAACCGAAGACCGTGACCAGGCGGGCCGCCGCCGGGCCGTAGGCGACCTCGCCCGCCGCCACCGACAGCCAGCGCTGCACGGCCGCGGCACCTTGCGCGTCCTCCGGCAGCCACTCGGTGCGGCCGGTCTTCTTGGCGAGGTAGACCAGGATGGCGTTGGAGTCGGAAACGATGACGCCGTCGTCGTCCAGCACCGGCACCTGGCCGAAGGGATTCAGCGCCAGGAACTCCGGCTTCTTGTGCGCGCCGGACATCAGGTCGACCTCGACCAGTTCGTGCGGCACGCCCAGCAGCGACAGGAACAACCGCGCCCGGTGCGCATGACCCGACATGGGATGGTGGTAGAGCTTCATGATCCGCTTTCCTGATTTCGGGGACCGGGTTCATTCCCGATCCGCAAACGCAGGGTCGTTCAATCCAGCGATGATGAGAATTATCGCTCTGCGCACTTCATTATTGCCGGTGGCGTAATGATGCCGCCCGTCTTTCGCGAAATATGGGAAGCCAAACCTCCAAAGCCTCGACCATCCTACAATACCGGCATCGGCCCCTGCCCCAAGGATGGGCGATCACGGATCGTCCCAACCAGGAGCTTGAAGCCCATGGAAACCCCGTCCCCCTCCACCCCAACGATCGTCCTGGTGCATGGCGCCTGGGCCGACGGTTCCAGCTGGCGGCATGTCATCGCCCTGCTGCTGAGGAAGGGCCTGCGCGTCGTCGCCGTGCAGAACCCCACCACCTCCCTCGCCGATGACGTGACCGCGACCCGGCGCGCGCTGGCCGCGATTTCCGGTCCCGTCGTGCTGGTCGGGCACAGCTGGGGCGGTACGGTGATCACCGAAGCGGGCAACGACCCAAAGGTGAAGGCGCTGGTCTACGTGGCCGCCTTCGCGCCGGGTGTGGGCCAGAGCACCGGCGCGCTGGTCGGGGCGCATGCCCCGCCGCCCGCGCTGGCCAAGATCATCGATGATGGCGCCGGCTTCCTGACCTTGAGCGTCGAAGGCTGGGTGCAGGACGTGGGCCAGGACCTGGCGGAGGAGGATGCCCGGCTGCTGGCGGTGCTGCAGCCGCCGCTGGCGGCCCGCACCTTCACCGACACCATCACCGAGGCCGCTTGGTCAAGCCGCCCCAACTGGTACATCGTCTCCAGCGAGGATCGCATCGTCAGCGTCGACCTGCAGCGTGAGCTGGCCGCCCGGATGAACGCCCGGACCACCGAACTGAAGGCCAGCCACCTGTCCCTGCTGTCGAAGCCAGAAGCTGTGGCCCAGGTCATCGTGGAGGCGGCGGAAGCCGTCGCCGGTTAGCTCACGCTGGCGACGGCGTGGGGTGTCAGAACCCGAACTCCAGCTGCGCCGGTGGCCCGGCGGCTTCGAAGCTGGATACGGTGACGCCCAGCAGCCGCACCCCCGTGGGCAGCGGGTAGACGGTGCGCACCAGCTCGACGCTGATGCCACGCAGCGTCTCCCGCGACACCACGGGGGCGGCCAGGGTGCGGCTGCGGGTGGCCTGGCGGAAGTCGCCGTACTTGATCTTTACCGTCACGGTGCGGCCGAAGGCCTGGGCCTTTTCACACCAGGCCCAGACCTCGTCGGCCATGGACAGGACGCCATCCTCCACCGCCTCTGGCTCCGTCAAATCCTCCAGGAAGGTGGTTTCGGAGCCGGAGGATTTGCGCGGCCGGTCGGGCACCACCGGGCGGTGGTCCTCGCCATGGGCGATGGCGTGGTACCAGGGGCCGGACTTGCCAAAGTGGGTTTGCAGGAAGGTGACCGTCTGCCGCCGCAGGTCGGCGCCGGTGTGGATGCCGAGGCCGTTCATCTTCTCCGCCGTCACCGGGCCGACGCCGTGGAACTTGCCTACCGGTAGGTGCTCCACGAAGGCCTCGCCATGGCCGGGCGGCACGACGAACTGGCCGTTGGGCTTGCGATGGTCGGAGGCCAGCTTGGCCAGGAACTTGTTGTAGGAGATCCCGGCGGAAGCGTTCAGCCCCGTCTCCGCCTTGATGCGCGCGCGGATTTCCGTGGCGGTGATGGTGGCCGTGGGCAGGCCCCGGCGGTTCTCCGTCACGTCCAGGTAGGCCTCGTCCAGCGACAGCGGCTCGATCAGGTCGGTGTAGTCGGCGAAGATCTCCCGGATCTGGCGGGAGATGGCGCGGTAGACCTCAAACCGGGGGGGCACGAAGATCAGCGGCGGGCATTTGCGCAGCGCGGTGGTGGAAGGCATGGCGCTGCGCACGCCGTACTCCCGCGCCTCATAGCTGGCGGCCGCCACCACGCCCCGCTTGGCGCCGTAGCCCACGGCCACTGGCCGGCCGCGCAGCTGCGGATTGTCGCGCTGTTCCACCGACGCGTAGAACGCGTCCATGTCGATGTGGATGATCTTGCGGATGCCGGGGCTGGTCATGGCCCCGGCATCCTACCAGATCACCCCTGAACGGAAAGGGAACATATCACAGATATTCCCGTTCCCCTTTTTCCTCACTTCTCGATCTTGAACACCTGGTAGGAGTGCGGCTGCACCGTGGCGCCGAAGTCGGTGCGCGGCGGCACGCCGTCACGCTTCCAGGTGTCGGTCTTTCCCGCCGCGACGGGCGTCGCGGCGACTAGCTGGCCGGTGGACAGGTTGCGCAAGCGCACCCCCTGGCCCAGCAGCGACAGGTTCACCGTCACCGGTTGGTCGCGGAAGGACTGCACCACGAAGGTGCCGTTGTCGTAGGCGAACAGGCTGACATGGTCGGCCGCGTCCAGACGCACCGGGAAGTCCCGCTGCAGATACTTTTTCACCTCCGTCACCAGGCCCTGGGGCAGGTTGTACAGGTCGCCCGGATTTTCCGGCATGGTCAGGACGTAGAGGATGCCCTTGGAATACCGGTTCATCAGCAGGATGGGGAAGCCCTTGGCGTTGGCCACGCCGCGGATGATGGGCCAGCTGTCGTTGGTGTAGTAGCGCACCTCGGGGAACAGCACGGCCGGGTTGTCATGGGCCGGATCGTTCAGGCTTTCGCCGTTGCCGGCGCCATAGCCATTGATGAAGTCGTGGATGGCGACCTTGCGGCCGGTGTCCTTGACCTCCAGGATGTCCTCGATCCCGCCCTTCTCGTGCCCAGGACCTTGAAGGGCCGACAGGAGGCCGGAGGTGATAAAGACGGTTTTGCCCGCCACCAGGTTGCCCTTGATCTCCTCCACGATCTTGGGATCGTGCGCCGCCGCTTCGGTCAACAGGGCGACATCGGCGTTGGTGGGGAATTTCGGCGACAGCTCGATCGGAATGCCGTTGGTGCCCAGGTAGTTGTGCAGGAAGTCCTCGCCCGAGGACTGGTAGGGCTTGTAGCTGGCGATGCCGATGGGCCGGCCCAGATGGCCCAGGTCCTTGTCCACCGTCTCCAGCGCATAGCCGGCCACGCGCCCCCAGCCGGGCCCCGGATCATTCGCCTGGGAGCCCGCCTTGTAGCCCGACACCATATCCTGCCAGCGGAAGCTGGTGGGCAGGTTGGCCCAGGCCTTGCGCTCCCCCGGTTCCACGCCCAGCGCCTCCGACATCGGGCGCCAATTGAACAGGGTGATCTCCGGCGCCTTGGCGAACAGCGTGTCCCACAGCTGCTCGGCATAGCGGTCGGCATAGAGGGTGGAATAGGTGTCGACCCAGCCGCCGCCATTGCCCACCCCGCCTTTCGCATCCGTTGGCCGGATGTTGCTGTAGTAGCGGTAGATCTCGTAGCTCTCGTACTGCTGCAGCAGTTGGTCGGTGATCACCGGGTCACGCGTCTCGGTACCGGTGTAGATGGCGTCGAAGTCCTGCGACTCCTGCTCCAGGTCATACCCCGCGCCTTGGAAGTGCTCATACCAGTTGGGGTACTTGATGACCATGCGGACCTTGGGATTGGCCTGCCTGGCTGGTTTCAACACCAGGTCCCGCGCCACTTGGCGCATGGTTTCCAGCCGGTACTGCGTCCAGCTGCGATCGCCCTTGGCGGCGATGTCGGCGTCGCTCTTGCTGGCGTAGAAGAAGAAGTCGTCCAGGATCACTTCGTCGAAGTGCTTGGCGCCCAGGGCCGCCGCCTTGGCGCACTCCTCGCGGTCGGCCGGCTTCTCATAGTCGAAGGTGCCGAACTGCCCGCCCTCGCCGCCGGCCGCCAGGGTGATGCCACCGGAGACCTGCACGCCCTTCTCCTCGAACCATTTCTTGACACGGGTCACCTCCTCATCGGTGGCGAAGACGTGGTTGCGGTAGACCTCCAGGTAGACCTTGCTGAAATGGGTCTGCCGCATCGCCCGTTCGAACTCGCGGTCGAAGGTGGCCTTCTCGGCCAACTGGCGGGTGTTGTTGACGGCGATATAGATCGCCACCCGGAAGTTTTCATACGTGGACGGGGCTGTCGTCTTGGCCTGGGCCGATTGCGGCGGCAGGGCGACCGTCAGCGGCAGGCTGAACAGGGCGGCGCAGGCCACGGCCTGGAACGCGCGTCTCATGGGGGCACTCCCTCATCTGTTTTTATGGCCAATTCTCCGGATGAAAACGATTTCCTGCGCTTAAACGGAGAATGGTAGCGGTAACGGGATATTAATCACATTAATGGGCCCGCTGCTCAAGGCGACAGACGCGCCGCTGGCCAAACGGATGCCCCGCCGCCGATCGCCCTAAGCCGAAGGCCATACCGCCCGCCTCCTGGAAGCGATTGGCGCCCCCGCCTTCAAGGCAAGGCTGAGGGCCCTAATTCTTGTCGATGGAAATGCGGGGCGGCGGCCCCAAGCCCATAATAGAGCCGATTTACACGATCAGGTGGCTGCACCAGCTCGTTCCCCGCTTTAGCAGAATACGATTGACACGCCCCGGTTGCATGGCCCTACCCTGGGTCGCCATGATCCGCCGTGTCGCCCTTCCGCTTCTCCTGCTGTTCCTGTCGCCGGCCCAGGCCGGCGCGGTGGAGGAACGGTGCCCAGCCCTGTTTGGCCGCGACCTGCCTTCGCCTGTCGCTGTCACCGCCGGCACTATCGAGGACTATCGCCGGTACCGGTTGGCGCGGAAGCTGAGCGTTCCATCCTACCATGACAGCGCGCTGGGTTATTGCGGCCCGCTGGGACCCTACGGCCCCCTGGGCGCCAAGGGACCGCTGGGTACCCTGCTGACCCACGCCGGCCGCTGCGACGATCCCACGACATGCAGCCCGCGCGAGGTCATCGCCCGCATGTCGGTCAGCTATGGCGACTGGTTCCGGACGCTGTTCGAGATGGCGCCGTCCCTCGATCCCTGGGGAGCCAACGGGCCGTTGGGCGAGGGCGGGCCGCTGTTCCAGGGGCGCCTGCTGGTGCACGGTGATTTCTGGGAGGGGGGAATATGGGCGGCGCTGGGCCCCACCGGTCCCCTCGGCCCCCTGGGGCCGCTGGGTCCCTTGGGTACCCTGGGACCGGCACCGCAAACCTATGACATGGCGGCTGACGACGCGGACGGTCAGCTGGCCGGCGCCTTCTATTGCCGCGACGACAAGGCCCCCTGTCGCCAGGGTGATCGCGTGCGCACGCGGGAAGTCGCGGGGCGGACGTTCGACCTGAATGAGTTTTACAGCCCGGCCGCCGTGGCCACGCTGAACCCGCAGGCGCCGCCGCAGGGTAACGATGCCTCCTTCACCGTCGACGGCACCCTGTCCACGGGCACTGTGGCGTATTACCGCTTCACCTCCCGCGTGGCGCAGTTCGTCACCATGCTGGTGGTGCCGGGGGATGCCAGCGACGTCTATGGCCTGTCGGCGACCTTAAGCGCCCCCGCCGGCACCGCCATGGTGGCATCCACGGACGGCCTGAACCGTTACATCAACTTCATCCATGTCTTCGTGCCACGGGAAACGGCGGTCGACCTCGTCGTCATGCACCAGGCCGCAGGCTCGAAAGAGCCTGCCCCTTGCACCGACTGGACATCCTCGCGCGACGGCGACGTCACCCGCGACCGCTATCGCCTGGTGGTGGTGGGTGACACCGAATACGGCGCGGAGCGCGCCCGCCGCAGTGAGTATCTTCAGCCCTACCAGCGCTGTGTCGCCTGGACGGCGCCTACCCCAACCGCGCCGGCCCGATAGCGCCTTAGTGTCCCGCCCTGATGTTGACCTGACGATCACAAGCCGGGAATGACAAAACCCCCGCGCTGGGGAGCGCGGGGGCTTGGTGATTTGGTTGCGGGGGCAGGATTTGAACCTGCGGCCTTCAGGTTATGAGCCTGACGAGCTACCGGGCTGCTCCACCCCGCGGGAACGCGTTCTGGGAGTGGAGGACATTGTGGTGAGGGTCTGGGGAGCGGCGTTGAGCGGGTGTATGTGCGACTGATGGACCTGGCGGCGACCTACTCTCCCACGTCTTGAGACGCAGTACCATTGGCGCTGGGGGTTTTCACGGCCGAGTTCGGGATGGGATCGGGTGTATTGACCCCCGCTATGACCACCAGATCGATCAGGCGCACATGCGTATGTGCTCATCGCTGCTGTTGTCTCGTGTAACCCGTGCGGTCTGTTGTTTCGCTGATGCGCTGGGCGATGGGTTTGCCGCTGCGCGGGGGAGGCGGTGTTTCAAGCCGGACGAGCGATTAGTATGGCTTAGCTTCACGCGTTGCCGCGCTTCCACATGCCACCTATTGACGTGCTGGTCTAGCACGGCTCTTCAGGGAGCACTGGGTTTGAGGGGGGTTCCCGCTTAGATGCTTTC
>NZ_BACU01000157.1 GCF_000333275.1 Azospirillum sp. B4 | reverse complement strand
TTGCTGACGATCCAGGTACGATGGGCGTTCCAGCGCGTTCTGATCTTCTGCGAGAATTTTCCGAGCCGCGGGCCAGGTTGGCGCCGGTGGTGTCCACGCCGGTCAGGTCCACGCCTTCCAGGTTGGCGCCTGTCAGGTCGGCGTTGACCAGGATGGCGCCGGCCAGCGTGGCGCCGGTCAGGCGGCATTCCTTCAGCGACGCGCCGGTCAGGTTGGCACCGGTCAGGTTGACGCCGCGCATGTCGCAGCCGGTGAAATTCGCCTGGCGCAGGATGGACTTGGCCATGTTGCAGCCGGACAACTGCGCGCCGGAGCAGTCGGTCCCCACCATGCTGGTTTCGCTGAGGTCGGCGCCTGCCAGGTTGGCGCTGGACAGCAGCGCGTCGTCCATGTCGGCACCGCGCAGGTCGGACTGCTGCATGCTGACCTGGCCGGGCCCCCGGCGATCCAGCAAGGCGCCACCGCGCAGGTCGGCTTCCCGCAGGACGGCGCCCTTGAGCCGGGCGCCGCGCAGGTGGGCGCCGCGCAGGTCGGCGCGGTAGAGGTTGGCGTTGATCAGCACGGCACGGGTCAGCTTGGCGGCGAACAGGTCGGCCATGCTGAGGTTGGCGGTGGAGAAGTCGCAGCCCGTCAGATTGGCGCCGGACAGCTTGGCCGATTGCAGGTTCATGCCGACGAAGCTGGCGCCTTGCAAGTCCACCAGGGGCAGCATGGCCCGCGCGCCACCGGTCTTGCGCTTCAGCCAGCGATCATGCTTCTCCAGGACGGCGATCAATTCGTGCGGTGTCATGCCCCGGCTGGGCCTCTTGGTGGCATTGTCAGAAATTGTGACGCAGTCTGTATTTCTTTTGGACTGGTTACAACTGAACATCCTACTCTTTTGCTAAGAAAACATTGACGGTGGCGGCGCAAGGGCCAAGCTTGGCAAGTCCTGCGGCCTGTCCGCCCCCGGGATCGTCCCCGAGGGACGTCACCGATGATCAGTCAAGGAACGAGAGCTTATGTCGACCGGCCATATCGTGGCGTCCTATGACGGGGAACTGGCCCAACTGCACCGCGCCATCACGGATATGGGACGCTTGGCCTCCACCCAGCTTGGCCGCGCGCTGAAGGCGACGCTGGACCGGGACGGCGACCTGGCGGCGTCCGTGATGGCGGACGACGCCCGGATCGACATGCTGGAGCAGCAGATCGAAAACCAAACGCTCAAGCTGCTGGCGCTACGGGCCCCCGTGGGCCGCGACCTGCGCGAGGTGGTGGCGGCGCTCAAGATTTCCAACAACCTGGAGCGCATCGGCGATTTCGCCGCCAACGTGGCCAAGCGCTCCCTGGCCCTGAACCAGATGCCGGAGGTGGAGCTGACCCGCTCGCTACGCCGCATTGGCGAGGCGGCGAACGACATGCTGACCCGGGTGGTGACGGCCTACGCCGACGGCGACGCCGCGGCCGCGCTGGCCGTGCGCGACGCGGACAGCGAGGTTGACCTGGCCTATACCGCACTGTTCCGCGAATTGCTGACCTATATGATGGAATCGCCCCAGCGTATCACCGCCTGCACCCACCTGATGTTCGCGGCCAAGAATCTGGAGCGCATCGGCGACCACGCCACCAACATCGCGGAGACGCTGTGCTTCCAGATCCTGGGCCAAGCCCCGGACGCGGAACGCGCCAAGGGCGATGACACCGCGCTGACCATCGTCACGCCGTCGGCGTAAGGTTCCGTCAGCGGGAATGGCATGGCCGGGCGGAGCCTGAGGGTGACCAAAAGCCGGCACGCGGTTTGCTTTACTGGTCTGCAGGGGGCTGCCCGGTGGCGGCCCCGTGGTCAATCGAGCCGCCAGAGATGAACCGCCCCATGGTCCGCGCCGCATATCGGTCCCGCCGTCCCCTCCATCTCCGCGCCCTGCCCCTGGCGCTCGGCGGCCTGCTGCTGACTGGCGGTCTGGTGTCCGGCTGCGCGGAACGCCCGGTGGCGGCCAGCTTCATGACCCGGCCGCAGTACAAGATGGAGACGGTGGCCCACTGGACACTGGTGGCCAACGACGTCGCCTCGGCAGTTTCCGCCTATCTGCAGGAGCAGACGGGGCAAAAACCGCCGGTGCAGGTCTATCTGACCCGGCACAGTGACACCACCTTCGCCGACGCGTTCCAGCAGGCGTTGACCACCGCCTTCGTCCAGAACGGCCATGCCGTGGCCATGGAGCCCAAGCCCGACGTGGTGATGGTGTCCATCGACGCCAACGCCATCGCCCATCCCAAGTTCGCCAACGCCAACCGCAGCGTGCCCGGCCCGCTGACCGCCATCGGCGCCGGCGTGGCCGTGGGCAAATTCATGCTGGACGCCGTGCCCTGGGGAATCACCGCCGCCGCCGCCGGCCTGGCGCTGGACGCCGGCCGCGCCACGGTGGACGAGACATCCACCGAACTGGTGCTGACCGCCTCCATCAGCCGGGCCTCGTCCGTCGTCGCGTCCGGCGGGGCGCTCAGCACCACGGCGGTCAGGAAGGCGCAGACGACCGCCAGCACCACCAGGTCAAGGCCACGGCCACGGTCGTTCAGACGACGCGTCAGGCGGGCGAGGATCAACGGCATGGGCTGGGTTCCGGTGGCCGCCGGAGGACGTTCCGGCACTGCTGGTACGGACCAATTGCCGCAACCTTGCGCTTTAAAAATCGATGGCCTGGAAAAAAGGCGGCCGCGTCGCCTGAGGGTGCCCAGACTGAAATCCTCAAAAACCGACGCGGCCGCCCGGCGGGGGGCTCTGGGAGAACAACCCCCTTACTCCGCAGCCTATGAGGAGGCGTGGCGCCGTCCCGAGGCCATAAGCGCAATCCCGTCCCTGACACTTTTTTCGAACCGGGGAACTTCGGGCGCGCCGCCACAACCCCCGGTCGATTGAGCTTGATGGTCACAGGATCAGACAACGCTGTCAAGACTGAATCCATGAGGACTTCACGGCACTACCCAAACCTGTCGAGACAGGCCTTGTCAGATGCCAGGATTCAGGTGAGGGACAGCGTGGCACCGGTGTCCAGCGCCGCCGCCTTGTCCTCCAGCCCATCCTCCCGCAGGTCGACGGGGATGGCCTTGGAGGTCTTGGCGCCCATGTCCTTCAGCTGCTCCACCTGGCGCACCAGGTTGCCGGTGCCGGTGCTGAGCTTGGTCATCGCGCCGCCGTAGCTTTTCTGCACGCGGTCCAGCTGGGTGCCCAGGCTGCGCATGTCCTCCAGGAAGCCGACGAACTTGTCGTACAGCTTGCCGGCACGGTCGGCGATGGCCTCGGCGTTGCGGTTGCGGCGTTCCACCTGCCAGACGTTGGCGACGGTGCGCAACGCCACCATCAGGGTGGTGGGCGTGGCGATGGCCACGTTCATGTCGGCGGCATAGGCGGTCAGCGCCGGGTCCTCCTGCACCGCCACGGCCAAGGCGCCCTCGATGGGCACGAACATCAGCACATAGTCCAGGCCGCTGCCCACGGCGCCGGTGTAGTCCTTGGAGCCCAGGGTCTTGATGTGGCTGCGCAGGGACACGACGTGCCGGGCCAACGCCGCCATGCGCGCCACCTCGTCCTCCGCGTTCACGTGCGCCTCGAACGCCGTCAGCGACACCTTGGCGTCGATCACCACCCGTTGGCCGCCCGGCAGGTTGACCACCACGTCGGGGCGCAGGCGGCCGCCGTCCGCGTCGGTGCGGCTCTCCTGGGTCACATACTCCTCGCCCTCGCGCAGGCCGGAGCGTTCCAGGATGGTGGACAGGATCATCTCGCCCCAGGCGCCCTGGGTCTGGGCCTTGCCCTTCAGCGCCTGGGTCAGGTTGTGCGTCTCGCTGGTCATGCGGGCGCTGGTGTCGGTCAGCTGGCGGATCTGCTGGGCCAGCGCCGCCCGGTCCTTGGCGCTTTCGGTGTGGGCCAGTTGCAGTCCCTGCTGGAACTCCACCATGCGGTCGCGCAACGGAGCCAGCAGGCCGTCCAGCTGGGTGCGGTTCTGCTTGGCGAAGGTCTCGCCATGGCGGGTCATGACCTCGTCGGCCAGGACCCTGAACTCCTTGGCCATGGTCTCGCGCGCCTGGGTCAGCAGCAGCATCTTCTCCTCCGCCTGCTTCAGCTCGCGCACCAGCGCCTCCTTCGAGGCCGCCAGCGCCTGGCTGAGGCGGGCGCCCTCCTCCCGCAGCGCCGCCAGGTCGCGTTCCAGCAGCGGCACCCGGGAGGCCCGTTCCCCCTCCACCGCCAGGCGGCGGTCGACATCGGCCTTCGCCTCCCGCAGGGCGGCCAGGTCGGCCTCCAGCAGGGCCAGCCGCTCGGCCTGCTCCGCACGGGCGCCGCCCCCCGCCACCCGCGCCGCCACCAGGGCCACGACCAGCGCCGCGACGAAACCGAGGGCCAATGAAGCGAGATCCAGGGGCATGGGACGGCGTCCTGCTCAAGAAGATGGGGTATCGGAGTGATACACCCACATCCGTTTGAGCGAAAGGCTTCTCAAGAACAAAACGAGGACACGCGCCCCCACCTTCTCGACAACGGTGCCCTCCGATGTCATCCTATCCACATGACAGACCATGACCCGACCAGGTTGACCATTGACGATTGGACCACCGCCCTCAACCGCAGCGATGCGGATATCGAGGCGGGCCATATCGTGTCGGGCGAAACCGTCATGGCGGACCTTCGTGCCGGCATCGCCCGGATGAAGGCCAAGCGGCGCGAGACGCCCGCCCGGGGGCCGACCCGGGGAGGGGCCGCTTCGCATTGATTCCGTTCAGTCGCGAAGCCAGGCGGCATGTCCTCGCCCTTCGTCGACATTATGAAGCCCTGGATCGTTTTGAGGCGGTCGTGAACCTGATGGCCGCGCTGCAGGAAGCGTCGGACACCATTGAGCGCGCCCCTGAGGGCGGCTTGCCTGCCCCCCGCGCCTACCCGCAGCTTGCCCGGCCAGGACTGGCGTGGATGAAGGCAGGGCGCTACTGGATCGCATACCGGATAAACCCATACCCGGTCATCGCCGCCGTCTTCTATGAAGCCGCCGACATTCCCCGACGGCTGTAGGTACGGCGTTCGGAACCGAGCGTGTTGCTGCTTGAATGCGCTCGGTTCCGACCCGTTGGCTTACTGCGCCGGATAGGGACTCTTGCCGCCTTCGGCGATGAAGCGGTCGATGCGGGCCTCCAGCACCGGCAGCGGCACGCCGCCCAGCTTCAGCACGGTGTCGTGGAAGTTGCGCAGGTCGAACTTCGCGCCCAGTTCCTTCTCCGCCTTGGCGCGGGCCTTCAGGATGGCCATTTCGCCCAGATAGTAGGACAGCGCCTGGCCCGGCCAGGCGATGTAGCGGTCCACCTCCGTCTCGATCTCATGATCGGCCAGGGCGGTGTTGTCGTGCAGGTACTGTTGCGCCTGTTCCCGCGTCCAGCCCTTGGAGTGGATGCCGGTGTCCACCACCAGGCGGGCCGCACGCCACATCTGGTAGCTCAGCATGCCGAAGCGCTCATACGGCGTCTCGTACATGCCCATCTCCTCACCCAGCTTCTCGCAGTAGAGGGCCCAGCCTTCGCCGTAGGCGGAGATGTAGACCTTCTGCCGGAACTCCGGCTGATCCTTCTGTTCCGCCGCGATGGGCATCTGGAAGGCGTGGCCGGGGGCCGATTCATGCAAGGTCAGGGCCGGCAGGGAATAGAGGGCGCGGGCCGGCAGGTTGTAGGTGTTGACAAGGTAGACGCCCGGACCGCCCCGGCCGGAGGTGTAGAAGGGGGCTATGTCCGCCGGCACCGGGATGATGGCGAAGCGCTGGCGCGGGAGGTAGCCGAAATACTGGTCGGCCTTGCCGTCGAACTTCTTGGCGATCCACGCCGCCCGCATCAGCAGTTCCTCGGGCGTCTTGGCGTAGAACTGGGGATCGGTGCGCAGGAACTTGAGGAAGGCGGGGAAGTCACCCTGGAACTTCACCTCCTTCATCACGTCCAGCATCTGGGCGTGGATCTTGGCGACCTCCTCCAGGCCGATCTTGTGGATCTGGTCCGCCGTCAGGTCGACGGTGGCGAATTCCTTGATCTTGGACTGGTAGTAGGCCTTGCCGTCGGGCAGCGTCTCTGCCGCCAGTTCGGTGCGGGCGCCGGGGATGTATTCCTCGCGCATGAACTTCAGCAGGGTCTGATGCGCCGGCACCACCGACTTGGTGATGGCGGCCACGGCGGCCGCGCGCAACTCCGCCTGGGTCGCCGCCGGGATGCTGTCCGGCATCGTCTTGAAGGGGGTGTAGTAGACGTTGTCTTCCGGCGTCTTGGCCTCGACCACGTTCACGATGCCGCTGTCGCGGCCGGTCAGCGTCACCTTGGGCGGGGTGAAGCCGCGCTTCAGGCCGGCGCGCATGTTCACGATCTGCTCGTTGAAGTAACGGGGCATATCGTTCATCTGACCGATGAAGGCCTTGTACTCGGCCGTGGTATGGAAGGCCTTGCGCGCCCCGCCGGCCATGTTGGACCAGAAGGAACTGTCGGCGTTCAGCGGCTTCTCATAGTCCTTGAACTTCTGGCTGTTCAGCAGCACCGCCACCTGGTCGCGGTAGATGCCGAAGTCCACCTTGGCCTCCGGCGACAGGTCGGCCTGGGGAACGGCGTCCAGTTCCTTCATGACGCCTTCCCAGACCTTCTGGCGCTTTTCCTGGGTGGCGAGGTCGACCTTGGGCAGGTGGTTGGCGGCCGTGTCGGTGCTGTCCTCGTCGTCTTCGCCCTTGAATTCCTCCTGCCGCCACTTCCATTCCTTGGTGTAGATGGCCTTGAACTGGGCGTCGGCCTTGCCCCCCACCGGATTGGCGGTCGCCGCATGGGCCATGCCGGCGACGGGAGCGGTCGCGGTGATCTGGCCCCCCGTAATCTGGTCCAGGGTCAGGACGCCGGCGAAAAGGGCGGTGCCCACGAGCAAGCGTGCGGTAAGGCGGTTCATCAAATGGGCGCTCCCTGAGAGGCTGACGCTGCGACGACACGGCAGCCGAAGACCGGCCCCGCGGAATAGCCGGTTTCCGGCTCGAAACGGACGACGACGCTGGACTTGCCCGCCGTCAGGTTGGCGGGGATGGGGTATTCCACATCAAAGAACTCACCCGGCCGCTCCGCGTCCAGCTTTTGCGTGGCGATGCGGGTACCGTCGACCAGGATGTGGAACCAGCGCCTGCGCTCATCGCCCCAGTAGGTGGCCTGCAGCACCAGGGCGCCGGGCCGGACCTTGGCCTTGAACTCGAAAAAGCCGCCAGTGCGAGCGTCACGCCCATTCCGGCCCCGGTAGGTCACAGGGTAGGAGATCTTGGCCTCCAGCCCATGATCGCGTTCCGGCTGCATCTCGCCCAGGTGCATGACATCGACGGAACGCGCCTGGATGTCGCGCTGGCGGGCCGCCTCCTGCGCCAGGGCCGCCTCGGCCGTCTTCCACTGCGCCTCGGTGTAGCGCTTGAAATAGACGGCGGTGCGCCGGGTGTACTGCTGGTAGAAGGGCTTGAAGTCCATGTCGCCCGGCCGGCCGATGCCGGTGGTGCGCCACACCAGGGCATCGGGCGTGGCCCGTTGGAAACCGTCCAGGACGGAAGCCGCGACCAGGGCCGGAGCCGGGCCCTGGAAAGCCTCCGCCACCGGGGTGGGTTGAGGCGAGCCGGTGGGCGCCTCGCTCTTGGGCGCGGGGCCCAGGTCGGCCGCCAGCACCAGCGGCCCGTGCAGGAAGGCCACGGTGTCGGCGTCGTCGTTGGTCGATTCCAGGCGCAACGCCATGGGCAGGCGCAGGGCGACGGCGTCCCCGGCCTTCCACTCCCGCCGCACGACGGCGTAGCCATCCCGCACCTGCGGATCCTGGGGCTTGCCGTTCACCGCAAGGGTGGCGCCAGTGCACCAGGCCGGGATGCGGAAGCTGATGGCAAACGCCGCCGGGCGCTTCAGCGCCTTCAGCGTCAGCAGCACCGTCTCTTGCTCCGGATAGCGGGTGTCCAGTTCCACACCGCCCCGCGTTTCNGCCCAGTGAGGGTGGGAGGGGATGTAGAGGTTGACGGCCAAATCCTCCCCACCCCCCTTACCCGCGTTGTGCCGCCAGTAGATGCTCTCGCCATGCTTGGCATGGCTTTCCATGCCACTGCCGACGCAGCACCAGAAATCCTCGGTGGGCGTGGAATATTCGCGCGCCGAGCCGGACATCAGCGGCGTCATGTAGGTGAACATGCCGGTGGCCGGGTTCTGCTGCGCCAGCACGTGGTTCAGGTGCGCGCGCTCATAGAAATCGAAGTAGTGCGCGTCGGCCTGGCGGGCGTACAGCAGGCGGGTCAGCTTCAGCATGTTATAGCTGTTGCAGCCCTCGCACGTCTGCTCGGTGATGTGGCGGGAGATGCTGCGCGGTTCCTGGAAATACTCCCGGTCCGCGTTGCCGCCGATGACGTAGGAATGGTTGGCGGTGACCGTCTGCCAGAAGAAGGCGGAGGCCTTGGCGTGGCGTTCCGACCCCGTCAGCTCCGCCAGGCGGGCCAGGCCGATCAGCTTGGGGATCTGGGTGTTGGCGTGGATGTTGGCCAGGTCGTCCCGGCCTTCCGACAGGGGCACCAGCACCTTGGCGTGGTACAGCCGCTCCGCCAGCTTCAGCCAGCGGCGGTCGCCGGTGCGGGCATACAGTTCGGCGAAGCTCTCGTTGATGCCGCCGTGCTCGCAGTCCAGCACCTTCTGGACCTGGTCGTCGTTCAGGTGGCTGAACACCTCGTCGATGTAGCCACCCAGCCTGACGGCCACGTCCAGGGCCTGGGTGTTGCCGCACAGGGTCTGGGCGTCGAACAGGCCGGCGTAGAGCTTGTGCCAGTTATAGAGGGGGACCCAGCAGCCGTTGAGGTCGAACCCGGCGGAGCGGATGTCGCCGCGCCGCAACTCATCGAACACGACCTTGCCGTCCTCGACGATGTCGCCGCGCTTGCGGGTGAAGCCGGCGACGTACCCGTCGCCCTGGGCCTTCTGGCATTCCGCCAGCTCCGCCACGATGTAGTCCACACGCCGCGCGCACTCCGCGTCACCGGTCTGGGCGTGCATGAGGGACAGCGCGCTGAGGTAATGGCCCAGGGTGTGGCCGGCGATGGTGTCAGCCTCCCACCCGCCGTAGACGGCGCCCTTGGGCTGAAGGCCGGCGCCGGCGCGGAAGTTATGCAGCAGCCGGTCGGGTTCCAGGCTGTGCAGGTAGCGGGCGTTGGCATCCACCGCCGCCTTGAAGGGTGAGGGCTTCAGCCGCACGGCCGACAGGGGGAAGGCTTCGGCGGTGCCGGCATTGAGCGGCGGCACCAGCGGGGCGGCCATGGCCGGCACGGCCATCAGGGCGGCGGCCGAGGCGGCGCCGCGCAGGACGGTGCGCCGCGACGGCGCACTGAAATTCGTCATGGGGTTGTCTCCCAGCTCACGCGCCATCACCATGCCCCTGTGTTTTTGGATTTGTTTTCGCGATCAGATGGGGACGCCCCGGCATAAACGCCATGGGCCGACGGCGATGCGGCCGACGGAGCAAAGGGACCCAACTGCCAAGCTGGTTTGGGATATCGTATACGATCTTGCATTTTAAAGAACTACGCCTCCGGTCATAGGACGGAAGTAAGGGCGAACGGTCAGGAAAAGCGGTCCAGCGCCATGGCCGGATCGGGCAGCGCCCGACCGGCGACGATGTCGGCCATGCGGCGCGCGCTGACGGCGGCCAGGGTCAGGCCCAGATGCTGGTGGCCGCAGGCGGCATAGAGGCCGGGATGGCGGCGGCTGGCGTCCAGCATGGGCAGATAGTCGGGCAGGCTGGGACGGCAGCCGGTCCACTCGCTGCTCTCCGCCCCCGGCCGCATCAGGCCGATGTCGCGCAGGTGATGGCGCAGCAGGGCCGGACGGCGCGGATCGGGCGCGTCCTCGGGGCCGCTGAAATCGGTGAAGCTGGTGGCGCGCAGGCCCATGGTCATGGGCGTCACGATGATGGTGCGATCCTCGAACACCACCGGGCGATCAAGGCCCGAGTCGCCCGGCACCACCACGTGATAGCCCCGCTCGGCGATCAGCGGCACGCGATAACCCAGCGGTTCCAGTAGGGCGCCCGAGTCGACGCCCATGGCCACCAGCACGGCGTCGGCGTTCAGCACCCCGCCGGGATGGCGCAACCGCCAACCCGCGCCGCCCGACTCCAGCGCCTGGCCCGTTTCCAACGCTTCGACTGCTACCCTCTCCACCCGACCGCCGCGCGCCACAAAGGCGGCGACCAGATCCTGGGTCAGGCCGAAGGGATCGTTGACGTGGCCGGTGCCGGTATAGGTCATGCCGCCGGTGACACGGGTGCGCAGCACGTCGGGCAGGTCCGGCCAGTCCGTCGCGTTCGGCCCCCAATTGGTGACGGGCACGCCCAGCGTCTGGGCGGCGGCCACGGACGCCGCGATGGCGGCCCCCGGCGCGGCACCTTCCCAGACGCTGTGGTGGCCGCGCGTCTGGAAGCGGCCTTCGGCGCCGGTGCCGACCAGCAGGGTGCGCCAATCCTGGACCACGGTTTCGATCAGGCCGGACAGCACCTTGGTGCCGTGGGCGTGATTCGCGGGCAGGCAGGCCGCCAGGAAGTCCCGCGCCCAGCCGCGCGCCAGGATGGGGAGCGCCCCCTTGCGGATGCCCAGCGGTCCCTTGCGGTTCAGCAGCAGGCCGGGAACCCGGCGCAACGTGGCGAAGGAAGCCAGCGGCAGCAGCTGTTCGGTCGCGATGTGACCGGCATTGCCATAGGAACAGCCACGGCCCGGTTCATCCTTGTCTATAAGGATGACATCATGCCCGTCGCGCACCAAAGTCAGGGCCGTGGCGGCCCCCACGACACCGGCGCCCACCACCGCGATGGTGCCCGATCCTGGCCGGAACGGCATGGGTGGGTTGCTGGCATCGGCGGCGGGCATGTGCGGAGTCCCTTGATTGGATACAATATCCCATTATACTATCCATCGGAGCGCTTCCCGACAAGCGCGGATGCGGAATCGTGAAAGGTTTTGAGAGATGTCCCTGCCCAACTGGCGCGGTGTGTTCCCTGCGGTGACCACGCAGTTCAACGAAGACCTCAGCATCAACCTGGCGGAAACGCAGCGGGTGATCGACGGCCTGATCCGCGACGGCGTGCACGGCCTGATCATCATGGGCACGGTGGGCGAAAACAACTCGCTGGAACCTGATGAGAAGCGCAAGGTCCTGGCCGCCGCCAAGGAAGTGACCGCCGGCCGCGTGCCCGTGATCACCGGCGTGTCGGAGCTGACCACGCCGCGCGCCGCCGCCTATGCCCGGGACGCCGCCGAGATCGGCGCCGACGGCCTGATGCTGCTGCCGGCCATGGTGTACGTGCCGACCGAGGAAGAGCTGTTCCGCCACTTCGCGACCGTGGCCGCCGCCTCGCCCCTGCCCATCATGCTGTACAACAACCCGCCAGCCTACCGCGTGGACATCAGCGTGGCCCTGCTGCAGCGCCTGGCGGACATCCCGACCATCGTCGCCCTGAAGGAATCGGCCCCCGACACCCGCCGCTTCACCGACCTGGCCAACGCCATCGATGAGACCAAGCTGATGCTGATGGCCGGCCTGGACGACGTGGCCCTGGAAGGCCTGCTGCTGGGCGCCAAGGGCTGGATCTCCGGCCTGACCAACGCCTTCCCCAAGGAGTCGGTGGCCCTGTACGACGCCGTCGTCGCCGGCGACCTGGCCAAGGCCCGCGCCATCTACCGCTGGTTCCTGCCGCTGCTGCACCTGGATGCCCGCCACGACCTGGTGCAGAGCATCAAGTTGGCCGAGCAGGTGATGGGCCGTGGGTCGGAGCGCGTGCGTCCGCCGCGCTACATCCTGGAAGGCCAGACCCGCGCCGACGTGATCGCCATGGTCGAAAAGGCCGCCGCGACCCGTCCGAGTCTCTGACGCTCCCTCAGGCGCCGGGCGCGGCCATCCGGCCGCTTGGCTTGTCCTCGCTGCGCCCTTCGGTGCTCGCTCCGGCGCCCGCCGTCGCGGGCTAGCGAAGTTGGATCTGGGGAACCAGGTCCAGCTTCGCGAGTATGTTCGTCTTCACTCGTCTGCCTCAAGGCCTGATCCCATGACCACCGCCCCCAGCGTTCCGACCGGCGATCCCGTGCTGCCCACCGGCCGTCAGACTTTCGCCTGCATCGACGGGCACACCTGCGGCAACCCGGTGCGGCTGGTCATGGGCGGCCACCCGCCCCTGGTGGGGGCCACCATGAGCGAGAAGCGCCAGGATTTCCTGTCGCGCTTCGACTGGATCCGCACGGCGCTGTGCTTCGAGCCGCGCGGCCACGACATGATGTCGGGTGGCTTCGTCTACCCGCCGTGCAGTCCGGAGGCCGACGCCTCCATCCTGTTCATCGAGACCTCGGGCTGCCTGCCCATGTGCGGCCACGGCACCATCGGCATGGTGACCTTCGCCCTGGAACACGGCCTGATCCGCCCGCGCACCCCCGGTAAGCTGGTACTGGACGTGCCCGCCGGCGAGATCGGCGTCGAGTATGAGATGGCGGCCGGCAAGGTGAACTGGGTGCGGCTGTTCAACATCGACAGCTTCCTCCACACCCGGGGCGTCACCATCGAGGTGCCGGAACTGGGTCCCATCACCCTGGACATCAGCTACGGCGGCAACTTCTACGGCATCATCGAACCGCAAGGTGCCTATACCGGCATCGATGACCTGGGCAGCCAGAAGATCATCCACTTCAGCGGCCTGGTGCGCCAGCTGGTGCGGGAGAAGATCACCCCCATCCATCCGCTGGACAGCACCATCCGGGGCCTGAGCCATGTGATGTGGGTGGACAAACCCAAGCATCCGGAGGCCCACGGCCGCAACGCCGTGTTTTATGGCGACCGCGCCATCGACCGGTCCCCCTGCGGCACCGGCACCTCCGCCCGCATGGCCCACTTGGCCGCCCAGGGCAAGCTGAGCGTCGGCCAGAGCTTCGTGCATGAGAGCATCATCGGCAGCCTGTTCGAAGGCCGCGTGGAAAGCGCCGGCAGGCTGGGTGACTTCCCCAGCATCCGCCCGTCCATCAAGGGCTGGGCGGTGCAGACCGGCCTCAACACCATTTACGTCGACCCCACCCAGGATCCGTTCTGGCGTGGCTTCCAGGTCTAAGAGGTCAGACCTGGGTTTCCTCCCAAGGCACATCCTTGAAAGGGCCGATCCTCGCGGATCGGCCCTTCTTTTATGCGCCGCTCAAGAGGGCAACAACCTATCAGCACCGCAGACGCTACTCGCAAGCCGCAATCCCAATCTTGTTCACACTGCGGAACGCATAGTCTTCAAAATCGGAGACTGCGCGCCCTTTCTTAAAGTAGATTCCGAAATTAATAGGCGCTTCCGCCCTCGTATAAATCCCCACAACACCACGGGAATCGGCGTACTGGAAAATGTACTCGGGATAATCCGGAAATATTATCCATGAATACTCATGAATAATACCAACAAACTGCGGATGGATTTTCAGCCGCTCTTGATTGGCCCTAGGCATCCACCCAGCACATTTCCTGGGAAGGGAAAATCCGAAATTATGCCCGTCCGAAAAACAGACCTGAAACTCGTCACCACAATCGTCAAGCTTTCTCACTTTCCCCAAAGGGTCTCGCCACTCCCCTTTGAAAAGGGACACATGCAGGGTGCGGCCATCGGCAGACCGGTACATACCCGGCTCGGGCAGCGCCGCTACGGTCGTTCGCATGCCGACGCAAGCCGTCACCGCCGCCAGGGCGTATAGCCAAAGCCGGGCACGGATCGATAAATTTCGGCGCATGCATGAGACTCAAAGTACCGCTGCCGCATCATGCATCTTTCCGGCTTTACCGAACAGGCTTCAGGGCCAAAAATGCGTCGACGCGGTAACAACCACACCCTGGAAAGGGCCCGCCTGCCCAGGGTGTGGGGTCCAGCACCTCAGTGATGCACGCCGAACGGATTGTCAACGTCCGTTGGCGGGGTGGTGAACCACGGGGGCC
>NZ_BACU01000158.1 GCF_000333275.1 Azospirillum sp. B4 | reverse complement strand
CCGAAAAGGCCGCCACCTCGGTCACCACCGCCACGGCGAACCTGCCCAGCATCACCTTCCCCAACGGCGTGCCGACCTTCGCGTCCGCGGACAAGGCGTTCAGCTTCCAGCCCATCGGCCGCATGCAGCTGGACTACGGCTGGAACATGCAGGACACCAAGAACCCGGATAACCGGGCCAACAAGGACATCACCGACGGCTTCAACTTCCGTCGCGCCTACATCGGCTTCGCCGGCAAGGCCTTCAACGACTTCACCTATACCGCCCAGGCCGACTTCGCCGGCCGCACCAGCGGCAGCGGCCGTCTGCAGACCGCCCAGCTGTCGTACAACGGCTTCAAGGGCTGGATCATCGACGTCGGCGCCATGCAGCCGGCCTTCACCTTCGAAGACAGCATCAGCTCCAACGACATCGGCCTGGTCGAGCGTCCCGGCATCACCAACGTCGTGACCAGCCTGGTGGCCAGCGAAGGCCGTGTCTCGGCCGGTGTGCGCAAGTATGGCGACAACTACTTCGCCGACGTCTACCTGACCGGTGACAGCGTCAACGCCAGCGCCCAGACCACCGGCGACGACCAGCACGCCGTGTTCGCCCGCGCCGCCTTCCGCCCGATCAACGACGAGCACATGATCGTCCACATCGGCGCCGACCTCGGCTACCTGTACGCCCCGCCGCAGACCAACCTGGTTTCCGGCAGCGTGACGGCCGCCAACTCACACGTCGTGTCCTTGTCCGAGCGTCCGGAAAACCGCTACGGCGGCCTGGGCGCCATCCTGAACACCGGCAGCATCAACGTCGACGACGTCACCATCTACGGCGGTGAAGCCGCTGTCCGTTACGACAGCTTCTGGGTGCAGGGCGAAGGCTACCAGATCGACATGACCCGTCGTTCCACCCCGGCCGCCACCAACGACCCGAGCTTCTTCGGCTACTACGCCGAAGCCGGCTGGGTGCTGACCGGTCAGAAGCGCAACTACGTCGCCAACCAGGGCGCCTTCAGCGCCCCGACGGTGGACAAGCCCTTCAACCCGATGAACGGCAACTGGGGCACCTGGGAAGCCGTGGCCCGCTACAGCTTCCTGAACCTGAACTCCGACACCTGGGCCACCAACACCGCCAACCGCGTGCGCGGCGGCCAGCAGGAAGTGTGGACCCTGGGCCTGAACTGGTACGTCACCCCGAACGTCAAGATGATGCTGGACTACCAGTTCATCGACGTGAGCAAGTACGCCTCGGCCACCAGCAACGTCCAGACGGGCGACAGCTGGCAGTCCTTCGGCGGCCGCATGCAGTTCACGTTCTAAGGTTGGTCCCTCCCCTCGGGGAAAGGACAGCCTGACAATAGGGAAACCCCGCCGGTCCGCTGGCGGGGTTTTTCCTTATGGGGCGGAGGTTAACGGCGCCTGCGACACTTGCCCACGGGGCCTTTGCCTCACGCGGGGCCGCTTCCTTCAAGACAGTCGCGGAAAACTGTCATAGTTCGGTTATAGAACCCATATCGGTGTTGGTTACCGCGAGCCTGGACGGGCCGCGGACTGTCGAAGAGGATTGGTGATGGTCGAGGGGCGTGAGGGCGGTTTGACCCCACAGGACGAAGGCGGTGTGCATCCGGTGCCCGATGAGGCGCAGGAGGCCGCCATCGCCGCCGAACTCGCGGCCGAGGCGGAGGAGCTGGCCGACGCCGACCTGATCGACGGTGAGGACGACGCCGGCGACGGCCTGGAGGAGGAGGCGGGGCTGGACGGCGGCCCAGTGACGGACGCGCCCGGCACGACCGGCGGCGGCAAGCGCGTGGCCTGCGGCGTCACGGGCAAGATGCGCCCCAAGCGCGACCTGATCAGCCTGGACACCCTGCGCCCCAGCCTGGCGGTGCGCATCCGTCGCGACCATCCCGGCCTGCCGCCGGACGCCCTGGTCAGCCGCGGCGTCGTCGCCCGCTACCGCTCGCTCTACGTCGAGGAACTGCTGCAGCAGGAAAAGGGCGAGCTGACCGAGTTGGATCGCCAAGTGGCGGAGAGCATCGCCACCCATGAGACCCTGGCGGAGAACATCGAGGAGGGCTACGCCGAGGAGCGCACGCTGGGCGAACGCATGTCCGACCACCTGGCCAGCTTCGGCGGCAGCTGGACCTTCATCCTGACCTTCGGGAGCTTCCTGATCGTCTGGATGATCTTCAGCGGTATCCAGGGGGAGAAGTCGTTCGACCCCTACCCCTTCATCCTGCTCAACCTGATTCTCTCCTGCCTGGCCGCCATCCAGGCCCCCATCATCATGATGAGCCAGAAGCGGCAGGAGGCCAAGGATCGCCTGCGGTCCGAGAACGACTACCGGGTCAACCTCAAGGCTGAGCTGGAGATCCGCCACCTGCACGAAAAAATTGATTATCTGATTCAACGCCAGTGGAAGCGGCTCACCGAAATCCAGCAGCTGCAACTGGAGATTATGCAGGAAAAGCGCTACCGCCGCTGAGCCGTCTATCCCTTTTGAACCGTTTCCCGGATATTCCTGGCTAGCTACGGTGAGGGGGCTACGCGAAAGAGCTAAAGCGACCGGACACAAGTGAGGGTTGTCTTACGCCGCGAATGCGCCAATATTAAAGGCTCCGATCAAGTTGCATCTGCGTCGGAGGTTTGGATCATGGCCACCCATGATGTTCTGGTAATAGACCCGAGTACCCTGTTCCGGCAGGGCTTACGGCAGTTGCTGCCGCAGGATTTCCGCGTCGTGTCCGAAGCGCGGGACGTTGAAGCTGCCAAGGCCGAGCTGGCGGCCCCCACACCAAATGATATATCCCTGGCCAAGCCATCCGGCCGAGGCATCGCGTTGGTCCTGTTCGACGTGACCGACGCGGCTGAGTTCCGGGCTGCCGCCAGTCAGTTGCGCAGCCTGTTGCCCGAGGCCCGCCTGGTCTATCTGACCAACGGCTTCGACGCCCCACGCCTGCGCATGGCGTTGGAGGCCGGGATCGACGGGTACCTGACCAAGGACCGGTCGTCCAACGCGCTGATCCAGTCCCTGCATCTGGTCATGCTGGGGGAAAAGGTGTTCCCGTCCGACCTGGCGCTGCTGTTGACCCAGCAGAGCCATCCCAACGTGGGCGCCGGCAGCCCGCACAAGGGCCTGTCGATGCGGGAAACCCAGATCCTGCGCGCGCTGGTCAAGGGCGAAAGCAACAAGGTCATCGCCAATGGCCTGCACATCACCGAGGCGACGGTGAAGGTTCATCTGAAAAGCCTGTTGCGCAAGATCAACTGCAACAACCGCACCCAGGCCGCCATCTGGGCGCTGAACAATGGCCTGACCGAAGCCACGCCAACGGCGGGTGCGGCCTGACCATCGGCCGCCCCATAGCCGGAAAAGCGTCTTCGGTACCCCTTCACGGACACCCTGCCTGTCCCATGAAGCCCGCCACATTTTGAAGTGGGCTCACCCCAAGAAAAAGGCCGCCGTCCCAGGCAGGGGATGGCGGCCTTTTCTTTTGGGCGGTCGCGGAAGGGCTTACGCCACCGTCGGGCTCACCCGCGCGCGCCGTAGCGACACGGCGTAGAACACCAGCCCCGCCGCCACCAGCGCCGCCACCTGGCCGCCGAAGTAGGCGAAGGGCGACAGGCGGTCATAGAGCTGCACGTAGAGGCCGCCCACCATGTCGCCGGCGAAGACCGTCAGGTAGAAGACGGCGGTGATGGACGACTTCAGCCGGGCCGGCGCTTCCATATAGGCCCACTGCAGGCCGATCATGCTGATGCACAGCTCGCCAAAGCCCAGCACGATGTTGGAAACCAGCATGAACCAGATGCTGACCGGGTGGTCCTTGGTGGCCAGCAGGCCCGCCAGCGCCATGATGGCGATGGACAGCCCGGTGATGCCGAAGCCCACGAACACCTTGGTCCGCGCCGGGGTCTGCACGCCGCGCCGGCGATCCACCCCGCCCCAGAAGGCGTTGAAGATAGGGGTCAGCAGGATGATCATCAGCGGGTTGACGGCCTGCAACTGGTCCGGCGTCAGCTCGAAGCCGAAGGGCCACAGGTTCAGGTCGATATAGTCGCGGGCGAAGAACACCCAGGTGGTGGCGGTCTGGTCGTAGGCCATCCAGAACACCAGGATCATGGGGAAGCCCAGCAGCATGCGGACCAGGCGCGTGCGCTCCTCCGGCGTCATGCCCGCCTGCCCACGGGCGGCCAGGGCCCGGGCCGCGGCGCGATCAGCGGCGGTTTCCTGCGGGTAGAAGCGCTTGCCCGCCGCGAACACCACCAGCGCCACGGTCATCAGCGCCGCCGGCAGCATCAGCGCCACCTGGTAGCCCGCCTTGTCGCGCACCCAGGGCAGCGCGTAGGAGGTGACGAAGCCGCCGATGTTGATGGCCACGTAGAAATAGCTGAAGGCCTTGTCCATCAGGGCTTCCTTGCCCTGTTCCTGGTACATGCGCGCCATCAGCGGGCTGACGTTGGGTTTGATGGCCCCGGCGCCCATGGCCAGCATGGCCAAACTGGCATACAGCATCCACGGGCTGCTGGCGAAGCCCAGCGCCACCTGGCCGAAGATGTAGGGGAATGAGAAGAAGATGATGGTGGGATAGCGGCCCAGCCAGCGGTCGGCGATGACGCCGCCGACCAGCGGCAGGGCGTAGCAGGACGCCATGAAGATCTGGATGACGGTGGCCGCGTCGCTGTCGGAGAAGCCCAGCTGCGAGGTGATGTAAAGCGCCAGCAGGGTCCGCATGCCGTAGTAGCAGGCGCGTTCGGCCAACTCACCCCAGAAGACGAACCAGAAACCCACCGGATGCCGAACGCGTGCCGTGACCTGTGCCTGCATGCCCAAATCCTTGGAAAATGATGCTGGATGCGGCGGGCCCCCCACGCGGCCGGACCCCGCCGGGGGCATCCCCGGGATGCCGCCCGAACCCGCCGGTTCGCGCCCGCCTGTGCCCTTCGTCCCCGCGGCCCCCAAGCCTGTCCGGGATCAGTGCCCACCTGTTGTGCTTCACGGCCCGGTGTCGCCTGGCCGTCGTTCGCCTGCTTCGTTAGGGGAATCGGGGCCGCGACACAAGCCGGGAATCACAAATCGCCACCCCATCAAAAAATTTAACCTCGATCCGTCCGCCATGGCGGACAAGGCCGAGACGGCGCCGGGACGTCGACGGCTGAGGCAAAGTGTAGCGGCGGCAATAATGGGGATCGCATATTCGCCATACGCTGGCCGCCCCTCTTTTGATTGTCTTGTGCGGCGCAAGAGCGGCCTGTTAATTGGCAAGGATGATGGTTGCCCTGGACGCCGACGCGCGCAGCGATACCCGCCCCCGTAGCTTGGACCTGCCCGTGGCCACGGTGCTGGGCATCATCGCCTTGGCGGTGGTGCTGACGCCCCTGTTCTTCGTGCTGGTCCCGCCGCTGACCGACTACGCCAACCACCTGGCCCGGATGCAGATCATCGCGCGCCTGGGCCAGGAACCGCTGTTGCAGCGCTTCTACACCATCGACTGGCAGGTCATCCCCAACCTGGCCATGGATATCGTGGTGCCCCCGCTGGTCAAGGTCGTGGGCGTGTTCGCCGCCGGCAAGCTGTTCATCGCCGCCATCATCGTCAGCATCGTCAGCGGCACCTGGGCCCTGCACCGCGCCCTGCACCGGGCGGAGCACGGCCCGGGGGGCGCCAACGCCCTGCTGGCCATGGCCTTCATGTACAACGGCATCTTCCTGCTGGGCTTCACCAATTTCCTGTTCGGCATCGGGTTGGCCCTCTGGGGCACCGCCGTCCGCCTGTCGTTGCGCCGCCGGTCGCACCTGCAGCGGCTGGCGGCCAGCACGGTCACGGTGCTGGTGCTGTTTTTCTGCCACCTGTTCGCCGTCGGCCTCTACGGCATGGCGATATTCTGCCTGGAGGCGCCGGCCCTGATCCGCCGGCCCTGGCGTCAGGCCCTGCGCCACATGGGCCTGATGGTCCTGCCCTTCCTGGTGATCCTGCCCCTGCTGGCGCTCAGCCCGACCATGGGCCTGGCCGACCAGGTGGTGTGGAGCTGGGTGGGCAAGGGGGAGGGCCTGCGTTTCCTGGTCACCACCTTCCATGAGGATTGGGAGGTGCCGCTGGGCCTGGTGGCCCTGGCCGTGGTCGTGGCGCTGCTGGCCACCCGCCGCATGCACCTGCACACGGCGGGCTGGATGCTGCTGGCCACGGGCGCCGTCACCTACATCGCCATGCCCACCGTCCTGTTCGGCTCCGCCTATGCCGATGAGCGACTGCCCGTGGCCCTGCTGTTCCTGGGCCTGGGCTTCGTCCGGTTCGAGTTCCGCAGCCGCCGGGGCCGCCTGGCGGCGCTGGCCGCCATCCTGGCCATCATCGGTGTGCGCAGCGTGGTGATGATCGGCGACTGGCGGCCCCTGGGTCAGGTCTACCGCGACATGCGGGCCGCCACGGCGGCGGTGGAGCCCGGGTCCACCATCCTGGTGGCGGAGGCGACGGTGCCTACCGGCGACGTCAACTTCAACGCCGCCTTCAGCCACGCCCCCTGCCTGGCCATCATCGACCGGCAGAGCCTGGTCAGCACCGCCTTCAGCGTGGCCGGCAAGCAAATCCTGGCGGTGAAGCCCGCCTATACCGAGCGTGTGGACCGCGAGGACGGCGACCCGCCCAGCACGGGGGAGATGATGAAGGCCGTGACCAATCCCCTGCCCCCCGGCACCTATTTCTGGCAGGACTGGCAGCGCGACTACGACTACGTCATGGTCCTGAACACCGAGGCCGGACATCGGGAGTTGACGGGCCTGGCCGATCTGGTTCATGAGGGCAAGGGGTTCCAGCTCTACCGCGTGCTGCACGGCGTTCCGGCGACCCCCGCCCCCTGACGCGACCACCCGGGAACAGGGGCGGCGGTCGCGGGGGTGCCCGCCACCAAACGTACCGGAAATCCGATGGATCCCTGGACCTGGGCCTTGCTGATCGGCGCCGCCTTCGTGGCCGGCGTCTTGAACGCCGTCGCCGGCGGCGGCAGTTTCCTGGGTTTCCCCGCCCTGGTATTCGCGGGCCTGCCGCCCGTCACCGCCAACGCCACCAACACCGTCGCCCTGTTCCCGGGATCGTTCGCCAGCGTTTACGCCTACCGCCGTGACTTCCAGCCCATCCAGGGCGTGGGCATGGTGCCCATGGTGACGGTCAGCCTGGTGGGCAGCGTGGCCGGCGCCCTGCTGCTGATGAACACGCCGGAAACGGTGTTCGTGGCCCTGGTGCCCTGGCTGCTGCTGCTGGCCACCCTGGTTTTCGCCTTCGGCCGCCGGTTGACGGCCCTGCTGAAGGACCATTTGCACCTGACGCCCACGGCCCTGCTGTGCTGCCAGTTCGTCATCGCCATCTACGGCGGCTATTACGGCGGTGGCGTGGGTATCCTGTCCATGGCGGCCATGACCCTGTTCGGCCTGCGCGACATGCACGCCATGAACGCGTGGAAGACCCTGCTGTCCGGCAGCCTGAACGCCATCGCCACCGTCACCTTCGCCCTCAGCGGCCGGGTGGCCTGGGCGCCCGCCCTGGTCATGATGGCGGCCGCCATCGCCGGCGGCTATCTGGGCGCGGCCGTCGCCCGCCGGCTGCCCGGCGAACAGGTCCGCCGCTTCGTCATCGTCACCGGCGTGGTGATGACCCTGTACTTCTTCGGAAAAACCTATCTTTAGACCGTGATGCCCCGGCTTCGGGAGACGGGGCCTCGGGGAACGGGGTGGCGGGGGCCTAGCGGGTAGCCTGCCCGTCCGCCATGCGGGCGGGGACGGAAGCCGCCGCCTCGTCCGTCGTCGCGTCCGGCGGGGCGCTCAGCACCACGGCGGTCAGGAAGGCGCAGACGACCGCCAGCACCACCAGGTCAAGGCCACGGCCACGGTCGTTCAGACGACGCGTCAGGCGGGCGAGGATCAACGGCATGGGCTGGGTTCCGGTGGCCCCCGGAGGACTTCCGGCACTGCTGGTACGGACCAATTGCCCCAACCTTGCGCTTTAAAATCGATGGCTTGAAAAAAGGCGGCCGCGTCGCCTGAGGTGCCCAACTGAAATCCTCAAAAC
>NZ_BACU01000159.1 GCF_000333275.1 Azospirillum sp. B4 | reverse complement strand
AGCCGAACTCCCCGCCGTCGGCGAACTGGGTGGAGGCGTTCCACAGCACGATGCCGCTGTCCACCCGCGCCAGGAAGCGCTCCGCCGTGGCCGCGTCCTCGGTCACGATGCTGTCGGTGTGGTGGCTGCCGTGGCGCTCGATATGCGCGATGGCCTCATCCACGCCGTCCACCACCTTCACCGACAGGATGGCGTCCAGATACTCGGTATCCCAGTCGGCGTCGTCGGCGGGCAGGACGCGGGCGTCGAGATCCTGCACGGCGGCGTCGCCCCGCACCTCGCAGCCGGCGCCGATCAAATCCTCGATCAGGGCGGGCAGCTGGGCGGCCGCCACGTCGCGGTGGATCAGCAGCGTCTCCATGGCACCGCAGACGCCGGTGCGCCGCATCTTGGCGTTGAGGGCGATCGCCCGCGCCTTGGTGGGGTCGGCCGCCCGGTCGATGTAGACGTGGCAGATGCCGTCCAGGTGCTTGATCACCGGTACCCGCGATTCGGCCGCCACCCGCGCCGTCAGCGACTTGCCGCCGCGCGGGATGATGACGTCCACGTGCTCCGTCATGGTCAGCAGGATGCCCACGGCGGCGCGGTCGGTGGTGGGCACCAGTTGCACCGCGTCGGCGGGCAATCCGCCCTCCACCAGGCCCCGGCGCATGGCCGCGACGATGGTGGATGAGGAATGCAGGCTTTCCGATCCGCCCCGGAGGATGGCGGCGTTGCCGGACTTCACGCACAGGCCGCCGGCGTCGGCCGTCACGTTGGGCCGGCTTTCATAGATGATGCCGATGACGCCAAGGGGGACGCGCAGCCGCTGGATGCGCAGGCCGTTGGGCCGCGTCCAGTCCGCCAGGACGGCGCCCAGGGGATCGGGCAGGTCGGCCACATCCTCCAGCCCCTTGGCGATGGCTTCCAGCCGGCCCTCGTCCAGGCGCAGGCGGTCCAGCAAGGCGGCGGTCAGGCCCTTGGCCTGGCCGGCGGCCATGTCGCGGCCGTTGGCCTCCAGGATCAGGGCGGCGTCAGCGCGCAACGCGGATGCCGCGGCGCGCAGGCCGGCGACGCGCTGCTCCGGCGTGGTCACGGCCAACTGGGCGCTGGCGGCGCGCGCCCGCTGCCCGATGTCCCGCATCAACGCCGTAAGGTCGACCGTCTGCCCATCCATGATCCGCACGCCCTGAAGTCTTTCATGTGAACCGTCAAGCCTTGGCGGGAAACACCCGGGCGTGGCGGAAGTCCACAGTACACCAGCTGCCGACCTCCAGCGCCAGATCGCTCAGGCGGTCGCGGGACAGCTGCGCTTCCAGCGCGCGGCCGGCCAGGTCCAGTTCCACTCGGGCCACGGGGCCGGCGGCATGCACCATGCTGACCCGCGCGCTCCACTTGCCCTCGGGCACGCCATCGGCGGGCGCCACGCCCAGTTCCACCTGGTGGGGGCGCACATAGATGAGGGCGGGGCCCTCAGCGCCCACCTCGCCGTCCACCCGCACGGGGTGGCCATCAAGCCGGGCCACGCCCCGGTCGACGACCCCGTTCAGGCGGTTCACCCCGCCCAGGAAGTCGAAGACGAAACTGTCGGCCGGGGTGTCATACACCTCCGTCGGGGTGCCGACCTGGATGATCTGGCCGTGGTTCATCACCACCACCCGATCCGCCAGTTCCAGCGCCTCCTCCTGGTCGTGGGTCACGAAGATGGAGGTGATGTTCATGTCATCGTGCAGGTGGCGCAGCCACTTGCGCAGGTCCTTCCGCACCTTGGCATCCAGCGCGCCGAACGGCTCGTCCAGCAGTAGGACCTTGGGCTCGATGGCCAGCGCGCGGGCGAGCGCCACGCGCTGGCGCTGGCCGCCCGACAGCTGGCTGGGATAGCGGGTGGCCAGGTGCGACAGCTGCACCATGGTCAGCAGCTGGTCCACCCGGCGGCGGATGTCCATCTCCGCCGGCCGTTCCGCCTTCCTCTTCACCCGCAGGCCGAAAGCCACGTTGTCGAACACGGTCATGTGGCGGAACAGGGCGTAGTGCTGGAAGACGAATCCCACCTGGCGGTCGCGCGCCGCGCGGTCGCGGGTGTCCTGCCCGTCGAAGCTGACCTCGCCGGCGTCGGCGTGGTCCAGACCGGCGATGATGCGCAGCAAGGTGGTCTTGCCCGATCCGCTGGGCCCCAGCAGGGCCAGCAACTCGCCCGAGCGCACGTCCAGGCTGACACCGCCCAGCGCCGTGAAGGCGCCGAAGGTCTTTTCCACGTTGCGGATTTCAATGGCCATGCGCGCCGCCCGTTTTTCTAGCTGTCATCGTCGCTGCTCCGGTCACTTGAGGCTCAGCGCTTCGCGGCGGCGATCTGGTCGGCGAAACGCCATTCCAGGGCCGCCTTGGCCGCCAGGGTCACCAGCGCCAGCAGCGCCAGCAGCGAGGCCACCGCGAAGGCGGCCACGAAGTTGTATTCGTTGTACAGAATCTCGACATGCAGGGGCATGGTGTTGGTCTTGCCGCGGATGTGGCCGGACACGACGGACACCGCCCCGAACTCCCCCATGGCGCGGGCGTTGCACAGCAGCACGCCGTACAGCAAGCCCCAGCGGATGTTGGGCAGGGTCACCAGGCGAAAGGTCTGCCAGCCACTGGCGCCCAGGACGATGGCGGCTTCCTCATCCTCCACGCCCTGTTCCTGCATCAGCGGGATCAGCTCGCGCGCCACGAAGGGGAAGGTGACGAACACGGTGGCCAACACCACGCCCGGCACGGCGAAGATGATCTGCACCCCCTGGTCGCGCAGCCAGGGGCCCAGGCTGCCGTGCAGGCCGAACAGCAGCACGTAGACCAGGCCGGAAATGACCGGGGAGACGGAGAAGGGTAGGTCGATCAGGGCCAGCAGCAGGCTTTTGCCCTGGAACTGGAACTTGGCGATGGCCCAACTGGCCGCCACGCCGAACACCAGGTTCAGCGGAACGGCGATCAGCGCCACCGTCAGGGTCAACTTGACGGCCTGCAGGGCATCCGGGTCGGTCAGGCCCTTCATGAAGGCGCCGACGCCCTTGGCCAGGGCCTGGCTGAACACGGCGGCCAGCGGCAGGGCAAGGAAGGCGGCCAGGAACAGGATGGCCAAGCCGATCAGCGCCACGCGCGTCAGCGGACCTTCGCCCACGGCCGGGCGGCGGGAGTGGGGATCAGCGGGCATGGCGCGACCGGGTCCAGCGCTGCAGGAAGTTGATGCCCAGCAGCATGAGGAAGGAAAGCCCCAGCATGGCCGTGGCGATGACGGTGGCGCCGGCGTAGTCATACTGCTCCAGCCGGGCGACGATCAGCAGGGGCACGATCTCCGACACCGCCGGGATGTTGCCGGCGATGAAGATGACGGAGCCGTATTCGCCCACGCCCCGGGCGAAGGCCAGGGCGATGCCGGTCAGCAGCGCCGGCAGGATGGCCGGCAACAACACCTTGGTGAAGGTCTGCCAGCGGGTGGCGCCCAGCGAGGCCGCCGCCTCCTCCACCTCGGCGTCCAGATCCTGCAGCACCGGTTCCACCGTGCGCACGATGAAGGGCAGGCCCACGAACACCAGGGCGATGACGATGCCGATGGGGGTGAAGGCGATCTTGAAGCCGGCCGCCTTGGCGAAGGCGCCCACCCAGCCGTTGGGGGCATAGATCGCCGTCAGGGCGATGCCGGCGACGGAGGTGGGTAGGGCGAAGGGCAGGTCCACCATGGCGTCGATGATACGCCGGCCAGGGAAGCGATAGCGCACCAGCACCCAAGCCACGATCAGGCCGAACACGGCGTTGACCAGTGCGGCCACCAGCGCGCAGCCGAAACTGATGTAGAAGGCGTGCAGCACCCGGGGGGCCAGGGTGATGGCCCAGAATTTGGTCCAGCCCACGCCGGCCGCAACCAAGACCATGTGGCCCAGCGGGATCAGGACGATGAGGCAGAGGTAGAACAGGGTGAAGCCGAAGGCCGTGCCGAAGCCCGGCAGGATGGTCGGCGCCAGGAAGCCCCGTCCGCGCCTTGGCGCGGCGCTGCCGCTGGTGGACGCCGCGGCCGTCACCGGGCTCTCCCGTCCGAAAGGGATAAGTCGACGTGAGACGAACCCGGTCGGGTCATGAGCGGCCTTTCCCCAAATTCGAGACGCGAGATTAATGCATAAGCCCCGGAGCGTGTACAACCTTCACGCCGCGTGGTGCAGGCGCCTCTTTCACAGGGGTGCCATGCATCACTCAATAAATCACCATCATAAAAGTGTGAAATATAAGCCTATCGGTCGGAAACCGATTTCCCGCACGTTAGCGGTCACATCGCGTGTGACAGCGTTGTCCGCTATGGGGTAAAAGTCGTTTCAGGGAGGAAGGGCATGACAAAAACCAAGCTCGGCACCGTTTCCAGGCCGGTTTCCCCGGCTGGATCGACTATGCCGGCGCGCGCCCTGGCCTTGCCGGACAGCCGATACCGGATCCGGCCGCGCGATGAGCGTGCGCGGCGGGGCCTCCGTGGGGATGAGGCGCTACCAAGAAGCGGAGTACAGACAGCATGATGAATCGTCGCGCCCTGTTGCAGGGCACGGCCGCCCTGGCCGGGATGAGCGCCGTTGGCGGGGGCTGGCGCGCCGCGTTGGCGGCCGCGAAGGCCGAAAAGGTGACGTTCCCGAAGGATTTCCTTTGGGGTGCCGCCACCGCCGCCTACCAGGTCGAGGGCGGCTGGAACGCCGATGGCAAGGGGCCGTCCATCTGGGACACCTTCACCCATCAGAAGGGCCTGGGCCGCATCAAGAAGGACGACACCGGCGACGTGGCCTGCGACAGCTATCACAAGTACAAGGAAGACGCCGCCCTCATCCGCCAGCTGAATTTGAAGAGCTACCGCTATTCCATCGCCTGGTCGCGGGTGCAGCCGCTGGGCAAGGGTGCCGTCAACCAGGCCGGCCTGGACTATTACAAGCGCCTGACCGACGCGGTGCTTGAGGCGGGCGCCCGCCCGCTGGTCACGCTCTATCACTGGGACCTGCCGCAGGCGCTGGACGATGTGGGCGGTTGGACCAACCGCGACACCGCCGACCGCTTGGCGGAATACGCCGACATCGTGGGGCGCGCCCTGGGCGACCGCATCAGCCATTGGGCCATCCTGAACGAGCCCAAGACCTTCACCCACCTGGGCTATTGGGAGGGCATCTTCGCCCCCGGCCACAAGGACCCGCTGCAGATGCTGAAGGCCACCCACGTGGTGAACCTTAGCCAGGGCAAAGCTTTCCGCGCCCTGAAGGCCATCAATCCCAAGCTGCAGGTGGGCAGCGTCTGCGACGTGGCCAATATGGTGCCGCGTACGGACAGCGAGGCCGACAAGGCCGCGGCCGAGCGCTACCACCGTTTCCTGAACCTGTGGTTCCTGCAGCCGGTGCTGGACGGCACCTACCCCGACGTGCTGCCGACCGACCAGCGCGACGCCCTGCTGGGCTTCCTGCCGGGGGACGAGAAGATCATGCGCGCCGACTACGACATGGTAGGCCTGAACTACTATACTCGCTGGGTTGTGGCCGATAAGCCGGAAGGCAACGGCGTGCCCGGCCTGAACACCGACCATCAGTGGGGCGAGGGGCCGCACGCCAAGACCGACATCGGCTGGGACATCGACCCCGACGGCTTCCATGACACCCTGGTGCGCATGGCCAAGGCCATCGGCAACCGCCCCATCGAGATCACGGAAAGCGGCGCGGCCTACAACACGCCGCTGGTGAACGGCCATGTGAAGGATGAGAAACGCATCGACTACATGAAGGCTTATTTCGCCGCCCTCTCCCGCGCCATCAAGGACGGCGCGCCGGTGCGCGCCTACCACGCCTGGAGCCTGATGGACAATTTCGAGTGGGCCCAGGGCTACACCCAGCGCTTCGGCCTGACCTACGTCGACTATGCCAACAACCAGAAGCGGACCATCAAGGACTCCGGCCTCTGGTACGCCCAGGTCGCCCAGAACAACGGGTTTTGAGAACAACGGGTTCTGAGCGACCGTGTCTCAGGATGAAGGGACGGGCGGGGACATCCTCCGCCCGTTCTTTTCAGAAGATGTGCAGCTCCGGCCGGGCGTACAGGCGGGTGGGGGCGCCGTCCTCCCCGGTGGCGGCAAGGCTGAGCGCGGGGTTGCGGCGGTCCATCTTGCGACCGAATTCCAGGATGGGACGGCCCTTGTCGTCGGCCTCCAGCGCCTCGCCCGTGGTCAGGGCGGCGTTGACGCGGCAATGGTCCCGGGGTTCGCAAATGAAATCCAGCTGGTCGATGCTGGGCACGAAGAAGCCCATGACCGGGCCGACGAATTCCTCGATCGCCCGGTCCAGCACCTTGGCACCCTGGCGCAACTCGGCATAGGCGACGGGCTGGCCTTCGGTGGGCAGCACTTCCAGCATCACCGTGGCCCGCAACGCACCCTTGGCCTGGTTGCTGACCAGCTTGGCGTCGGCCGCCTCCCAATCGGGGCGGTAGGGAACGTAGAAATAGCCGTCGGGGGTGGATTCGATGGCTTCCTCCTTGCCGTTGTAGACGGCCCATAACTGGATGGGCAGCGGGCCGGACTTGTCTTTGCCCAGTTCCACCTTGAAGACCAGGCGCAGGTGGTGGCCGCTGGCGTTCTCCATGTGGTCCAGCACCTTCAGCGCCTCGGCCAGCGTGGCGTAGGAGGTCTTGCCGAACTGCTCGCGCGAGGTCACTACCATCTCCGGAATGGGCTCGGCCGTGGGGCCGGCCCCAGGGTCCACTCCGGGCACCGTGCCCGGCTGGGCCGAAGGCGGTTCCACCTGCGCTTCCGTCTGCCGCGCGCCGGCCCAGCCCGCAGGCAGCAGGATCAGGGCGGCCACCGCCGCCCGCCAATACGCCTTGGCTTTCAAAGAGACCCCCACGTTCAGCTCAGTCGCGGCCCCCATCGGCCGCCTTGATACTAAAGGACGTCATTGGGGCGGCGGTAGGGCCGCATCGAGGTCAATTTTTGGGGCCAGCCCGACTTGCCGGCGCGCGCCGGCACGCGATTTCCTTGAAAGGCGGGAACGCCTAAACGCTATATTAGTTTGGATATAGCGAACTTGAGGCAGGGAAGGGGACGGGCATGCGGTGTGCGGTGACGGGAATGATGGCGGCGGCGATGGTGGCCCTGGCGGTGCCGGCTTTCGCGCAGGGTGGTGGCCAGGCGGGAAGCTCCCCGGCGGCCGACCCTTCCTGCAAGGGCGTCGCGGTGGAATGGCCGGCCGACCTGAAGGCCTGGGGCGTTGCGGCCGTGCCGGTGACGGCGGCCACGGGTCCCGGCAGCATACCCGCCATCATGCCGGGCACGCCGGCGCGGATCACCTTGGCGCCGAAGGAGGGCGTGACCCTGGCGGTGACGCCGACCAAGCCGGTGGAGGACAAGACCTACGCCGGCACCGTGGCTTTCGTCGTTCCGGCGGCCGGGCCCTATCGCGTGGCGCTGGATGTGGGGGCCTGGATCGACGTGGTGGCGGACGGCAAGTCGCTGGACAGCACCAGCCACAGGCACGGCCCCAATTGCTCCGGCATCCGCAAGGTGGTGGATTTCGGCCTGGCCGCCGGTACCTATCAGCTGCAGCTGTCCAACAGCCCGGCCGCCACCGTCACCCTGCTGCTGGTGCCGCCGCAAAGCTGACCCGCCGCACCGTCCAGCCGCACCCCCTGTGCCAAAACGGCGGGCGATGCTATATACAGCGACATGACCAGCATCACCGCGACCAGCCCCTACGCCACCGTGGCCGCCGGCCTGCAGAGCAGCAGCGCGCGGGTGGACAGGGATGCCGTATCCATCGCCTCGGCCCAGGGTGACATCAACCCCACCGACGTGGTCAGCCTCAGCAGCGACGCCCTGACCTTCAAGGCCTTGACCAAGGTGGCCAAGACGGTGGACGAGAACCAGCAGCGTCTGCTGGACGTTCTCGCCTGACCACCGGCGGGGCCGCGATCAGCGGAACCGGAAGGGCACGGTGAAGGTGAAAACCTCACCCACAAGCAAGGCGTCCGGCGGTGGCGGCAGGGGATCGGCGTCGGCGACGGCCTGAAGCGCCACGCCATCCAACAGTCGGCTGCCGCTTGACGACTGTATCAGCGCCTGCCGCACCTGGCCGTCGGCCGTGACCGAAATCATCAACACCACCGTTCCGGCGGCGGCGATGCCCGATGGCCGATGGCGCGCCAGGGCCAGCCATACCGAACGGGTGTAGGCCTCGATCAGGTCCGGCGGCGGGGGGCCCACCCGGATCATCGCCGGCGGCGCGGCGGTGGGGGCGGGAGCCACGGGTGGCGCGGCGGGGCTGATGGTTTCGGCCGCTTCGGGTGGCAGGGATTGCGCCACGGGTGTGGGTGTCCGGGCCGGTTGGGGCGGCGGCCTTTGGGGTTGCGGCCTAAGGGGTTTTGGCGGGGCATGTTCCCGTCGCTTGGGCGATGCCGCCGCCTTTTGGGGCGGTGGCGCCGGGTTGTCGGGGGCCAGCAGCCGCGCCGTCACCACGACATCCCGCTCCTGGCCCGGCCCATGAGGGCCAGACCAGTGGGCCATCCAGGTGACCAGGGCCGCCTGGATGGCCAGGGCGAGAAGACCGGCGAAGACCGCGCCCGCCCGGGGACGCACCGCCTGGCCATAGGCGGCCTGGCGGGTGCCATCGCGGCCTCTGGGCGCTACCGCGGGCGGGGCGGTCTTCAATCGCAAGCTGGCCCCCGTCAGAACTGGACGGTCAGGCCGGCGTTGAACGACCGGCCCGGTCCCGGCACCGAACCCAGGGACGCGGCATAATTGCTGGCCAGCCAATCGCCGTAGTCGATGCCACCCAGGGGCAGGGCATAGGCCTTGTCCATCAGGTTTTCGACGGCCACGTCCAGGCGGATATTTCCCCAGGTGTAGCTGCCGCGCAGATTGACCAGGGTATAGCCGGGGGTTGTCGGTTCATGCAGCAGGCGATCAACCTGGTTCTTGGCGTCCACCATCTGCACCTCCGCCGTGCCATGCCAGTTCCCCAACGTGTGCTCCACGCCGATCCGGCCGTTCAGCGGCATGATGTGATAAAGCCCATCATCGTCCGAGACGGTCTGCCCGCGCAGCCAAGCGAGCGTGCCGGTGAGGCCAATGGCGCCAAGGTCGGCATCACGCCAGACGGTGGCCTGACCGGAGATGTCCAGGCCGTAGGTGCGGGCGTCGCGATTGGCGAACATGACCTTGGCGAAGGTCACGCCGTTGGACACCACGGCCCCGATCAGGCGCTGGCTGATATAATCCTCGATATAGCTGTAGTGGGGGGTCAGGCGCACCTCCCATGCGGGTGCCAGCGGCTCGCCCTCGGTGTTGACGGCCGGGGCGGCGTGCCAGGTCAGGGAGGCGCTGACGGTGTTGGCGACCTCGGGCTTCAGGTCGGGGTTGCCGACGTAAAAGTTGCCGTCGCCGTTCCACGTGATCATGCTGCTGGCCATGTTGCCGGTGGACCAGGCATAGCGCTCATACAGATTGGGTGACCGGCTTTTGCGGCCGTAGCCCAGGTCGATGGTCGTTCGGTCGTTGACGGCGTAGCGCAATTCGGCGGTGGCGTCGAAATTCGCGTCCGTGCGGGCGCGGTCGCGGGCGTTGAAGGCGGCGGCGTCCTTGGCGTAGCTGGCATTGTATCCCGACACGGTGCCGGTGTTCGTCCATACCGTGTCGTTGCGCAGCCCGGCCAGGGTGCTCCAGCCGCCGCCCCAGGTCCGTTCCCATTCCACGAAGGTGCCCAGGCGGTCGCGTGTGCCGCCGTTGATGGTGTGGAAGGTGTTGGGGCCCATCATCATGGCCATCATGCCGCCCACCGGCGGCCACCAGTCATCCAGGGCGTAGTGGTGGAACTCGCTGCCGACCCTCAGCGTGTCGGCCAGGGTCAGCGGAATGTCGGCCTTCACCGTGTAGCCTTCGGCGTTGGACCGCGTGTTCATCGGCATGCCTCCATCGTCCGAGCCGCCCTTGTCAGCCAGGAAGTTCATGGCGTGGCGCACATGCTGCCAATAGGCGGTGGCGTCCAGATGGCCCCAGGCGAATCCGGCCTTGTAGTGCGCGTCCACGGACGTGCCGCGGTTGTCGGTCATGTCCATGCGCTGGTTGGCGAAGCCCTCATAGGGGGTGTATTGCACGCCGCCGCGCACCTCCAGCACCCCATCCTCGCCCACCCGGGCCGCCACGCTGAGCGTGTGGCTCTGGGTTTCGAACA
>NZ_BACU01000160.1 GCF_000333275.1 Azospirillum sp. B4 | reverse complement strand
CCAAGATCCGGCGCGGCCAACCGGTGCAGCCCGGCCGCATCGCCAGCGGCGGGGCCGCCGGCGGCCCGGTGGTGGATGAGGACTATCTATACACCGTCGTCGATGCGCTGGACGCGGTGGCGGCGGAGACGGGCAAGACCGTGCCGCAGGTGGCGCTGAACTGGCTGCTGACCCGGCCCAGCGTGGCAAACCTGGTGATCGGCGCCCGCAATGAGGAGCAATTGAAACAGAACCTGGGCGCCATCGGCTGGTCGCTGACGCCTGATCAGGTGGCCTTCCTGGAGCAGGCCAGCCAGAAGCAGCCGATCTATCCCTACTGGCACCAGAAGGACTTCAATCACCGCAATCCCAAGCCCACCACTTGGTGAGACGGGAAGGGGGCGGCCGATTCACCCGGTCGCCCCCGCTTTGCTTATTTCTGGTCCACGCAACTGGGATAGGGCGCGCGTTCGCCGGGCACGATGGGGCACAGCCGAACCGGATCCAACTGGGCGACGCGGTCGTTCCAGACGGTGGCGTCGAAGGCCAGCGGCTGGGCCGAGGCGGGGCCGCGTTCAGCCCATTGCAGGGTGTAGAAGTCGCTGGTTCCCTTGATCGCCATGATCACGGCGGACTCGCTGTGTCCGCCGCCTGGGGCGGTGCCGCAGCTGATCCAGGCGATGAAGGCCGGCTGGCCGTTGATGGTGGGGGAAGCGACTTCCTTGGCGGCGAAGGTGCTGGCGCAGGCGTTCTTGTACCGGCCGGCCAGCATGGCGGCGAAGCCCTGGGGCGTGGCGTTGGGGTTGGCGCTCAGCCCTTGGAAGCCGGTGACGGTGATCATCTGCGTCCACTGGTCCAGCGTCTCTCCCTGCCGGACCATCTCCCGGATGTATTGGCTGCCCTGGGTCTGTTCATGGCCAACCTGGAAACCGGCCGGCACGCTGAACATCACTAGTTGGCCGAAAATCGGCGTGATGGATTTGACGGGGCGTCCCTGGGTGTCGATGCCCTGCGCCCCGGCGGTGGAACCCAGGCCGGCGGCCAACAGGCAGATTGAGGCCGCGCCGATGGCGGCCAACATGTTTTTCATGATCGCTCCCGTTCAGCGCCGCACGCCGAGGGCGCGGGCGGGCGGGAGGCTACAATCCAGGGGCGACGCTGGCAATGGCCGCTTGCTTACCGCCGCTTGCTTACCAATGCATCGCCAGCGCGCCGGCGCCCAGGGTCAACGCGCTGATGCCGCCGACGATGGCCCCCAGCCGCAGGCCGCCGACCCAGCCGGCCATGACGGCCTTGGTCACCGTGTTGACGGCGGTGACGACCAGCACGCCCTCCGCCGCCACCGTCAGGCTAAGACTTTTGCCGCCCAGATGGGCCATGGACAGGGTCACGGCATCCACGTCGGCCACGCCCGACAAGGCTGCCAGGACCAGCACGCCGGCGGCACCCAGGGTCTGGGTCAACACCTGGGCCGCCAGCGCGATGGCGGCGATGAAGGCCGCCAGCTTCAGGGCCATGCCTACTTCCAGCGGGTTGGCGATGTTCAAATGGGGCACATGGTGCTGGCGGTTGCGCACGATCAGGGCGGCCGCGCCCAGCACTTGGCCCAAGGCGGCCGTGGCCAGGGCCGGCGCCAGCGGACGCAGCAGGTCGGGGTTCAGCACCATGGCCAGCACCCCCACCCGCGTCATCATCACCGCACCCGCCAACAGGATGCCGGCGCCCAGCAGGCGGCATGAATCGGGATGCGCCCGGCCCAGCCGCGCCAGCGTCAGCGTCGTGGCGGTGGAGGAGGCTAGGCCGCCGGCCACCGCCGCCATCAGCACCCCCAGCCGGTCGCCCAGGGCGCGCACCGCGACATAGCCGCCGAAGGAGATGGCGGCGATCATCACCGCCAGCAGCCAGATGGAATGGGGGTTCAGCGCCCCCCAAGGGTCCACCGGCCGGTCCGGCAGGATGGGCAGCATGAGGAAGGACATGGCCAGCAGCGTCAGCATGGCCCGCACCTCCGGCCAGCTCAACGTTGCCACCCAGCGATGCAGGGGGTCGCGCAGGGCCAGCAGTCCCGTCATGGCCACGCCGGCGGCGATGGCGGCGCGCACATCGCCCAGCACGGCCAGGGCGCCCAGCAGGAAGGTGACCAGTCCCGCGACAACGGAGGTGACGCTGAGGTCGCGATCCGGATTGGTGTCGGTGTCGCCCCTGGCCTCCAGCCAGTGAAAGGCGGCGAAGGCAGCGGCATAGCCCAGGAAGACCGTGCCCAGGATGTAGGGCTGCTGCGGGCCGGCCAACGCCCCGGCGATCCCGCCCAGCAGGCCCGACAGGGCGAAGGTGCGCAGGCCCACCGCCCGCTGATATTCCTGGCCGCTGCGGCTGTGCCAACCCCGTTCCAGCCCCACGAGCAGGCCGATGGCGAGTGACACCGCCAGGCGGCTGAGAAGGGCGGTGGAATCCATGAGGCGTGTCCGGTGGCGATTTTCCAGCCATCATAGGACCGGAACGGTTCGGCCGCCGCATTGATCCACCGCAAAGGATCCTGTGCGGTGGGCGGTGGCGTTTACCGGGTGACCTCCGGCACCGATGCGGGCTGTACCGGCACCAGGGCGGGCCTCGGGCGCACGCTTTGGGCGAAATGGGCGACCGCCTCGGCATAGGTGCCGCTTTTCATCTCGGCGGCGGTCACGGTCAGCCGCGCCTTGGGCGGTCGGCCCACCCAGGCCTGCAGCTCGTCCAGCGACTGTTGCCCCGCCGATCCGCCATGGGTCAGCAGCAGGGCGGTGTCCGGCAGGGTGGCCCGCTCCCGTTGGATATAGGCACGCAGCGGCGGGCAGGGGTGCCAAGCCCAGATGGGGCCCGCCAGCACCACCAGCTCATAATTCCCGGCCCCATGCACGGCCGGCGCGATCGGGGGCCGGCGTCCGCGCCAGCTGTCCGCCGCCGCCCGCCACCAGCCCATGAAGCTGACGTCGTAGCGGTCGCAGCGGATTTCCTCGATGTCGGCTTGCAGATGCCGGGCCAGTTCCGCGACCACGGTGCGGGTCGTTCCGGTCAGCGAGTAACAAGCGATGAGTACGGCCATGGCCCCCTCCACTTCCATTCGCGCGCAACGGCGCTCGCTCAATGAAAGGTTGGCGGAAAAGGCGCGGGGCGGCATTGACCCACCGCAAACGGGTGGTCACACCCGGTGGTAGGGATGTCCCGCCAGGATTTGCTGGGCGCGGTAAAGCTGTTCGGCCAGCATGCCGCGCACCATCATGTGCGGCCAGGTCATGGGGCCGAAGGCGATGAGCAGGGCGGCGCGGCGCCGCACCTCCTCCGCCAGGCCATCGGCGCCGCCGATGACGAAGGCCAGGTCGGCCACGCCGCCATCGCGCCATATGCCCACCTGGCGGGCGAAGGCCTCGCTGGGCAGGGCCTTGCCGCGTTCGTCCAGGGCCACCAGGGTGGCGCCCGGCGGGATGGCTTCGAGCAACAACTGGGCCTCCAGCCGCTTCAGCTCATCGCCCTCCACCCGCTTGCGGCACTCGACCTCACGCAGGGTGAAGGGCCAGGTGATGCGGCCCTTATACTCCTCGAACAGGTCGCGGGCGGGGCCCGGACGGCTGCGGCCGACGGCGATCAGCCAAACGCGCATGGGCCCGATTCCGTTACTAGCTCAGGGGTATGCCGGTGGCGTGAGACAACGGCTCATGCCACCGGAGGCCGGCGACTGCCGGCCCGTGCCGGTCAGGCCCGTAAGGCAAGGCCACGGATGTGGCCGCCCGCCGCCTGAGGGCATCAAACAGACAAAAAGTCGCCGGCCGGCGCGCCGAACCCGGCGAAGTCGGGCGGCAGTTCCACGCCCCACATCTTTTCCAGGTTATAGAAGGCGCGCACCTCCGGCCGGAACAGGTGGACCAGCACGTCGCCGGCGTCGATCAGCACCCAGTCGCACTGCGGCGTGCCTTCGGCGTCCAGGCCGATCAGGCCCACCTCCTTCAGCTTGGACAGCAGGTGGCCGGCCATGGCGTCCACCTGGCGGGCGGAACGGCCGGACGTGATGACGATGTAGTCGGCCAGACTGGACTTGCCCTTGAGGTCGAGCACCACGGTGCCTTCGGCCTTGTCATCCTCCACGCTGGCGACGATCAGGTCGCGCAGCTGCTCGGGGAAATCAGGGGCCGCCATGTCCGGAAGCGGCTGGGGCGCCGTCCGCCCAGCGGTCGGCGTCGGGAAATGGGCGATGGTGGAAATGATCGTTACCTCTAAGCAAAAAAGGGCGCCAGAGACCGGAGGACCGGCCCGCACCCTGATGATAGTCCGATGGTGTCCGTGGGCAAGCGGCGCCAAGGCCGGGCTGCCCACGGGATTAGTCCTGGCGGTGCGCCCCGCCCGTCAGCGGCCGCCCCACCACCCCTTCCGCCGGATTTCGGTGGCGGAGGCGGGATGCAGCGGCCCGTCCAGGAAGGTCCAGGCCGGTGCCGGCCGTGCCGGCAGCCCACCCGCGTCCCGAGGAGGAACCCGATTGCGGAGATAACGCCGCGCGGCCTTGCCGACAAGCGCCTTTAAGGAATAGGGGCGGCGCGGAAACACGGCAACCGGAACGCGACCCATGATTTGGGCCCACCCCCGCCAGCGCGGGATCTGCAGCAGGTTGTCCGCCCCCATGATCCAGACGAAGCGGGTGCGGGGATAGCGGCGGCGCAGGGCCGCCAAGGTGTCGACGGTGTAGCGGGTGCCCAGCTGGGTCTCCAGGTCGGTTACCAGGATGCGTGGGTCCTGCGCCATGGCCCGGGCGGCGTCCAGCCGGGCGTCCAGCGTGGCCATGCCGCGCGCCTGCTTCAGCGGGTTCTGCGGGCTGACCAGCCACCAGACCTGGTCCAGGTTCAGGCGGCGCAGCATCCATTGGCTGACATGGCGGTGGCCGGCATGGGCGGGGTTGAACGACCCGCCCAGGATGCCGATGCGCCGGCCGGCCCAACTGGCACCGGTCAGCGGCCGCGGTCGAATCCAATAGCGGCCGTGATGGGAGGTTGACATGGGGGTAACGCCGGCCGGTCGCTTACGGCCGCGTCTGGCCGTCGCCGCGCACGACGTACTTGTAGCTGGTCAGCTGTTCGGCCCCCACGGGGCCGCGGGCGTGCAGCTTGCCGGTGGAGATGCCGATCTCCGCCCCGAAGCCGAACT
>NZ_BACU01000161.1 GCF_000333275.1 Azospirillum sp. B4 | reverse complement strand
GGTTTTCTGGTGACGTTCCTCTTTGCCTCCTGACGGCTGCGGGCGCCCTTGTTGCGATACCTGGCGATCGACCGTCGCATGCCAGGCGCAGTTTTGATCTGCCGGGTGCCGTGACCGTTACGGCGGGTGCGACGTTACTGGTCTACACGATCGTTCATGGCGGTCAGGCAGGTTGGCGTCGAAGTGGGGGAAGTTGCTGCTGGACACCTCCACCCGGATGCGGTGGCCGGCCTTGAAGCGGTTGGCGGTGGGGAAGAAGGGGATGGTCAGTTCGTAAATCTCCCCCGCCTCCATCATCACCGGCCGTTCCCACCCCTGGCGATACCGGGTGCGCAGGATGCCGTGGGCCAGGTTCATGGCATAGCCCCGGGGATAATCGGCCGAGGGCGGGTGCACGTCCACCAGCTTCACTGTGAAGTCGGTGTCCAGCCGGTCGGAACTGACGTGCAGCACCGCCTCGGGCGTGCCGGCCAGCACGATGTCGCGCGCCAGCGGCGCCGTCTCGAACACCAGCACGTCATCGCGGTCGGCCAGGGGACCGAACGGCGGCGTGGCGGCGTAGCTGCCGGGAAGGGTCGCCTGGTCGAAGGCCCCGGCCTCCATCACCGGGGCGCCGGACGCCGTGGCCCCGCCCAGGGTGGGCACGGGGCGCGCCGGGTCGTACTCATAGGCCAGGCTGGCCGGCCCGGCGGCCGGTGCCGCCGGGTCCAGCCGGCCGTCGGCGTGCAGATGGTAGGTTGTCGGCGTCACGCCGGCCAGGGGCCATTGGGGCGCGTCCACCCACGCGCCGCCATGGTCCAGCCGGCCGTCGGCGGGGCGTCGCGCGCCGGAACCGCCCCCCATGATGAAGACGCGCACCGGCGCGTCCTCCGCCACCCAGGCGCCCTTCAGCCAGCGGTCGAACCAGCGCAGGCGCAGCGTGTCGTAGTCGGGCGCCAGGCTGCCGTCCAGGGTGGCGGCGGTACCGAAATCCACATCGCCGGCGAAGCTTTCCGACCGGCGGCCGTGGGTCCACGGCCCCATGATCAGGTGGGTGGGGCCGTGCTTGCGCGCCCGCATCCCCTGATAGTTTTCCAGCGTGGACGAGGCATAGGGGTCGTACCAGCTGCACAGCAGCAGGGTGGGCACGTCCGCCATGGCGGCGTAGTGTCGGGCGGCGCCCAGGCCCATCTGCCGCCAGTAGTCGTCGAACTCGCCATGGCGGGCCTGCTCCAGGACGTAGGCCTCGAACTCCGGCAGGGCCGCGAGGGGGGAGTGACCCTCCCGCCAGGGCCAGCGCTTCACCCAGTCGGCGATGTCCTCCGCCTCGATGGCGGCGCGCAGGGCGGGGTCCTGTTCCACCGCCGGTGAGACCAGCGCCTGGCGATAGGCCCAGGTCAGCTGCTTCAGTTCGAACGCCCCGCCCTGGCGGATGCCCGCACGGTAGGCCTCGGCGAAGCCCCCGGAATCCATCACCATGCAGGCCAGGTGGGGCGGGTTCTGGCAGGCCGCCGCCATCTGCACATGGGCGCAGTAGGACAGGCCGTAGGTCCCCACCTGGCCGTCGCACCACGGTTGCCGACCGATCCAGGCCAGGGTGTCGACACCGTCCGCCGCCTCGTTCACGTATTTGGTGAACACCCCTTCGGAACCGTAGCGGCCGCGGCAGTCCTGCAGCATGACGACATAGCCCGCGCGGGCGAAGGTGCTGGCCACCTGCTGACGCGTGCGGGGCGCCGGGTCGGCCACGCTGATCTCCGACAGCACCAGGCCGCTGCGGTCATAGGGCGTGCGCTCCAGCAGCACGGGCAGGGGCCGGTCCCAGACGGCGCCGCCGACCACGGGGCGGTAGACATCCGCCATCAGGGTCACGCCGTCGCGCATGGTCACGGGCACGTCCCTGTCGACGTGCACATCCTCGACCGGAGGAATACGGTTCATGCCAAAGCCACCTTGTCTGCATTTTCTGGGGAAAGGGGGGCGGAACCGGCCCGCCCCCGGGGTCGGCCGTCCACCTCACATCCGGAATTGCAGGCGCATGTACATGTACGTGCCGCGCACGTCGTACGTGTACATGTCGAAGTTGATGGGGTTGTTGGCGGCCGAAGCCGGCGGCTGGACATTGAAGACGTTGTCCACACCCAGGGTGACCCGGGTGTCCAGCTCCTTGAAATTGTATCCCAGCTGGATGTCCTGGTAGACGATGGCCGGGATGCGGCCGCCGTTGACGGCGTTGTTGGGGATATCGCGCGAGGTGCCGATGTAGCGCGCCTTCCACCCGGCCGACCATGGCCCCTCGTCATCCTGGCTCCAGCGGAGGGAGGCCTGGCCCTTCCAGTAGGGATATGTCGCGCGCGGCTGGTCGGAATGGCCGGCCAGCTCCTGCCGCAGGATGCTGCCGTCCGGCTGGGGGATGTAGTTGTCGAACTGCAGCAGGCGGGAGGCGTTGACGCCGGTGGTGACGATGCCAAAGCCGCTGTCGAAGGTGTAGCCCAGCGAGATGTCGACACCCTTCTCCTTGATCTTGCTGAAGTTGCTGACGGCCTGCAGCACGTTCAGCACCTGGCCGGTGGCGGGATCGCGCTGCAGCAGGCTGCAGGAGCTGCCGCCGGTGTTGGCGCAACTGGTCAGGATCTGCTGCGCGGTCTGGCTGGAAATGGCGTCGTCCACCTCGATGGCGAAATAGTCGACGGTGGCGGACGCGCCCCTGATCCACGCCGGGGTGTAGGAAAGGCCGACGCTGTCGGTGCGCGAGGTTTCCGGCTTCAGGTTGGGGTTGCCGCCGGTGCTGCCGTTGATCAGGCCGTTGCCGTAGTTGTACTGGCTGTAGCTGGTGGGCACGCCGGCGCAGCCGGCGAGGCCCTTGCCGCCGCCGTTGCAGGGGTCGACGGCCTGGAAGGAGGTGTTGCGGCCGCCCTGGTCCAGCTCAAGGATGGAGGGCGCGCGGAATCCTTCGGAATAGCTGCCGCGGAACAGCAGGTCGGCCACGGGGCGGTAGGCGATGCCGGCCTTCTTGGTCGTGTTGCCGCCATAGGTGCTGTAGTTCGAATAGCGCAGCGCCCCGTCCACATCCAGCTTGTAGATGGCGGGCAGGTCGCGCAGCACCGGGATGTCGAATTCGGCGTAGGCTTCCTTGGTATCGTAGCTACCGCTGGTGGGGTTGCGGGTGGCGGCGGAGGTGCGGGTCAGGCCCGTCACGTAGACGGGCGTGGCGTTCACCACCGCGTCCGGCGTGTCGTAGCCATATTCCCGGCGATAGGACGCGCCCGCCGCCGCCATGACATCGCCGGCCGGCAGGCTGAACAGACTGCGCGAGACGTTGAATTCCGCGCTGGTCTGCGACACGCCGTCCTCATCATGGGCGTTGTAGCGGATCCAGTTGGCCATCTGCGGCGTGATCTTGCCGAAGATGTTGAGCGGCACGCAGCCGGCCACGGCGGCACAGCGGGTGGGGGAGCCCAGGGCCAGCGCCAGGTGGTCGTAGTCGACGTTGTTGGCGCTGTCGAACGTCGCCTCGTTGCGGGAGTAGGAGACGAAGGCGTCCCAGTTCCACGTGCCCCACAGGTCGACCTTGCCCTCAAGACCGGCGTCCGCCCGCCAGGTGTTCACCTCCTGCACGTTCTGGCGGTCGCCCACGTCATCCAGGTAGCGGCGCAGCCGGAAGCTGGACCCGGTGAAGGCCTTGCCGAAGATGTTGTAGGCCTGGTTGGCGGGCATGGTGATGCCCTGGCCGCCGTTCACATCCAGCAGGAAGGGGGAATAGAGCTGCGCCGAGCGGCGGTGATTGTACAGGAACTCCACATGGCCGCTGACGCTGTCGGTGATGTCCGTGGTGTAGCGCAGGAAGGTGCCGTAGCGCGTGCTGGGGCCGGTCGCGTCACGGCCCTGGACCAGGGTGTTGAAGTAGTCGCCGGGCAGGGCCGCCGCGCGGAAGTTGGACGTGGACGTGCCGTCCGTGCCGGCGATGCGGGTGAGGGTGGAGGAGGAGACGCCGGGTAGGTTGTACAGGCCGCGCGGGCTGATGGGCGGCGACGTGGGGGCGGTCAGCGCGACGCGCGTCAGGTCGCGGTCCTGGGTATAGATGGGCAGGATGTCGACCAGGTCGGCGGAGAACAGCAGCGTGCCCCGGCCCAGCTTCACCCCTGCCGTCATGTCGGCCGAGACGCTGCGCCCGTCGCCATTGGAAGAGATGCCGGACTGCACGTTGGCCCGCACGCCTTCGAAGTCGCGCACCAGGTGGATGTTGACCACGCCGGCGATGGCGTCGGCGCCATAGATGGCGGAGGCGCCATCCTTCAGCACCTCCATAGTGTCGACCAGCCCCACCGGAATGGTGTTGAGGTCGACGAAGTCACGGAAGCCGCGGCCGCCGACGGCGTTGACCCAGCGGTGGCCGTCCACCAGCACCAGGGTGCGGTTGCCGCTGCCCTCGGCGCTGCCCAGGTAGCGCAGGTTGATGGAGCTGACGCCGAAAGATGTGCCCTGGGTGCCGTTGGAATTGAGGCTGACACCCACCGAGGGCAGGGCCTGCAGCAGGTCGCCCACCGACAGGGGCGCCGCCGCCTGGATGTCCTCGATCGACAGGCTCTGGATGTTGCCGACCGACTGGGCGTCCTGGCCCTTGATGTGGGTGCCGGTGACGACGATTTCCTGCAGGTCGTCGATGGCCGAGGCCTGAGCCGACCCCGGGGCCGACGCCTGCGGGGCGGCCTGCTGCGCTTGGGCCGGATTGGACCAGGCCGCCAGCGCCAGCAGGCTGGTGGACATGAGAAGGCCGGTGGACATGAGAAGGCTGGTGCCGGCGGCCTTCCTGAAGCGGGACCCAACTGCTGTTGTCATTTTTCTATCCCCCGATTTTTCGCGTGACGTCCCGGGTATGAGGGGACCCGCCCCTGTGGTTCCCGGGATCAATGCTCCCTGTGCATGGCCTAGGTAAACGGCGAGGACAGAAAGCCGCAATATTATGAATTTATCAGAACATCCTATGCATGTTGGTTATGGACTCAAATAATCGCTCGTAATTCCGCAATGCTTGGGTAAGGTGCCGGGTAACAGGGAATACCCGGGGACAGGAAAATGGCGGTTTCGCAAGAGGTGGCGTCCAGCCGCCCGCAAGAGGATCAGGGCACCATCGCCGCGACGGGCGGGCATTCCCAGGGACGCATGCCGCATCCGGTGATGATGATGCTGTTCATCATCCTGGCGGCGGCGGCGTTGACCTATCTGGTGCCGTCGGGGGAGTATGCGCGCGGGCCGGACAAGCTGGTGGTGCCGGGCACCTTCCACACCGTGCCCAAGGCCTATGGCCTGGACGCCCTGCTGACGCCGCACAAAAGCGGATCGCAGCAGGCCTTTCCCGCCAGCATCCCCGGCGTCGCCCTGTCCATCCCGGCCGGCATGGCCGCCACGGCCAACCTGATCTTCATGGTCATGTTCTCCGGCGGCATGTTCGGCGTCCTCCGGGCCTCGGGCGCGCTGGACGCCGGTGTCAGCCGCCTGGTGGAGGTGGCGCGGGGCAACGCCTATGTGCTGGTGCCCATCCTGATGGCCGTCATCTCCGCCGGGGCCACCTTCCTGGGCATGATCTCGGAATTCCTGGTCGTCATCCCGGTGATGGTGGTGCTGGCGGAGCGGCTGGGTCTGGCGCCGCTGTTCGCCGTGGCGGTGGTCACGGTGGCGGCCAAGATCGGCTACCTCGCCTCGGTCACCAACCCGGTCGCGCTGCTGATCGCCCAGCCCATCGCCGGCGTGCCGGCCTTCAGCGGGATGGGCCTGCGCCTGGCCGTCTACCTCGCCTTCATGGCCCTGGGCATGCTGTACGTCATGCGCTATCTGCGCCGGGTGGGCTACAGGGTGCCGGCGGTGGCGCCGACCGGCGGGCGCCTGTCGCGCCGCCATGCCGGCGTGCTGTCGCTGCTGGCGTTGGCCATGGCCGTCATCCCCTATGGCGGCCTGGAATTGGGCTGGGGCAACCGAGAATTGGGCGCCTTCTACATCGTGCTGGCCATTCTGATCTCGGCTGCGGGCGGCCTGTCCGGCGCCCGGGCGGCGGAGGCCTTTACCGAGGGTATGAAAAGCATGATGCTGGCCGGCATCCTGGTGGGCCTGGCCAGCGCCGTGGAAACCGTGCTGAAGGACGGCCTGGTGCTGGACACCATCATCCACGCCTTCGCCAGCGTGGCGGATGAGCGGTCGCCGCTGCTGGTGGCGCAGAGCCTGACGGGGGTGGAGATGGCGCTGGACGTCCTGATCCCCTCCACCTCCGGCAAAGCGGCGGTCAGCCTGCCCATCCTGGCCCCCATCGCCCAGATGTCCGGGGTCAGTGGCCAGTTGACCGTCATGGCCTTCCTGTTCGGCAACGGCCTGACCAACATGGTGACGCCCACCTCCGGCATGCTGCTGGCCTACCTGGCGGCTGCGCGGGTCAGCTACGCCGCCTGGATGCGCTTCGTGCTGCCGCTGTGGGGCGTGCTGGTCGCGCTATCGCTGGCCATCATGGCGCTGGCGGTGGTGTTTTAGCTATGGCGATGGCGGATAGATAGAAACTGGCCGCAGGATTCTTGGTCATCCTGCGGCCAGCCCCATTTGCTTTGGCGAAGATAGAAGAGACTCTATTTTCTATTGATTCTCTGGGTTCTTGTGAAGCTCTCTCGCGAAAACAACCGGATCCCAACTGACGTATCCTGCCAGGGTTTGTCCATCAGTAGACTTGTCGTAATGAAACAAAGCTGCGTATATGTCGAAGTTCCAAGTTCTTCCCGGATTAACAACTTTAGCATCGCAGCTAGAGAAGCTAGCGTGACCGTGCGCAAAAGGATAGCCATTTTTTGCAGTTGGATATGCTGCGTTTTCAAGGGTGGTGATCTTAACCTGTGCCTCCCCAAGGATCGGATCGCCACCAACGATGTTATAGATAAAGGCTGCATAATGTGAGTTGCCATCGATGCTTATGGAGCGGAAAGATACTGTATCTCCAACTTTTGCGTTTAGCACGATGCTACCGGGATCTGTCCGACCAGGATGGGGTTCATTCGCTTGGTTCCTGAGATAATTCCATCCATACGGGTCATGTGCGACCATATTAATCCCATCATACTTTGTATAATGTCCAATCGGTGTCGGGCTCTCAGGATGTGGGCTTAAAGATAATTTCTTATTTTTGATCTTTGAAATAATAAGCCCAACGTCCAATATCGTCATTACTTCAATCGTGATATTATGATTATGATTGAAAATGGGGAGTGGCGTGACAACGTCAGTCATAATTTTTCTCCATTCTGAATAGACCTTTTCATTGGTGCAGCAGGTCTGATGCTGTTAACGGCGTTTGCCGTTATATTTTGGAATGCACAAACCGTGCCAGAAGTTGATTTCAATATTTACAACAACTTGCTAGGCTCTCCCATAGCCCCCACTCACTTAATGGACACGTCGGACGTGTCCATCACGATTCGATAACCATGTTTAGTAGTTACCTCCCATCTTCCCATTAAAATCCTTTTATTTTCGCCCCCCGGCTTTGCCATCGAATTTTGATGGCCATCGGCGGTTTCCTCAGCGTCGACCCATTCCGCCCGGAAGCGCCTGTCACGAAAGGCTTCCGGGCTTCGTTCGTGAGGAACAACCGCATGCTCGACGTCATCCTTGTCGCCCTCCTGGTGGGGCTTTTCGGGCTGGGCGTGGCCTACGCCTATGCCTGCGAGAGGCTGTGAGGCGCCCATGGTCGATCTGATCCTGGGCGCCGCCGTCTCGGTCGGCCTGACCCTTTACCTCGTCTATGTCCTGATCCGGCCCGAACGGTTCTGAAGACGGGCGCTTTGGGGCGCCCGTCGCGCATGCGGAGATTTTTCCCGTGACCTTCAACGGCATTCTTCAGATCGCGCTGTTCGCCGCGATCATCCTGGTCCTGACGCGGCCCCTCGGCGGCTTCATGACCCGTGTCTTTTCCGGTGAGCGCACGCTGATCGGCCGGGCGCTGGGCCCGGTGGAGCGCGCGATCTATCGCCTTTGCGGCGTCGATGAGACGACGGAGCAGCACTGGCTGACCTACGCGGTCGCCCTGCTGCTGTTCAACATGATGGGTGCTTTGGTGCTGTACGCGCTGATGCGCCTGCAGGCGCTGCTGCCCTTCAATCCGCAGGGGCAGGGGGCGGTGACGCCGGACCAGTCCTTCAACACCGCCATCAGCTTCGTCACCAACACCAACTGGCAGTCCTACGGTGGGGAGACCACCATGGGCTATCTGGTGCAGATGGCGGGCCTGACGGTGCAGAACTTCCTGTCCGCCGCCACGGGCATCGCGCTGGCCCTGGCGCTGGTGCGCGGCTTCTCCCGCCGGGGTGCCCGCACCATCGGCAATTTCTGGGTGGATCTCACCCGCTGCACCCTCTACGTGCTGCTGCCCGCCTGCGTGGTCATGACCCTGTTCTTCGTCTGGCAGGGCGTGCCGCAGAACCTCGCGGCCTATACCGAGGCCACCACGCTGGAAGGCGCCAAGCAACTGATCGCGCAAGGCCCCGTGGCCTCGCAGCTGGCGATCAAGATGCTGGGCACCAACGGTGGCGGCTTCTTCAACGCCAACTCCGCCCACCCGTTCGAGAACCCCAACGCCCTGGTCAACCTGGTGCAGATGCTGAGCATTTTCGCCATCGGCGCCGGCCTGACCAACGTCTTCGGCCGCATGGTGGGCAATGAGCGCCAGGGCTGGGCCATCCTGGCCGTCATGGGCGCCCTGTTCATCGTCGGCGTCGGCGTCTGCTATTGGGCCGAGGCCCAGGCCAACCCGCTGCTGGCCGGCCTGCCGGTGGACCAGACGGTCAGCGCGCTGTCGCCGGGCGGCAACATGGAGGGCAAGGAGGTGCGCTTCGGCATCGCCAACACCGCCCTGTTCGCCACCATCACCACCGACGCCTCCTGCGGCGCCATCAACGGCTGGCACGACAGCTTCATGCCCCTGGGCGGCATGGTGCCCATGGTCAACATGCTGCTGGGCGAGGTCATCGTCGGCGGCGTGGGCGCCGGCCTCTACGGCATCCTGCTGATGGCCATCATCGCCATGTTCGTGGCGGGCCTGATGGTGGGCCGCTCGCCGGAATACATCGGCAAGAAGCTGGAGGCCAAGGAGGTGAAGATGACGGTGCTGGCCATCCTGGCCATGCCGCTGGTCATCCTGGTGTTCAGCGCCATCTCCTCCGCCATTCCGGCGGGTGTCGCCGGCGTCGCCAACAACGGCCCGCACGGCTTCTCGGAAATCTTCTACGCCTTCTCCTCCGGCGCCGCGAACAACGGCAGCGCCTTCGGCGGCCTGTCGGCCAACACGCTTTGGTACAACATCACCCTGGGCGTGACCATGTTCGTGGGCCGCTTCTTCATCATCATCCCGGCGCTGGCCATCGCCGGCGCCCTGGCCGCCAAGAAGTCCATCCCCGCGTCGGCCGGCACCTTCCCCACCACCGGCCCGCTGTTCGTCAGCCTGCTGGTGGGCGTGATCCTGATCGTTGGTGGCCTGACCTACTTCCCCGCCGTGGCGCTGGGGCCGGTGGTCGAGCACCTGCAGATGATGGCCGGCACCACCTACTGACCCCCGGGTAGAAGCCTGCATGG
>NZ_BACU01000162.1 GCF_000333275.1 Azospirillum sp. B4 | reverse complement strand
GCCCCTCCGCCGTTCGTTCAGCGCCAGCGGGACCAGGGTCAGGCCTTGCAACACGCCGTCGCGGAACACCATTTCCGCCAGCACGCTGCGCCACGCCTCGGCCGGGTAGCGGCCCACGGGGGTGCGCGTCTGGAAGAACAGGCAGCCCAGGTCGTACAGCAGGGGGCGGCCGCGATGGAGGGCGATGCCCTGAAGGGCGGGATGGCCGTGGCCGACGAAGACGTGGGCGCCGGCATCGACGCAACGCCGCGCCCAGGCAGCCAGCCAGTCCGGTGTCGCCGTCGGGTCGTCGGCCCAGTAGTGGTTGTGGTGATAGGCGACCACCAGATCCGCCGTGGCGGCGGCCTGGGTGATGGCGGCCAGGGTCAGCGCCTCGTCCGCCGGATCGAAGGTGCCGTCCGGCCGGCGGCGGATCTCGTTGACGCCGGCGCGATCGCCGGTGGCGGCCCCGCCCTCCCGGATCTTGCCGGCGGCCATGGCGACCAGCGCCACGCGGCCCGCCGGCGTGGCCATGATGGCGGGGGCGGCGGCGGCGGCGCGGTTCACCCCGGTGCCGGCGTGCGCCAGACCGGCGGCGTCCAGGGCGGCCAGGGTCGCCAGCACGCCGCCCGTACCCAGATCGAAGGCGTGGTTGCCCGCCGTGGCCACCAGGTTCACCGACAGCGCCCGCAGGGTGCGCAGCACGTCGGGCGTCGCCGCGTGTTCCAGTTCCGCATCGCGGGTGGGCGGGCCGGCGCCGGGTCCGGCCAGGGCGGATTCCAGTTGGGTGAACACCACGTCGGCCGTGGCCAGCCGGGCCGCCACATCCGCGAAGCCCGCATAGGGGCGGGCGGCGACGTCGGCCTGGAGCAGCGCCTGCCCGGTGGCGGTCAGGCGCAGGGTGCCGCCGCCCTCGGCGTGGACACCGCCCGGCATCGCTGCCATGCCCGCCATGCCCGCGATGAGACCCCGCCGGTTCAGCATGGCCATGGCGCTCCTGTCCTCATTACCGCAGCACCGGCAGCACCAGGCGGGACGGGTGGGCCGCGTCCAGGTGCAGCGTGTTGCGCGCCACCAGAAGCGGGCCAGGCCATCCCTGGGGGCCGCCGGTGTTGGGGTTGGCGTCGAAGTGGGGGAAGTTGCTGCTGGACACCTCCACCCGGATGCGGTGGCCGGCCTTGAAGCGGTTGGCGGTGGGGAAGAAGGGGATGGTCAGTTCGTAAATCTCCCCCGCCTCCATCATCACCGGCCGTTCCCACCCCTGGCGATACCGGGTGCGCAGGATGCCGTGGGCCAGGTTCATGGCATAGCCCCGGGGATAATCGGCCGAGGGCGGGTGCACGTCCACCAGCTTCACTGTGAAGTCGGTGTCCAGCCGGTCGGAACTGACGTGCAGCACCGCCTCGGGCGTGCCGGCCAGCACGATGTCGCGCGCCAGCGGCGCCGTCTCGAACACCAGCACGTCATCGCGGTCGGCCAGGGGACCGAACGGCGGCGTGGCGGCGTAGCTGCCGGGAAGGGTCGCCTGGTCGAAGGCCCCGGCCTCCATCACCGGGGGCGCCGGAAGCCGTGGCCCCGCCCAGGGTGGGCACGGGGCGCGCCCGGTTCGTACTCATAGGGCCAGGGTGGGCCGGCCCGGCGGCCGGGTGCCGCCGGGGTCCAGCCGGGCCGTCGGCGTGGCAAATGGTAGGGTTGTCCGGCCTCACCCCGGCCCAGGGGGCCATTGGGGGCGGGGTCCACCCCACGCGTCGCCAATGGTTCCAGCCGGGCCCGTTGGCGGGGGCGTTCCCCCCGCCGGAAACCCCCCCCCCCATGAATGAAAAAACCCC
>NZ_BACU01000163.1 GCF_000333275.1 Azospirillum sp. B4 | reverse complement strand
GTCCGGCATCTTCGGCTTCGGCTACGCCAATGCCGACAGCAGCGTCACCCTGGTGGCCCTGACCCATGTCGGGCCGGAGAACGCCAGCACCAAGGCTCCTCTGGGCTTGGCTCGCGCCAATGACGAGGCGCGCTGGATCAATGACGCCGTGCTGACGGTGAAGGCCAACGATGCCCTGACCCTGATCACGGAGCTGAACTACGTCCGCGACGACTTGGTGAAGGCGGAGGCGTTCGGCGCCGCCCAGTACGCCACCTGGAAATACGACGACACCGTGTTGCTGACCTTGCGGACGGAGCTGTTCCGCGATGTCCAGGGCTTCTACGTCTCGGCCTACCAGGGCAACCAGGACTATGTCTTGGCGGAGGCCGGCTGGCCGACACGGGCGCCGGTGCTGTCGGCGGGCCAGGGGGCCACATATCTGGCGCTGACCGCCGGGGTGACCTGGAAGCCGGCGGCCAGCCTGGGCTGGGACGTCCTGCCCGACGGGCTCGCCCTGCGGCCGGAGGTGCGTTACGACCGGTCGCTGGGCAACGCCCGCCCCTTTGGTGGCGACCAGGGGCAGACGACCTTTGGCCTGGACATGCTGATCCCCCTCGGCGGCTGAGCCACGGCCGATCTCCGGTACTTTCACAACAACGATGACGAGAGTCCCATGAGGACGCGGCTATGGGGTTGCCTGGCCTTGGGCGCCGGGCTGGCGTTGGCGCCGGTTCTGGCCCAGGGCAACACGGCGGGGGATACCGCGCAGGTCGGCAAGGCCAGCTGGTACGGGCGGGAGCATGCGGGCCGCCGCACCGCCAGCGGCGAGGCCTACGACCCCGAGGGCCTGACCGCCGCGCACCGCACCCTGCCCCTGGGCACGGTGATCGAGGTGTCGGCCCATGGCCAGAGGGTGATGGTGCGGGTGAATGACCGGGGACCTTTCGTGAAGGGCCGGGTGCTGGATCTATCCGCCGCCGCCGCCCGCGCCCTGGGCCTGGACCGCGTCGGCACCGCCATGGTCAGCATCCGCCCCACTGGCGCCGTCTGCCCCACCAACCGTGCCTGCGACGCGGCGCCGGAAGCGGTCGCGGAGGCGGGGCCGCCCTGAGTTCCACGGCGGCGATCCCCATCTGGGAAAAGGGCCGGCACGGAGGATCGCCGGCCCTTCCTTTCAGGTGACGACGCCCAGCAAGACCTCCGTCACCTCTTCGGAGAACCACTTGCGCCCGCCTTCGATCAGGACGCCGCCCTTGCCGTCGGCGGGGGGCCTGGCCACCGGCATGCCGTGGTCAAGCAGGGCCTGGGCGCACGCCGCCCAGTCGCCGCTTTCCTCCGGCAGGTTCAGCGACGCCCAGGACAGGGTGCCACTGACATCGTCGCCGTAGCCGTGCCTTTCCGTCCAGCGGGCGCCACATTCCAGCAGGAAGCGGGCGAGGGCGGCATCGCCCCGGAACACGGCGTGGTTCAGGGCGGTGGCGTTCCAGTCCCCGGCTTGGACGGTTAGGGGCCAACCCAGGCGGACCATGACGGCGATGGCCGCGTCGCATCCCCATTCCGCTGCCAATTCCGGCAGCAGGCGCCGCTGGCTGTCCGACAGGGCCGCCGGCAGATCCGGCCGCTGGGCCTGGATCGCGCGCGCCGCCGCCTCGTCCCCCGCGGCGCAGGCGGCGATGAATTGGTCCTCCAGCGACAGTGCCTCGCCGCCACCCGCCTGGCGCAGCAGTTCCGCCACCTCGGTCAGGCCGAAGCGCAGGGCCACGGTGTAGGCGCTGGCGCCATCGGGCGTGCGGGCCTTGGGATCGGCCCCGGCCGCCAGCAAGGCCGCGATGTGGGCGGGGGAGCGGCGGCGGTGGATGGCCCACAGCAGGGGCGATCCCCAATCGGCCGTGGGCCGGCCGCTGGTTGGTTCGTTGGCGTCGCCGCCCCGGGCCAGCAGCAGGCGCAGGACCTCGGGCGCCTCCCAATCCAGCACGCGATACAGGGCGTTGGATCCGGTGACCCGGGCGCCCGCCCTCAGCAGCAGATCAACGCAATCCGGGCTCTCCAAGGCATGGTACAGCGACTCCCCGTCGTTGGGATCGGCGCCAGCCTCCAGCAGCAGGGCTGTGAGGCCGGGGTCGTGGTTTTGCCCGGCGGCGCCATAGAGGGCGGACAGCCGCTCCGTCTCCGATGGCTGCGCCACGCTGGCGGGTGGCCAGCGGTTGCCCACCGCCTGGTTGGGATCGGCGCCGGCGGCCAGCAGCAGCCGGGCGCAGTCGCGCAGGCGTTCGGCGAAGCCGGGCACCCGCAGCAGGCTGGAATGGGCGACCGCCACCAGGGGCGGAAGGTTCAGCGGGCCGCTGGGGCGATTGACCCAGGCGGGGTCCCGGGCGATCGCCGCGCGCACCTGTTCGACGTCGCCAATCGCACAGGCCAGGAGGGCGTCGCCCGACACCACGTCGGCGTTCTCCGCCAGCAGGCGGACGGCGGCGGCCGGGCGGGGGCGGCGCATGCTGCCGCTGATGTCGCCGGCATAAACCAGCCGCAGCCATTCCAGCACCGCCTCCGCCCGGCTGGCGGTCGCGGCGCGGCGGCTGATGACGAAGGCGTCCAGCTCGGCCCAGGACGGAAAGCCGTACTCCCGCGCCACGCAGGACTGGGCGTCGTGCAGGCGCAGTTTGGACGCCGCCAGGCTGGCGTCATTCCGGCCCTGGGCCGCCGGCAGGCTGGCGCGAAAGCGGGCCAGCGCCTCGGCGTCGCCGCGCCGGTGGGCCGCCAGCAACTCCTTGGCCTGGCGTTTCAACTGGTCGATATGGGGATGATCGGGAAGGGATCGGGCCATGAGCGAACCTCCGTGCGTGAGGCGCCGTCGACCCGCAAATCCGGCTGCACAAAGGTCGGGGATGACCATGATGATAGGCCAGTGGGCTCAGCCCTTCCCGCGGGTCCGGAGGCGGCATGGCGACCGCACGATGGGACGATAGGGCAGGGAACCTTCGACGGTCAACCGTCCCTCAGCCACCATTTGTCGGCAAGGGAACCCCCAGGCAATGCTCGATGGCGCGGGTGTCGTCGCAGCGGGGGCCGCCGGCGCGCAGGCGCTGCGTCAGGTCGCGTAGGCAGGTGGCGATGCCGCCGGCGCGGACGGCCAGGGGCGAGTCCAGGAAGGCGCCGTCCTTGTCATGGGCCGCCAGCGCCAGGCCGAAGTCCAGCTCCTGCTCCAGGCTCTGACTCAGGTCGCCGGCCAGGCGGTCGCCGCCGACCTGCTCACAGCGCCCGCCGCTTTTCGTGCGCGCCGCCGCATGGGCCTGGACGACGGCACGCCAGTGTGCGTCGCTGGCCATGACATAGGCGTAGGGCAGCGGGCTGTTGGGATAGGCGCTGCTGTAGGCGGCGTAGGCCTTGCCGTAGTCGCCCCGGCGATAGGCGCGGTCACCCTGCGCCACCAGGGATCGTGCCACACTGACCTCACCCGGGGTCTGCCGCTGGCGGGCCGCGTCGGCCAGGGCCAGGCGCGCCGCCGTGTCCATGGATGGGCTGGCGCCCGGTCCGGTGGGGGGACTGGCCGATGGTCCGGCGGCGTGCGCGCCACCGGTCAGCAGCAGGGCCGCCGCCAGCGTGGCCAGCCGGCGAGGGCGCGTCGTCATGGTCATGCTTTCCGCCAGGTTGGGCACGTTTCCCGGTTTCTTGTCGGCAAGTTATCCCCCGGCGCGGCTGGATTGCCAATAATGATTTGGCCATCGGCTGCCCTGGCGCCCGTGTCATTCCGCCGCCAGATCCATCTTCAGGGCGTTGCGGCAATGGGCCAGGAAGGCCTCCGTCACCTTGGCCATGGGGGCGGCGCTGGCGGTGATGAAGGCGTATTTGTGCAGGATCTGCGGGCGGAAGGTGCGGATATGGACTCCGCGCCAGGCATGGTCGCGCGCCATGAATTCGTTGACGATGGCCACGCCAACGCCCTGGGCGGCGAAGGCGCAGGCGGAGCCCACGCTCTGCGTCTCCAGCCGCACGTGCGGGGCGATGCCGGCCTTCTGGAACTGCGCGTCGATGGCGGTGCGTGGCCAGCGGCCCTGGCCCAGCACGATCAGCGGCACGTTGCGCAGTTCCGCCGGGGTGAGGATGTCGTGATCCATTAGGGGGTGGCCCGGCGGCAGGACGCAGGCGGTTTCGGACACCACCAGCACTTCCGCCCGGATGCCGGGGTGGTTGATGGGCAGCTTGGCGAAACCGCACTCCGCCTCCTTGGTCGCCACCATCTCCTTGGTGGTGTCGACGTCGCGGGGGTGGATCACGGCCTTCAGCTTGGGATGTTTGTTGAGGAAGCCGGCGATGACCGGCGCCAGCGCCCCCTCCACCAGGCTGGGGGGACCGACGATGCGCAGCTCCCCGATGTCCAGCTGGCCGATGTTGCGCGCCAGCGACGCCACCTGGTCCAGGCGGGCCAGGGCCGTTTCCACCTCGTTGGACAGGATCAGGGCTTCCGGCGTGGCGACCAGGCGCCCGCGCTCCCGGTAGAACAGGTCGAAACCCACGTCGTTCTGCAGGCGGGTGATCAGGCGGCTGACCGCCGGCTGGCTGATGCCCAGCTGGCGCGCGGCGGCGGACCCGGACCCGGTGGCCAGGGTCAGGCGAAAGGCTTCCAGCGCCCGCAGGTTCAGCTTCACGATCCGGCCCCCGCCGTCTACCCCGATAAACCGTTCACTCACCCTGTTCTACATGATCAGCGCCGCCTGGTCGCCCCGCCGCGTGAACCGGGTGCCGAAAGGTGCGGAAACAGCCACCAGGGGATCCAGGATGGCGGGCGGCATCCGCGCCCTACGC
>NZ_BACU01000164.1 GCF_000333275.1 Azospirillum sp. B4 | reverse complement strand
ATGCAATTATGCATTCATCAAATCGATAGGTGAGATAGGGGTGTATCGGGGGAGGTGATTGGCGCTTCATTTTAGTTATCTAAATGTGCTGAGAGAGTAATCGCGCCATAGCACCAGCCACGCCATCGCCCGCGAGAGCTGGGTGGATGCCTACAGTTCAACAGCACCGCTAAGCGTCTGCCCCGCGCTCTTGGACGACACTTCTACGTCGGAGGCAACCACACTTGGTTCGATACTCTCGACGAGATGCAAGTTGTTCTAGACCAATAGCTGGCGTCAGATCGCTTGCATACTTCAGATGATCCCGCCGATACTGACGACGGGTGGTATCAGTCCACATAATCTTGGGATCTATTCTCGTCTTCGCAAACAGAACGAATCACAAGTGACTGATATCACTCCACTTATTTATGGACCAGGCTCTAAGGCGCGCTATCCGCTTCTCCACCCTCGTATGACCGCTCATTCTGTGGTCCTTGGTTTCGGCGGTAGGGCGGTGGAACAATGCCGTCGCAAACTGATCATGGCTGCCCCCGATAATGGCGGCGTCACTTTCATGTCGTGTCCCTCGTGCGCTTTCCGTACTTCGTGCGCTTTCCGTACTTCGTGCGACTCCTCAGGTGGTTCTCGCGGGTTAGGAGGCCGGCGTCCTGTAGCACTTGGCGGGTGGCCGGGTCGAAATAGGTCAGCGCGCTGCTAATGGCATTACGCAAGGCGACCGCTTGGTTGTGTTGACTGGCACTGGTAACGGTGGCGATGATGTCGAATTGTCCCGTGACGCCAGCGATCTCGAACGGTCGGCGGATTATCTTGTGCAGTGACGGGACGAAGTACTTGGACATGCCCATGCTGTTCACCATGATATCGCCGGAACCAGACATGAGCCACACACGGGCGATGGCGTTCCCATGCCGACCGGTGGCATAGGAGCGGCCCTGGGTATCGATTTTGCGCTCACCTCGTGCCACAGCAGATTTGGCTTTTGGATTGGGCCAAGGAGTAAGCGGATCTATGGTTGGTTTATCGCCCATATAGCCTTATTTCTTTTGCTCGGTCGCACTCAAAGGGTACCAAAAATATTCCTGCGGATATCTTTTGTTTATAGTGTCCTGTGCATTTTGAACTAATTTCTTATCTGCTGGCCTGTCTTCTTTTGGATCAACCGAAATCCTCATCTTTCTCATAACATCAAAACATATTTCTGCGCTATCAGATATAGCCATTTCCTCCATTATTTTCTGAATAACATCTTTGTGGAGGGACGATAGTACGCTATATACGCCCTGTATACTCGATATGCGCTCAATTTCATTCTCAATGCCCAAGTACGGCTTCATAATGCTCAATACAACGGCTATTCCGGTTAACGCGGCTAATGATAGAGAGCCTATGGGTACGCCTAGCAGCGTGGTACTCCAAAAAGAAAAACTCAAAACGGCCGATGTTCCCGCAAAAATGGCCAAGAATATGTTTAGCATCTTAAGTTTTTTCTTGGTTGTTGATAGGCGATTTGCATAATATTCTTTATTTAGTTCCGCATCTCTGAATTCGTCGTAAAATCTCTTAAATGCGTTTATTTCAGACATGGAGACACTCCTTGAGTGCATAAGTTGATATATAATCAACAAAAAACAGCATAGCTTTCCCTGATCCGAAAGTGAAATGGTATATGGTGCCGGATGTGGCTGCCGTTTGGTTGCATAACAGTGGGCAGGGAGACCGAGTCAGTGCCCGACTGCTCTCCCTGGGCCGATACCGAACTATTGACACTGATGGATGGCATAGCGGCGGGCGACACCCAACGACAGTCTTCTGGCACGGCGGAAAGGCCACTGATTTAAGAGTCCGGCCCGGAATCGGATAGGTAGTTTTAGGTCCTTGCCAATCTCCTGGTGAGGAGCTTGACGCTGGCAGCGAAGATCCAAGCCGTTGCGGTGTCGGTTCCCCGTTCGAAGTCCTTGGCGAGGCGGCGATTTCGGCCCAACCAGGCGAAGGTCCGTTCCACCACCCAGCGCTTGGGCAGGACGACGAAGCCCTGGGCGGTGTCGGATTGCTTGATGATCTCCAGGGGCCAATTGCCCATGGCGGCCAGGGCGGTCTCCAACTTGTCGCCCGCGTAGCCGCCATCGGCGAAGACATGCCGCAGCCACGGGAACGCGGCGCGGATCGAAGCCAGTACCGAAGGAGCGCCATCGCGGTCCTGGATATCGGCGCCATGAACGACCGCATCAACCAGTAACCCATTGGTATCCGTAATAATATGGCGTTTGCGGCCTTTCACCTTCTTGCCCGCGTCATACCCACGCACGCCACCGGCCTCCGTGGTCTTGGCCGATTGGCTGTCGATCACCCCGGCGCTGGGACTGGCCTCGCGGCCCATCCTTTCCCGCGCACGCATCAGCAGCAGATGGTTCAGCTGCTTCCGCGTCCCGTCGTTCCGCCAAGCGTAGAAGTAACACTGTACCGTTGTCCGCGGCGGGAAGCTGTCCGGCAGCATCCGCCACGCGCATCCGCCCTCCAGCACGTAGAAAATCGCCTCCACCACCGACCGTAGCTCCACCTCACGCGGACGGCCCCGCCGGTACGCGACACGAAGCGCCGGGCACAGGACGTCCCATTCTTCGTTCGTCAGATCGCTTGCATACTTCAGATGATCCCGCCGATACTGACGACGGGTGGTATCAGTCCACATAATCTTGGGATCCATTCTCATCTTCGCAAATAGAACGAATCACAAGTGACTGATATCACTCCACTTATTTATGGGCCAGGCTCTTAGCTGCTTGCACGGTATTTTCGGCGGCAAAGTTGTTTTTCACTCCCCCGCGCACTCCCTCAAATACCCCCGCAGCCAGATCAGGCCGGGGTCCCGGTCGAACTGGTAGTGCCACTGCATCATCTCGGTCATCACCGGGAACTCGATGGGGGCGGGCAGGACGCGCAGGGGCAGGTGGCGGGCATAGAGGCGGGCCAGGCGGGTGTGCATGGTGCTGATCATGTCGGTCTCCACCACTATGGCGGCGACGGAGGAGAAGTCGGGGGCGACGGCGCCGACCTTGCGGGCGTAGCCGTAGCGGTCCAGGAACCATTGCTCGAACGCCGGGGTGCGCTTGTCGCCGATGACCACCACCACATGGGCCATGTCCAGATAGCGCTCGAACGTCAGGGTCTCGCCCACGTCGGTGTTGCCCTGCCAGACGACGCAGCTGTGCGTCTCCTCGAACAGCAATTCCTTGGGCTGATCGCTGGCCAGATAGTCGTTGGGGGTGATCACCAGGTCGACGTCGCCCCGGTTCAGGCGGTCGTGGGCGGCGTCGGCCACGGCGCTGATCTCCAGCCGCAGGCCAGGGGCGTCGCGGCGCATCTGGCGGATGGCGCGGGCCAGCACCACCTCGGTGATATAGTCCGAGGCGACGATGCGGAAGGCGCGCTGGGCCGTGGCGGGGTCGAAGGTGGGGCGGGCCTCGATGGTGGTCTGCACCCGGATCAGGATGTCGCGCACCGGTTCCACCAGGGTCAGCGCCAGGGGGGTGGGCACCATGCTGCGCCCCACCATCACCATGATTTCGTCATCGAAATAATCCCGCAGGCGGGCCAGCGCCCCGCTCATGGCCGATTGGCTGAGGTGCAGGCGGTGGGCGGCGCGCGAGACGTTGCGCTCCTCCAGCAGCACGTCCAGCGCCACGAGTAGATTAAGGTCCAAGCGGCGGAAGCGCATGGCGTCCATCCTCCCAGTTTTATTATTTCAAGCGATAGCTCACCACACTTTGGTACGGCAAAACCGATAGCTGGTCGAGGCTTTTGGTGTCGCAGGCGAAGCGTCGCCCTGATTTCATGCCCCCTCAATCGCCGGGCGCCAGCATCCGCTGGCTTGGCTTCCTCGCTCCGCCCTGCGGTGCTCGCTCCGGCGGCCCCGGTCGGGGCCTACAGCGGCACGAGTCGAAACCTCGTGCCGCTGGTATCGGATATCGGGCGGACCAATGGGGCGCATCGAAAAATACGGCTCAAGCGATGGTGCCCCATCCCCTTACCGTTGCCGCCATAACAACGCGCCCGGGGATGGCCTCGCGGGCCACAGGGGAGGGATGGGCATGACGGCGGGACCAGTGCGGAAGGTGTTGATCGTGGGCGGCGGCATCGGCGGGCTGTGCCTGGCCTCGGCCCTGCGCGACCGGGGCCTGGAGGTCGACCTGGTGGAACTGCAACGGGAATGGACGGTCTACGGCGTCGGCATCATCCAGCAGTGCAACGTCATCCGCGCCATGGCGGACCTGGGCCTGATGGACCGCTACCTGGGCGCCGGCTTCCCGTTCGAGGGGGTGGGCATGTACGCGGCCGATGGCCGCCCGCTGGCCAGGATACCGGGCCAGCGCCTGGCGGGGCCGCAGTATCCCGCCAACCTCGGCATCTCCCGCCTGGCGCTGCACACGGTGCTGAGCGCCGCGGCGCTGGAGAAGGGCACGGCCGTGCGCCTGGGCACCACGGTGGAGCGGCTGGACCAGGGTGACGCTTCCGGGACGTCGGGCGGCGTGGATGTGACGTTCAGCGACGGGACCACCGGCCGCTATGACCTGGTGGTGGGGGCGGACGGGCTCTATTCCAAGGTGCGCGGCCTGCTGTTCCCGGAGGCGCCCACGCCGCGCTTCACCGGCCAGGCGGTCTGGCGCCACAACTTTCCCCGGCCGGCGGAGATCGACCACCTGGCCACCTTCGCCGGGCCCGATGGCTATGCCGGCCTCTGCCCCCTGTCCCACGACCTGATGTACCTGTTCCTGACGTCGGAGGAGCCGGGCAACCCCCGCATGCCGGCCGATCAGCTGCACACCCTGATGCGCGACCGGTTGAAGCCCTTCGGCGGCCTGGTGGGCGCGTTGCGGGAGCGGATCACCGACCCGGCCCAGGTCGTCTACAAGCCCATGGAGGTGCTGATGATGCCGGCGCCCTGGTACCGGGGCCGCGTGGTCCTGCTGGGCGACGCCGTGCACGCCACCACCCCGCACCTGGGCCAGGGGGCGGGCATGGCTATCGAGGATGCCGTGGTGCTGGCCGAGCTGCTGCCCCAGGACGCCGCCATCGGCGACCTGCTGGACCGCTACATGGAACGGCGGTTCGAGCGCTGCCGCTTCATCGTCGACAGCTCCATCCTGGCCGGCGAGTGGGAGATGGCCCGCCGCCAGGACGTGGACCGCGTCGGCCTGGTGAAGACGATGCTGGAGGTGACGGCGCGGCCGGTGTGAGGCGGCGCGTGCCTTACCCCGCCAGCCCCAGCGCCAGGGCGGAGCCGGTGAAGGGCAGCATCGTGGTGTAGCCGGCGGGCGGCGGGGTGACGGGGGTGGCGGCGCTGGTGCCGAACTGGGTGATGCCGGCGCCGATGGCATCGGCCAGGTCCAGGAGGCGGCCCCCGAACTCGAACGGCAGGCTGTCGACCAGGCGGGCGGAGAAGATGGTGCCGCCCGCCACGGGGGCCAGCACGGCGCCCACCGCCACGGCCACGGTGGTGCCCGCCACCAGGCTGGTGCGGCGGAAGGTGGCGATGCGCTCGCCCCTCGCGAAGCTGGCCGGCCGGTCGAAGCTGGCGGCCGGCTGGCGCTGCAGGTACAGCGAGAACTCCCCCACCGGGTCGAGGCTGAGCGACAGCGCGCCGTTGGCGACCCCGCCGGCGGTGAAGGGGCGGGCCGCGAAGGTGAAGTGGGCGGTGGCCTCGGACGGCGGGGCGCCGGGCGGGCCATCAAAGAGGGGGACGTCCGGGAAGGGCAGGTGCAGGAAATAGCCGTAGTCCGCCAGGGTGCCGTCGTCGGCCGCATAGAAGCGGCCGGTGGCGTACCAGGCGATCTCTCCGGGCAACAGGGGTAGGGTCATGAGGGACACTCCGCTGGGGGTTCCACCCGTATACGGTGTGCCGCCGGCGCCTGCATCCTGGGGGGAGGGCATATCGCTTCGGGACGGGGCCCAGGTTCCCGGCTCATGCCCCCGGCTTACGCCCCCGGCTCAGGCACCCGGTCGGGGCCCGGTGTACAGCGCGCGGGGGCGGATCAGCTGGGCGTCGGCGCGCTGCTCCAGCGCATGGGCGATCCAGCCCAGGGAGCGGCCCAGCGCGAACAGGCCGAAGGCGCTGCCCGGCGGCAGGTCCAGGTGACGGCGCAGCGCCACCAGGGCGAAATCGATGGTCGGCGGCTGGCCCACCAGGCGCTGCGCCTGTTCCATCACCACCGCCCAGGCGGGGCGGTGGGGCCGGATGCGGGACAGCAGGGCCGTGGCGCGCGGGTCGCCGGCCGGATAGAGCGGGTGGCCGTGGCCCGGGATGTCCTCCCCCCGCGCCAGGCGCCGGCGCAGGCGGCCCGCCGTCTCCCCGTCGGCGCCGACCTCGTCCCACAGCGCCTCCACCCGGGCGGTCAGGCCGCCGTGACGGGTGCCGCTGAGCGCCGCCAGCCCGCCCAGCACGGCCGCCCGCAGGCTGGCGCCGGTGGAGGCGACGCAGCGGGCGGTGAAGTTGGAGGCGTTCAGCTCATGGTCGGCGCACAGCACCAGGGCCATGCGCACCAGGTCCGCCCCCTCCTTGTCCAGCGCCCAGGCCTTGGCGCACTGCGTGTGGATGGGGGCGGCGCTGGGGGCGGTGCCCAACAGGCAGGCTGTCAGCAGCCGCACCAGGGCGGCGGCCCCCAGCGCCAGCCGGCCGGGGGCCCGCTGCCAGGCGGCGGTGTCGGCATCCTCGCTGCCCAGGGCCAGCAGGGGCAGCAGCGCCTCCTCCGCCCGGCGGCCGCGGAAGGCGGCCTGGGCCGCCGCGAAGGCCGGCGCCGGGGTGGGGGCGGGGGCGCCGAACGCCTCTTGCGCCGGCACCTGCCACAGCAGGCCCGCCACCTCCTCCACCGTCGCGCGGCTGGCCAGCGCGGTGGCGTCCTGGCCCCGGTAATACAGGTGGCCGTCCTGGATCAGGGTGATGGCCGATTCCAGCACCGGCAGGCCCCAGTCCAGCGTGGCCTTGGCGATGTCCTTGGGCCGGCGGCCCCGGGTGCGGGACAGGGCCAGCCGGTCGACCTCCGCCGCTAGGTAGCGGCTCTCCCGCGTGTCACCATCCGTATGGGCGCGCAGCAGTCCCCGGCTGACATAGGAATAGAGGGTGGGACGGGAGACGCCCAGCCGGGTGGCGGCCTGGGCGGCGGTCAGCAGGTCGGCCATGGATGGGGACGCCTCACGTTGATGATCATAATCAATGTTGATCAAGTTAAACGACATTGACGATTTATGGCAGCGGTTCATCGTCAGGGCCATCCCGGATTTGAGGAGACGCCCGATGACCACCCCCGACCGCCACTTCCTGGAAACCCTGTGGCGGGCGCTGGACGGCGCGCCCGATGCCCCGGCACGGGTGGCCTTCACCGGCGCCGGCGACCTGCCGTCCGTCTTCCCGGTCAGCGACCTGGCCGTGGCCGCCGTCGCCGTGGCCGGCTTGGCCCTGTCCGAGCTGCTGGGGGCGGAGCCGGGGAAGGCGCCGGCGGTGACGGCCGACCGCCGCCTGGCCTCCTTCTGGTTCGGTTGGTCCCTACGACCCCGGGGTTGGGATCTGCCATCGCCGTGGGACGCGGTGGCGGGCGACTATGCCGCCGCCGATGGCTGGATCCGCCTGCACACCAACGCCCCGCACCACCGCGCCGCCGCCCTGTCCGTGCTGGGCGTCGCGGCGGAGCGGGCGGCGGTGGCCCGCGCCGTGGCCGGTTGGCGGGCGGGGGAGCTGGAGGCGGCGGTGGTGGCGGCCGGCGGCTGCGCGGCGGAGATGCGCGGCGCCGACGCCTGGGCGGCGCACCCCCAGGGCCGGGCGGTGGCAACCACTCCCCTGCTGACGCTGGATGGGGTGGGGGAGGCAGCAGGGCAGGGGGCGGTGCCGGACTGGCCGCTGGACCCCGCCCGGCCGCTGGCCGGCATCCGCGTCCTGGACCTCACCCGCGTGCTGGCCGGCCCCGTGGCGACGCGCTTCCTGGCCGGCTATGGCGCCCAGGTGCTGCGCATCGATCCGCCGGACTGGGACGAGCCGGCCCTGGTGGCGGAGGTGACGCCGGGCAAGCGCTGCGCCCGGCTGAACCTGCGGCAGGCGACCGACCGCGCCGTGTTCGAGCGCCTGCTGGCCCAGGCCGACGTGCTGGTCCACGGCTACCGCCCCGACGCCCTGGCCCGCCTGGGCCTGGACGCCGCCCGCCGCCGGTCGCTGAACCCCGGCCTGGTCGACATCTGTCTGGACGCCTACGGCTGGGACGGCCCCTGGGCCGGCCGGCGCGGCTTCGACAGCCTGGTGCAGATGAGCTGCGGCATCGCCGAGGCCGGCATGCGGCTGCTGGGCCGCGACCGGCCCACGCCGCTGCCGGTGCAGGCCCTGGACCACGCCACCGGCTACATCCTGGCGGCCATGGCGCTGCGCGGCCTGGCGTTGCGGCGGCGGACCGGCCAGGGTGTCCAGGGCCGGACCGCCCTGGCCGCCACCGCCCGCCTGCTGATGGCGGGCGGGGCGCGGGCGACCGACGCGCCCCCGCCGGCGGCCGACGCCGGCCGACTGGGCGCCGGGGCTGGAGCGCACCGCCTGGGGACCCGCCCGCCGCCTGGCCCCACCCGTGGTGGTCGCGGGGGCGCCGCTGGCCTGGGACCTGCCGGCGGGACCGCTGGGCGCCGCCGCCGCCCGATGGGTCTGATGTTCGCCATTGCAATTGCGAATTACTCTTACCTATAGTGCCGGACGGCCCGGGGCGCCGGCGATGGGGATGTCGCGCCGCGCGCCGCACAGGCACGGGATTTCGGCGCGGATGGCGGCATGACGGCGATTGGTGGGTACATCGGGGGATTGGTCCTGACGGTGCTGGGCATCGTTCTGCTGCGCCGGGTCTGGGCCGCGTCCGGCGTTTCACGCTGGCGCGCCCTGCCGGGCTGGGGGCTGATCCTGGCCGGTTTCGCCGGCTGGCTGGCCGTGGCCGACGCCGACAAGGCCATCGTCATCGGCTGCCTGGCCTTTTCCCTGGTGGGGTATGGCGTGGTCGCCCTGGGCCGGGACCGCCGGCGCCGGCCGCACCGCGCGCCGAAGGAGGCCGTGGCCGTCCCGGCGGACCCGGCCGGGCGCGCCTGGGTGACCGCCCTGCGCGGCACCGCCCGTGTCCTGCTGGCGGGTCCGCTGGCCGCCATGCTGGGCCTGTCGCTGGCCGCCCTGATGGCCGTGCGCGGCGGCGGGATCGAGGCCGACCGCCTGGTCGCCGGCGGCTTCATCGGCCCCGTCGCCTGGGGCGTGGCCATGACCTGGGCGCTGGTGGATGCCCGCCTGGCGCGCGTGGGCCTGCTGCTGCCGCTGACCACCGGCGTCGCCGTGGCCGCCGCGTGGATGGCGCGGGTCTGAGGGGAACCCTGAGGGGGGAAATATCATGCTGAAGCACGTCGCCGCCCGTGTCCTCGCCCGCCGCAAGGCCATCCCTGGAGGAGGGGATTCCACCAAGCCCCGTGCGCGCGGCGGCTTCGTCCAGGCGTCGCTGGCCGGGCATTCCGCCCTGGGCCTGGGGCTGGGCGCGCTGATCTACATCGTCTGTCTCAGCGGGGCCATCGCCGTCTTCGCGGAGGATCTGAGCCGTTGGGAATGGGCCGGGATCGAGGAGACGGCCAGCATGCCGCCGGCCGTGGTGGACGCGGCCATGGCCACCGGCCTGGCCCGCGCGGCGGAGAAGGCCGGCGGCTTGGACAAGGTGACGGCGCTGTACGGCATCCTGCCCCGGGCGGACTGGCCCCACCTGGAGGTGATGGCCTTCACCGCCGGTGGTGGGGAGATGGGGTGGCGGGCCGATGCCGACGGCGTGCTGGCCGAGACCGCGACCCACGACTGGACCGGTGTCATCGGCGAGGTGCACATGGCGCTGACGCTGCCCGGCCTGTGGGGCGGGCTGGCCGTGGGTGTGGTGGGCATCGCGCTGCTGTCGCTGCTGTTCTCCGGCATCCTGGCGCACCCGCGCATCTTCCGCGACGCCTTCGCCCTGCGGCTGACCGGCGCGCGGCGCCTGGGCCTGGCCGACCTGCATAACCGGCTCAGCGTCTGGGGCCTGCCCTTCCACATCGGCATCACCGTGACCGGCACCCTGTTCGCGCTGGCCAGCCTGATGATCCTGGTGGTGGCCCAGGTGGGCTACAAGGGCAACCTGACCCGGGCATCGGCCGCCATCACCGGGCCGGAGATCACGGCCGACGCCACGCCCCAGCCGCTGCCGCCGCTGGCCCTGCTGCAAAGCCAGGTGGCCGATCCCACCCCCGGCGCGCCGCGCGTCTCCCGCTTCTTCTATGTCGAGCGGCCGGGCACCCGGGGCCAGCGCGTGCTGATGGACATGACGCGCCGCGACGGGCTGACCCAGGGCGACCGCTTCTACTTCGACGGCGATGGGAAGTTCCTGCGGCCAGCCGGCTTCCTGGACGGTTCCGTGGGCCTCAAGGTCTACGGCGCCTCGCTGGCCCTGCACTGCGGCACCTACGGCGGCCTGGCCATCCGGCTGGTCTATGGCGTCCTGGGCCTGGCGCTCAGCGTCGTGACCGCCACCGGCTTTTCCATCTTCCTGGCCCGCCGGCGCGACCGGGGCCGGCCGCTGCCCCGGCTGGAACGGGCATGGGCCGGGGTCACCTGGGGCGTGCCCCTGGGCGTGACCGCGTCGGCCGCCGCCACCCTGGTGCCGGCCCTGGCGCATGAGCCGGTCTATCTGTGGAGTTTCTGGGGCCTGGTGGTGGCCGTGCCGCTGCTCAGCCTGCCGCTGCCCTCCGGCCCGCAGGCGTCGCGCACCCTGCGCCTGGTGCTGGGCGCCGCGCTCGTGCTGCTGGCCGGCGCCCACGCTGCCGGCCACGCCGTGGGCCATGGCGGCATCACCCCGCTGCCGGCGGCGGCCCTGGCCGTGGACCTGGTCCTGGCCGTGGCGGGCATCGGCTTCGTCGCCAGTACGGGCCTGGTGGGCCGCCGCGCCCGGACCCTGGCCGCCCAGGCCAATTCCGGCGCCTTAAGCGGGTTCCTTCACCACCATGGTGCGCAGTACGGCGGCCACATCCTCGGGAATGGGGGTGGGGCGGCGGGTGGCGTTGTCGACGTAGACATGGACGTAGTGCCCGGCGGCGGCCGGCGCGTCCTCCTCATTGCGGAACAGCGCCAGCTCATAGCGCACGCTGCTGCGGCCCATGTGCGCCACCCGCACCCCCACCGTCACCCGGTCGGGGAAGGTGATGGGCGCGAAGTAACGGCACTGCGTCTCCACCACCAGGGCGATGGCCGTGCCCTTGTCCGGCGCCAGCACGCCTTTCTCGATCATGTGCTGGTTCACCGCCGTGTCGAAGTAGCTGTAGTAGACCACGTTGTTGACATGGCCATAGGCGTCGTTGTCGGCCCAGCGGGTGGTGATGGGCTGGAAGTGGCGATAGTCGGCGCGGCTTTCGGGGTGGGGCGTGGCCGGGGTGTTTGTGGCAGGGGTGCTCATCAGGCTTCCTTGCGAAGGGGGGCGGACGCCCTTCAGGAGATACCCGCTGGGACGGCAACGGCGCCAGCGGTTTTGCCGGGGCGGCATCGGGCCGGTAAAGGATTGTGTTGCATATGTATACACAATTTTGTACCTTCAAATCCCACACAGCGAGGATGTCATGGCAGGCACATCGGAAGCCGTCACGATCAATATCCGGGCACGGGCATCACAGCGGGACTTGATCGACCAAGCCGCTGAACGCCTGGGGCGCAGCCGGTCCGATTTCATGCTGGAGGCCGCCTGCCGGCAAGCGGAGGACGTCCTGCTGGATCAGACTTACTTCGCCTTGGCGCCGGATCGCTTTGCCGCTTTCCAGGCGCTGTTGGATGCGCCGCCCCCGCCATCCGACCGTCTGCGCCGTACCTTGCAGGCTAAAGGCCCCTGGGACGGCGACCAGTGATTACCAAGCCGGAGCCCTTGACGCCCCATCATCGGCTTGATGGCTTTGAAAGCGGGGTGCCATCCCTGGATGAATGGTTGAGGCGGAGGGCGCTGAAGAACCAGGCCAATGGTTCGTCCCGAACCTATGTGATCTGCGAGGGTGACGCGGTGGTCGGCTACTATTGCTTGGCGGCCGGAGGAATTGGCCACGCCGAGGCGCCGTCGGCGATGCGGCGCAATAGACTGGACCCGATACCGGTGCTGGTTCTCGGGCGCCTGGCCATACATCGAAATCATCACCAGCGGGGGCTGGGGACGGCCATGCTGCGCGATGCCATTCAGCGGACCTTGCAGGCGGCGGAGATCGCTGGAATTACGGCCTTGCTGGTCCATGCGTTGTCGGAGGATGCGAAGCGGTTTTATCGATCCCGTGGCTTCCTGGACTCTCCAATCCAACCCATGACCCTGTGCCTGATGTTGGCCACCGTGACGGCGGCGCTGGAGCGGCCCTGAAGGCTGTCCAGCGCCCTTGCCCTCACTCCGCCGCTGGTGCCGCCGCGGCCCTCTCCGTGACCTGGGCCGCCTTGGCGCGTTCCTCGGCCACCAGGGGCTGTTTCCACAGCTTGCCCACGGCGGTCTTGGGCAATGCGTCGCGGAACTCCAGCGCCGCCGGCAGTTCGTGGCGGCCCAGCTTGTCGGCCAGGAAGGCGCGCAATTCCTCCAGGGTGAAGCGGGCGGCGTCGGGGCGCAGGGTGACGAAGGCCTTGGCGCTCTCGCCGCGATAGCTGTCGGGGATGCCGATGACGATGACCTCTGCCACGGCGGGGTGCTCGTAGATCGCTTCCTCCACCACGCGGGGATAGACGTTGTAGCCACCGGACAGGATCATGTCCTTGCGCCGGTCGACGATGAACATGAAGCCGTCATCGTCCAGGTAACCGATGTCGCCGGTGCGGAACAGGCCGTCGATGAAGGCGTCGCGCGTCTCCTCCGGCTGTTTGTAATAGCCCTGGGTGACGTTGCGGCCCTTGATGCAAATCTCACCCTTCTCGTTCGGGCCCAACGCCTTGTGCGGGGCGGCCAGGTCGCGGATCTCGATGGTGATGCCGGGCATGGGGATGCCGGCGGAGCCCACCTTGCGCTTATGCGGCGGGGTGATGGTGCCGGCGGGGCTGGTCTCGCTCATGCCCCAGCCTTCCAGCACGGGCTTGCCCGTCGCCGCCTCGAACTCATGGGCCAGTTCCACCGGCAAAGGCGCGCCGCCGCTGCCCACGAACTTCAGGCTGCTGAAGTCGATGTCCTTCACGCGGGGGCTGGAGGCGATGGCCCGGTGCATGGTGGGCACGCCGGCGAACAGGGTGGGCTTGTGGTCGCGGATGCTGTCCAGCACGGCGTCGGTGTCCCAGCGCGGGTGCAGGACCATGCGATAGCCATTGCGCACGGCGCGCACCATCAGCGTGTCCAGCGCGTAGATGTGGAACAGCGGCAGCACCACCAGCAGCGTTTCCTGACCCGGCGCCAGGCCCAGGAAGCGGCTGAAGGTGTCATAGGCGTCGGCCGAGGCGCTGAGGTTCTGGTGGGTCAGCATAGCGGGCTTGGGCAGGCCCGTGGTGCCGCCGGAGAACTGCAGCGTGGCCAGGTCGTTCAGGCCGCGCGCGGGCCAACCGGCGGCGGGAGCCTCCGCCGGGGCCAGCAGGGCGGTGAAGGGTAGGGCGCCGGCGGGCATGGCCTCGGGCGGGAGCCCTTTGCCGGCGAAGTCGGTGGGGCCGGCCACCACCAGGCGCACGCCGGGCGCCAGCGGCACCTTGTCCGCCAGCCCGGCGAAGCTGACGACCAGCTGGATGTCGGCTTTGGCCTGCTTGTGGCTCAGCTCCCGCTCCGCGTCCAGCGGGCTCATCGGCACCACCACGCCGCCGGCCTTCAGCACGGCGTAGAAGGCCAGGACGAAATGGGGGGTGTTGGGCAGGTGCAGGCCGACATGGACGCCGGGGCCCACCCCCATCTTGGCCAGGTTGGCCGCCACGCGGGCGCACAGCGCGCCGAAGGTGGCGAAGTCCAGGGTCTGGCCCATGCAGGTCAGGAAGGGGTTGGCCGGCCAGGTGGCCACGGCGTGGTCCAGATCCTCCACCAGCGTGGGCAGGTCCGGTTCGCTGTCCCACTGCACGCCCGGCGGATAGGACTTTTCCCACAGCATCGTCATGGCGATGGTCTCCTCCCATTTTTAGCCCGGGCCTTCGCGTCGAGGCCGGGTTAGCAAGCGCTATGCTTTCATGGGCGGCGGCCCTTTGCCAAGGGGCATGGTTGGATCGCGGCAAGACCGCGCCCCGGCGAGATATCCCCGCCCCGCCGAAACGGGACGGGGATATGGCCTTCAGACCACTGTGTTACCTGCCGAATGGCCAACCGGCCAGCGCCTGGTGTCAGGGCAGGATCGGCATCATCACCGTGGTGTTGGTCTCCGGATCCAGCGTGTAGATGAACCCGCCCATGACAACGGTGGTTTCCGCGTCCAGTATGGAAATGATCATGGTGTTGGTGCTGGGAGGTAGGGTGGGGTTGTACTCAGCCGGGCCGTCTGTCTGCACCGTGGTGGTGTTCCCCCCGCCAACCGGCTGGGCCGCCGGCCCGATGGTCAAGGTGCCGCCACCACCGACGGAGAGGGTGCCATTCATGTAGATGTTCAGGCTGAGGCTCTGCGCGCCGCCGTTCGTGGCCAGGGTCAGGCCGCTGGGCAGATCCGGCACGGCGGACTGGACTTGCAGGGCATTCACGTAGGTGAGGTCGGCGACCGTTACGAATTGTCCATCACGCAGGATGGCCAGGTGATCGTACAAGGCCCAGGCCCAGGGTGACTTTGATTTGGAGGGCGGCGGCGCGGCCCAGAACTGGACGCTGAGCATGGTCGAACCGACCAGGATGATTTGAAAGCCGTAAAGCCCGGTCGTCTGCGCCTGCGCGCAGTCGGCGGAGAATTTGACCGATGGGTTGTCCGGCGCGCCGATGGCCGGGAAGCTGGCTGGGTCTTCCGGTGATCCGCCAACGCCGTTGACGATGTAGGGTATGGGCGACTTGGTCCTGTCGCAGTAGTGCAGGCGCTGGTACGCGTGGACGTGGCCCGAGAGCACCAGGTCGACATTGGCATGGGCGTGGGCGGCCACCGTGTCGAAGAATTGGAAATAGCCTGTGCTCGGATGGCCGCCATACTGCTCACCCGACGTGGTGAAGGGCGGCTGGTGGGCGAATGCGATATTCCAGGCGGGGGCCGCCCCCGCCATCTGGGCCAGCCCAACCGCCCTCAAGGCCTTCTTGAACCATTGCACCTGGGGGGAGGCGCCGATGTCGATGGTGAGGTCAGCCATTGTCGCTTGGGTGATGCGCGGATTGTCGTCAGCGAGGACCAGTGTTCCCAGCGCTTGCTCGTTGGGATCGTTGCTGAGGGCGAAGATGTTGACTGGCGCCTCATTGAGGGTGAGAGCGTAATATCGAATACATGGAGCCTCGAGAGAAATATCTGTGTAAGGCGGATCGCAGGTCGGCATGGGGGAATAGGGATTATTGGGAAGGCATAGACCGGAATAGATGCTCTGATATAGATCGTCACCATTCATCATGTAGATGGTGCCGTACTCTGAAGATGTCATTCTGGTATTTTGTTTCCACCAGTCATGATCGCCTATGATTGGAAAGAAATACATGCCATTTGCAAATTTTCCCGACTCTGGCCTGAAAGGCTCCGCCGCCGTCGCCGACAGGTCGATGTATTGGGCATAGAGGTCGCTGACCGCGGCGACATATTCCTGAACCGTGCCGGGCGTCTGCTCTCCTTCGCTGCTGTCTTCCGGGTAATAGACTTGGTCGCCCAGCGACAGGATATAGGACGGCACGTCACCATCGCCGCCTTGGTTCTTCGATAGCGGCAGCCAGGAAGTCATCTGATGGGCGACAGCGGCGGCGGCTTTGGGGTTCACGCCGTGATGACCCGATCCGAAATCGCCCACCGCGCCTAATCGGCATTGCAGCGTCCCGATGAAGGGGGCGGCCTCGTCCGGCATGCTTGGTGCGCTTGTTGAAATAGAAGTGGAAGACATTAAAGGCCTCTTTTCGGTTGGCACCCGTCTCTTAAAGCGCGCATCGATAATGAAGCGCGTCCTTCGCCGGGGAATGGGGCGCGTATTGCGCAGCAGTATTTATGCCAACCAATTATATATTTAATATCAATGGCTTATGGACGGTGGTTGGTAATTCAGGCCGGCGGCGGGCATGTCGGACACGTCGGGCATTACCATGGGACAATGCCTCGGAGGCGGTGCCGATTACTTGGCGCCAACTGCAGGATCAGCGAACGGTGTCCGCCGCGAGCTTCGGGAAGCACCACAGTGTAAGCATTGGCATACAGGTGGAGGCGATGCGTCAAGGCAGCCGGAGTTTAACTTTTTTTATTTCCGGGTGCCTGCTTTCACATCGAACTTTAAGGCGGCCCTGCCGTCTCTTGGCGCCACGCCGGCACCCCGCCGGAGAGAAGATCAAGAGACGCCTTGCCATGTCGCATTCCATCCAGTCCACCATTCCCCGCCGTCGCGTCCTGTGCGTCGCCACGGCCGCCTGCGCCCTGACGCTGGGCGCTGTCGCCGCTCACGCGGACGAGGATGCCGCCCCGGCCGGCGCGCCCGCCGGCATCACGTTCAGCGGCTTGGTGGAGGTCGGCGTCACCGCCGCCGACCATGGCGCTGACCGCGGCCCCAACTATGGCCACCTGTTCACCGACAGGACCGACCAGCTGGTGCTGAACCAGGCGGTGGGCACCATCGCCAAGGATGCTGGCTCCGGTGACGACTTCGGCTGGGGCTTCAAGCTGCAGGGGATGGTCGGCACCGACGCGCGCTACACCCACTTCCTGGGCGAGCTGGACCGAAGCATCGGCGAACGTACCCAGCTGGACATCGTCGAGGCCAACATCACCGCCCACATCCCGCAGGTCGCCGGCGGCAGCCTGGACCTGAAGGTGGGGCAGTACGCCTCGCCCCTGGGTGCGGAAACCATCGTGGCGTCCAGCAACCCCCAGCTACATCTTCAACTTTGGCCTGCCGTTCAAGCACACCGGCGCC
>NZ_BACU01000165.1 GCF_000333275.1 Azospirillum sp. B4 | reverse complement strand
CGTGGCTTCGCCCTCGGGACCGGCGCCGTCCGGGGTGGCGCCAAGCGGCGCGCCGGCGGCATAGGCATGGGTGGTTGCGGCCAGAAACAGGGTGGCCATGGCCGTCGCCGGCCCAGACAGTCGTCGCATCTTCGTCCCCAACGCACGGCACATGGTGGCGGCCCCGACCGGGGACCGGGGCGCCGGTTGGCGGCGCCACGTCATGCCTATGCAGACAAGGGGCAGATGACAGAAAGAATCAGTCCGCGCAACGAAAGAAATTAAGCGTTTTATAAGAAATTATCACTGACGCGCCGGGAACACACCGGCCGGCCCCCCCTCCACCACCCGGCGGGGCGTGGAGGGATCCGGCACCGCAATCGCCGTTTGCGGGGGGGCGCCACGCCCCGCGACGGGGGCGTGGCGGTCAAGGGTGGGCGATGTCCTCAATACCGCACGGTCGCACGGACTCCATAGGTGCGCGGCGGGCGGATGTTGGCGTAGTTCATGCCGTTGCCGAAGGCCTGGTTGGGCTGGTAGCTGGTGTTCACCACCGCCTGGTTCTCGACATTGTTGACATAGGCCGTGACGGACCACAGGTCGTCGGCCGCGTTGTAGGTCAGGCGCAGGTTGGTCATGTGGTACCCGCCCTGCACCTGCTCCGCCAGGTAGTCATAGGCGGTGTAGTAGGAGGCGGAGAGGTAGACGTCCGCCGCCGCCGTCAGGCCGGAGCCATCGGCGAACGCGAACTCATGCTCATACCCGATGTTCGCAGTCCAGCGGGGCGCGTTGGTGGCGGGCTTGCCGCTGCAATTGACGGAATAGATGGCGGAGGGGGCCAGCGGCGCCGGGTTGGCGCTGGCCGACACGTTGCTGTAGGGACAGCCGACGGAGGGCGGGGCGCCGAAGTTGGAGAAATAGCTGTAGGTGAAGCTGGTGTAGCGGCTGTCGGTGTACTGCACCGTGGCGGTCAGCAGGTCGTTGGACGTGGCCTTCCACCGGCCCTCCACCTCGAAGCCGCGAATGCGCGACCGGCCCACGTTCTGGGTCACGAAGATGGGGGCGTAGGGGAAGCTGGACACGCCCGTCAGCGTCGGCGCCAGATAGCTGACCTGCTGGTCGCGGTATTCATAGTCGAACGCCTCCAGGTTCAGCTGCACCCGGTTGTCCCAGAACCGGTTCTTCAGGCCGACGCTGTAGGCCGTCAGATGCTCCGGGTTGAAGGTGTCCTGGCCGGCGCTGGCGTAGAAGCCGCCGGCCTTGAAGCCGGTGCCGATGTTGGCGTACAGCAGCGACTGCGGCGCCAGGTCGTAATCCACGCCCACCTTCCAGGTGGCGGCGTTCCAGATGCGGTCGTCGGCCCGGCTGGACAGTGTCGGCTTGGTGGGGCTGAAGGTGGCGGTGCCGAACTGGCTGTCCTGGTTCTTCTCCTCATGGGTGAAGCGGCCGCCCGCCGTCAGGCGCAGGGTGTCGGTCAGCGCGTAAGTCAGCTGGCCGAAGGCGGCCACCGTCTCATCCGTCAGCTTGCTGTTGATCACCGATTCCATGACCCAGTGGTCATAGTCCTGGGCGGCGGTCACGTCCTCGCTGAAATAATAGATTCCGGCCAGCCAGGTGAGCGGCCCGCCGCCGGTGGAGGCCAGCCGCGCCTCCACCGATTTCTGCTGGCTCTCGCTGTTCACCCGGAAGGCGCTGGGGATGTAGGACAGGTAGTCCTCCTTCACCTCGCGGTAGGCGGGCAGGATGGTCAGGGTGGCGAAGCTGAAATCGTGGCTGATCTCGGCATGCGTGCCCCAGAACTGGTCATCGATGAAACCGTCCTTCTTGGCGTTCTCGATCAGCGGGCTGTAGGCGGACTGCGGCGGCAGGCCGGCGTAATAGGCGGCGACGGCGCGGGCGTCCGCCGGGCCGATCCACGGGTTGTCGGCGTCGACATAGGGGTACTGCACCTGGCCGGAGCCCTTGCCGCCCCGGTGGTAATAGTCGCCGGACAGGCGCACCCGCCAATCCTCGGTGGGCTCCAGCAGCAGTTGCAGGCGCCCGGCCTGGCCCTGGTCGTCGTTGTAGCCGTCGGTCAGATAGCCCTTGCGGTCGATGACCATGCCGGACGCGCGCAGCGCCGCCTTGTCGCTCAGCGGCACGTTGACGTAGGCGTCGCCCTTGCGCAGGTCGTAATTGCCGATGTCCAGCGTGGCGGCGGCGGAGGTCTTGTCCAGCTTCGGCGTCTCCGGCAGCACGTTGACGGCTCCGCCCGAGGCGTTGCGGCCGTACAGCGTGCCCTGCGGGCCCTTCAGCACCTCCACCCGCTGCAAATCATAGAAGAAGCCGTTGGCCCCGGCGGGGCGGGAGATGTAGACGCCGTCCAGGTTCACCGCCACCGACTGCTCGGCATAGGCGTTGCTGGCGAAGGTGCCGACGCCGCGCACATAGACCTGCGGCACGCCGCCGGCCGCGGGTGCGATCACCACCGACGGCACGCTGCGCGTCAGGTCCGACACGTCGGCCACCCCCGCCTCCTTCAGCGCCGCCCCGCCCAGGGCGGACACCGCCACCGGCGCGGTTTGCAGGCTCTGCTCCCGCCGCTCGGCGGTGATGACGATCTCATCCAGCTGGGCCGCCTGGCCCTGCGCGGCCGCCTGGGGCGC
>NZ_BACU01000166.1 GCF_000333275.1 Azospirillum sp. B4 | reverse complement strand
ACCATCCCCTCGCTGCCGACCCCGGCGGATTTCGACGCNGTGAACAGGCCCGCTACGCCNTGGCCCCACCTNGTCGCGGAATCACGCGGCGGGGCGGTATAAGTAATAGTTTTCCCTCAAGCGCCGGGCGCGGCCATCCAGCCGCTTGGCTTCCTCGCTTTTCAGTCCACTCCGTTCCCCGAAAAGCTCCGGCGGATGCAGTCGCATCCTACAACGGCATGAGCAAGCGCTCATGCCGTTGGCATTCGTATGACGGTCCGCTGGATCTTCCTCAATACTTCACCTGCACCCGCGCGCCGTACATGCGGGGCGGGCGGAGGCTTTCGGTGTTGAGGCCGGTGCCCAGGCCCTGGGGCGGCTGGAAGCCGGTGGTCACCACCGCCTGGTTCTCCAGGTTGGTGACATAGCCGGTCAGGCTCCACCACGCGGCCGCGGGGGTGTAGGTCAGGCGCAGGCTGGTCATGTGATAGCCGCCCTGCACTTGCCGCGCGTCGTAATCATAGGCCGTGCGGTATGACGCGGAGAGGTAGACATCCGCCCCCGCCGTCACCGTGCCGTTGCTGTCCAGCCGGAAATCATGCTGGTAGCTGAGCGTGGCGGTCCAGCGCGGGGCGTTCAGGGCCGGCTGGCCTTTGCAATTCACCGCCCAGATCCGGGTGGCGCCAACCGGCTTGGGCACGGCGGTGGCCGAGGCGTTGGCGTAGGCGCAGCCGGTGGCCGGGGGCAGCCCCAGGCCGCTGTAATATCTGTAAGTGAAGTCGTCGTAGGCGGTATCGAGGTACTGGCCGCTGGCGGTCAGCAGATCGTCCTCCGTCACCTGCCAGCGCCCGTCCAGCGCGAGGCCGCGCATGTGCGCCCGGCCGGCGTTCTGGGTGACCGACAAGCCGGCATAGGGCGCCAGCGCCACGCCGGTCAGCACCGGGGCGGTGTAGGTGATCTGCTGGTCGCGATATTCGTAATCGAACGCCTCCAGGTTCAACTGCACCCGCTTGCCGAACAGGGTGTTCTTGAGGCCCACGGTGTAGGCCGTCAGATGTTCCGGCCCGTAATAGTCGCGCTGGCCGATGGGGGAGGAGAAGAAGCCCCCCGCCTTGTAGCCGGTGGCGACGCTGGCATAGAGCAGGCTGCCCGGCGCTAGGTCGTAATCGGCGCCCGCCTTCCAACTGGTGCCGTTCCAGTCGTGGCGGTCCCGGCGGGGCAGCAGGGTGGGGAAGGCCGCGCTGAAGGTGTTGCTGCCGAACAGGACGTCTTGCGTCTTCTCGTCATGCGACAGGCGCCCGCCCGCCGTCAGGCGCAGGTCGGGCAGCACGGCGTAGCTGGCCTGGCCGTAGAGGGACTCCGCCTCCGTCGTCAGGTCGCCTTTGCCCACGGCGTGCTGGATGTAATTGTTGTAGTCCTGGTTGGCGTACAGGTCTTCCTTGAAGTAGTTGACGCCACCCTGCCAGGTGAACGGCCCCTGGCCGTTGGAGGCCAGGCGCGCATCCACCGAGGTGGTCCGCGACCGGCTGACCAGGGCGAAGACGCTGGGCGTGTAGGTCAGGTAATCCTCATCCATGCCGCGATAGGCCGGGGTGACGGTCAGCGTGGCGAAGCTGAAGTCCTTCACGATATCGGCCTTCATCCCCCAGGCCTTGTCGTCGATGTGGCCGTCGTCCTTGGCGCTGCGGATCAGCGGGCTGAGCCGCGCCAGGGCCGGCAGCGCCGCGTAATAAGCCTTCACCGCCCGGGGGTCGGACGGGCCGATCCACGGGTCGTCGCCATTCACGAAGGGGTATTGCACCTGGGCGTCGCCCTTGCCGCCCCGGTGGGCGTAGTCGGCCGCCAGGCGCACGTGCAGGTCGTCCGCCGGTTCCAGCAGCACCTGCACGCGGCCGGCCTGGCTCTGGTCGTCGTCATACCCGTCGGAGAGATAGCCCTTGCGGTCCACCACCTGGGCCGACACGCGCAGCGCCGCCTTGGGTGAGAGCGACACGTTCAGCGCGCCCGTGCCCTTGCGCAGGTTGAAATTGCCGAACTCCAGCGACGCGGTGCCCGAGGTTTCGCCCCAGCGCGGCACCTCNGGCACGAATGTCAGCACGCCGGCCGAGGCGTTGCGGCCGTACACCGTGCCCTGGGGCCCGGGCAGC
>NZ_BACU01000167.1 GCF_000333275.1 Azospirillum sp. B4 | reverse complement strand
TTCCATTTTTGCTTGCCTTTTCAAAGGAAGGCAGAACGGTGCTATCTCCTTTTCGTTTAATCTCAATGGTGTATTCCATCTTGTTTCCTCAATAATTTAGATGCCACATTGCTCCAATGTGGGCGCAGTTGGGAAAGGTTTCAAGAGGTGGCCCGCGCCCAAGTTTAAGGCGCGGACTCATAAGCTCAATCGCCAGATTGCGGCGATTAGCTTAACGGCAGCAAGATAAGTTTTCCGGTAGTCTGCCGTAGCGGGTCGCAATGCCTCGGAACTGTTTGATCTGTTGCAGAACATTTCCACCAGGTTCCTCTGCCGATAGACTCAGGAAGAGAAGACGAGCGTTCCCTTGCGATTGGATTTGGATGGAATGTTGGCCCAAGCTTTTCGTTCAGCCGCCTTGTCCCGGATGGCGTTGCTGTCTGAACTGCATAGCCCTCTTCAAGGCCGATCCCGCCGCCCGCGTTCCTCCGCCCGCAGGGTCAGGACGCGCACGCCGGTGGCGGTCACCGCCACGGTGTGCTCGAACTGGGCCGACAGCTTGCCGTCGGCCGTCACCACCGACCAGCCGTCGTCCTTGGTTTCCACCCGGGCGCTGCCCTGGTTCAGCATGGGTTCGATGGTGAAGACCATGCCCTCCTTCAGCCGCAGGCCCGTGCCCGGCTTGCCGAAGTGCAGGACCTGCGGCTCCTCGTGCATTTCCCGGCCGATGCCGTGGCCGCAGTACTCCCGCACCACGGAATAGCCGTTGCGCTTGGCGTGGCGCTCGATGACGTGGCCGATGTCGCCCAGATGGGCGCCGGGGCGCACCTGGCGGATGCCGTGCCACAGCGCCTCATACGTCGCCTGCACCAGGCGGCGCGCCGCCGGCGCCACCGCGCCGATCAGGTAGGTCTTGCTGGAATCGGCGATGTAGCCGTTCTTCTCCAGCGTGATGTCGAAGTTGACGATGTCGCCGGTGGCCAGGATGTCGTGGGCCGAGGGCACGCCGTGGCAGACGACGTCGTTGCGCGAGCAGTTCAGGACATAGCCATAGCCGTACTGCCCCTTGCTGGCGGGCCGGGCCCGCAGCTCATTGACGATGTAGTCCTCAACCCGGTCGTTGACCGCCAGGGTGCTGAGGCCCGCCAGCGGCATCTGGTCCAGCATGTGGAAGACGCTGGCCAGCAGGCGCCCGGCTTCGCCCATCGTCTCGATCTCGTCGGGGCGCTTCACCATCAGGACAGGACCGGGTCCAGCTGGGGCGGCTGCCCCGGTTCCAGCCTCACCGACGCCATCTTCAGCTGGATGCGCAGGATGTCGTTCAGCGACAGGGTGGGATTGGCCTCCGCCAGCATGCCGATCTTCATCCAGTATTCGGCCTGGGCGTTGATGGACCGGCATAGCACGGTGCTGGCCTTGCGCACCTCCTCATGCAGGTCGTCGTCGATCTTCACGATGCCCATCACGCCCTCTGTATACGAAACGTATATGGTTCATATATTGCGTGTGCGCTCCCGTCAACGGTGGCTGTCGATTCCGGATAGGTCCCTTGGGGGCGTGCGACTCATCTTGACCGGGTGGCGACTCCGGCTTAGAACATAACAAGAACATCATTCCCGCACGCGTGAGAGACCAAGGCGCATCCCCCATGCCCGCCGAACCCTTCCCCATTTCCGAAACCCAGGACAAGGCGCCACTGGACCGCCGGCACCTGCTGGCGGTGCTGCGGGAACAGGTGCGGGCGGTTGAGGCGCCGGGGACCCGCCGGGGCGTGGTGCCCCTGGGCGTGCCGGCGGTGGACGCCCACCTGCCGGCGGCCGGCCCGGGGGAAAGCGGCGTGAACGGCCTGCCCCGCGCCGCCCTGCACGAGGTGGCGGCGGCAGGCGATCTCGACGCCGGCGCCGCCACCGCCTTCACCGCCTTGCTGGCCGCCCGCCTGGCGGAGCAGGTGCGCGGCCCCATCCTGTGGATGACCCGGGCGCCCGACCTCTACGCCCCCGGGCTGGACGCCCAGGGGGTAGGGCCGGGGCGTCTCGTGGTGGTGCATGCGGCCAGTGAGGTCGATCTGCTGTGGGCCATGGAGGAGGCGCTGCGCTGCCCGCGCGTGGGCGCCGTGGTGGGGGAGGCTGGCGGCCTGGACCTGACGGCCAGCCGCCGCCTGCACCTGGCGGCGGAGGCGGGCGGCGTGCCCGGGTTGCTGCTGCGCCTCGGTCGGGCGAAGGGCGCCAAGGGGGCGGTGAAAAGCACCCAGGCCAGTGCCGCCGTCACCCGCTGGCAGGTCAGTACGGCCCCCATCCAGGATGATGGGAGCGCAGCTTCCGCCTTCACCGGCCCCGCCTGGCGGGTGGAACTGCTGCGCTGCCGCGGTGGCCGGCCGGGGGCCTGGACCCTGTACGAACGCGAGGGCCGGCGGCTGGAAGCGGCGGGGACGATGGCGGTGACGGCGCCGGAAACGCCGCCACCCAGCGCCGCCGTGGTGCCGTTCGCCCCATCCCTGCGCGCGGTGGGCTGACGCCATGCGCCGCATCCTCTCCCTCTGGCTGCCGACCTTTGCCACCGACCGGGCGCGCCGGGGCCTGGTGCCGCCGCCGGCCGCCGACGCGCCCCTGCTGACCCGCATGCCCGACCATGGACGCCTGACCGTGGCGGCGGTGAACGCCGCGGCGCGGGCCCGGCGCCTTCTGCCCGGCATGGGCCTGGCCGATGCCCGCGCCCTGGAGCCGCAGGTGACGGTGGTGGACGCCGATCCCGAGGGCGACGCCGCGGCGCTGGAACGCCTGGCCGACTGGGCGCGCCGCTATACCCCCTGGACGGCGGTGGACCCCAGCGACCCACCGGGCCTCGGGAACGGACCGGGCTTGTTGTTGGACATCACCGGCTGCGCCCACCTGCTGGGCGGGGAACATCCGTTGCTGCTGGACCTGGAGGGCAGGCTGGCCAAGGCGGGGATCGAGGCGCGGGCCGCCATCGCCGACGGCATCGGCGCCGCCTGGGCGCTGGCCCGCTTCGGCGCCCAACTGGTGGTGCCGCCGGGCGGGGCGGCGGAGGCGCTGGCCGACCTGCCGCTGCCGGCCCTGCGCCTGGGGCCTGAACTGGTGGCCAGCCTGCGCCGGGTGGGCCTGCGCCGGGTTGGGGAACTGATGCGCCTGGGCCACGGAACCGGGAAGGGGGGGCGGAACCGGGCGGCCCTGGCGGCGCGTTATGGCGCCCAGGTCTCCCTGCGGCTGGACCAGGCCCTGGGCTGGGTGGACGAACCGTTGTCGCCCCGCCGGCCGCCGTCCCGCCATACAGCCCGCCTGACGGTGGTCGATCCCATCTCCACGCCCGAAGGCCTGGCCCGGGCGGTGCGCCACCTGCTGGGCCAGGTCGCGGCCAGCCTGACGGCGGCGGGGGAGGGGGCCCGCTCGCTGGAGCTGGAGGCCTGGCGCATCGACGCCGGCCACGACGCCCCGCCCCAGGTGCTGACGGTGGGGGCCAGCCGCCCCAACCGCGACCCCGCCCACCTCTGGCGCCTGCTGGAGCCGCGCATGGACCAGCTGGAGCCGGGGCCGGGCTTCGAGGTCATGGCCATCTCCGTCACTCACGCCGCCCCCTTCGAGGACGGGCAGGCGGTGCTGGGCGGTGACGGGCTGGGCGACCTGGCGGGACCGGCGCCGGGCGCCGCCGCGCCGGGGGGCGGCAACCCGGTCATCGCCGACCCGCCCGTCGCGGAACTGGTGGACCGGCTGGGCGCCCGGCTGGGGCAGGACCGGATCCTGCGCCTGCTGCCCCGCCAGAGCTGGATACCGGAACGCGCGGTGCGGGCGGTGCCGGCGGAGGCCCAGGACAACAGCCCATCAGGCGCGCCGCCCGCCTCCGCCCCCCCGTCCTTGGGCGGCGGGGCCTGGCCCGCCGACCGGCCGCGCCCCATCCGCCTGCTGCCCCGGCCGGAGGCGGTGGAGGTGGTGGCCCCCATTCCCGACGACCCGCCCCTGCTGTTCCGCTGGCGCGACCAGACCTATCGCGTCGGCCGGGCAGAGGGGCCGGAACGCCTGCTGCCGGAATGGTGGGAGGGGGGCGAGCGCCGCCCCGACCCCAACCCGGAGCCCCGCGACTATTATCGGGTGGAGGATGGCGAGGGCCGGCGCTTCTGGCTCTACCGCCTGGGCCTCTACCGCGACGGCGGCCCACCGCCCCGCTGGTTCCTGCACGGCTTTTTTGGCTGACCTCCAGCACCACACGGCGCTTGAGGGAAACCATAGGCCGCGACTGCGGCCGCCGGAGATTTCCGGGGAGACGGAGGCGGACTGGAAATCGAGGATAGCCAAGGGCCGGATGGCCCGCCGGCGCCTGAGGAAAACCAACACGCCCGCCCGGCGCTTGAGGGAACCATGTACTCAGAACTTCAGGTCGCCAGTAATTTCAGCTTCCTGCGTGGCGCCTCCAAGGCCAGCCACTTGGTGACGGCGGCCAAGGCGCTGGGGCACCAGGCCATGGCCCTGACCGACCGCAACAGCCTGGCGGGGGTGGTGCAGGCGCATGCGGCGGCGCGCGACCTGGATTTCCGCTTGGTGGTGGGGGCGCGGCTGGACTTGACGGACGGGCCGTCCCTACTGTGCTGGCCCACCGACCGGGCGGCGTACGGCCGCCTGTCCACCCTGCTGACGGTGGGCATGCGCCGGGCGCCCAAGGGGCAGTGCTTTCTGACCCGCGCGGATGTGGAGGAGCACGCGGCCGGCCAGATGATGGCGGTGGTGCCGCCGGACAGCCTCGATACTGGCTTCGCCGCCGACCTGGCCGATTACCGCCGCCGCTTCGGCCGCACCCTCAGCCTGTGCCTGACCCACCGTTACCAGGGTGACGACGCCCGGCGGCTGGATCGGCTGGCGGCCTTGGGGGAGGCGCACGGCGTCGCGGCGCTGGCCACCAACGATGTGCATTACCATCACCCTGGCCGGCGGGCGCTGCAGGACGTGCTGACCTGCATCCGTGAGCATTGCACCATCCAGACCGCGGGCTGGCGCCTGGCCGCCAATGCCGAGCGCCACCTGAAGCCGCCGGAGGAGATGGCGCGCCTGTTCCACCGCCACCCCCGCGCCCTGGCCCGCATCCGTGACATCGTGGAGGCCTGCACCTTCTCCATCGGCGAATTGCGGGCCGACTACCTCTACCCCTCGGAGGTGACGGGGGGTGAGACCCCGCAGGGGCGCCTGGCCCAACTGACGGCGGAGGGGGCGATCTGGCGCTATCCCCGGGAGCGCTATCCGGAGGGCGTGCCGCAGGATGTGCAAAAGCAGATCGACAAGGAATTGGCCCTGATCGGGGAGCTGGGCTACGCCTCCTACTTCCTGACGGTCTATGAGATCGTGCGCTTCGCCCGGGAGAAGGGCATCCTGTGCCAGGGCCGGGGATCGGCCGCCAACTCCGCCGTCTGCTATTGCCTGGGCATCACCTCCATCGACCCGGTGAACACCGGCCTGTTGTTCGAACGCTTCATCTCCACCGCGCGCAAGGAGCCGCCGGACATCGACGTGGATTTCGAGCATGAGCGGCGGGAGGAGGTGATCCAGCATATCTATGAGAAATACGGCCGCGACCACGCCGCCATCGCCGCCACCGTCATCTGCTACCGCTCGCGCGGGGCGGTGCGCGACGTGGGCAAGGCCATGGGGCTCAGCCAGGACACGGTGGGCCAGCTGTCGGCCATGATCTCCGGCTGGGGTAGCGGCACGCCGGAGGAGGAGCGGGCGCGGGAGGCCGGGCTGGACCCTGACGACCCGCTGTTGCGCCAGGTGCTGGACCTGACGGGGGAGATTGCCAAATTCCCCCGTCACCTGTCGCAGCATGTCGGCGGCTTCGTCATCACGCCTAAGCCGCTGGCCACCTTCTGCCCCATCATGAACGCGGCCATGGAGGGCCGGCAGAACATCGAGTGGGACAAGGACGATTTGGACGCCGCCGGCCTGATGAAGGTCGATGTCCTGGGCCTCGGCATGCTCAGTTGCCTGCGCCGGGCGTTCGACCTGCTGCGGGACCATTACGGCCGGGATCTGGACTTGGCCACCATCCCGCAGGGGGATGAGGCGACCTACGACATGCTGTGCGCGGCCGACACCCTGGGCGTGTTCCAGGTGGAGAGCCGGGCGCAGATGTCCATGCTGCCCCGCCTGCGCCCGCGCGAGTTCTATGACCTGGTGGTGCAGGTGGCCATCGTCCGCCCCGGTCCCATCCAGGGCGGCATGGTCCACCCCTACCTGCGCCGCCGCCAGGGGCTGGAGCCGGTGGACTATCCATCCGAAGCGTTGAAGAAGGTGCTGAAGAAGACGCTGGGCGTGCCCCTGTTCCAGGAACAGGCCATGCAGATCGCCATCGTCGGCGCCGGCTTCACCGGGGCGGAGGCCGACGCCCTGCGCCGGGCCATGGCCAGCTTCCGCAAGCTGGGCGACATCGACACGTTCGAGGAAAAGTTCCGCAGCGGCATGCTGAAGAACGGCTACACGGCGGAATTCGCCGAGCGCTGTTTCAGCCAGATCAAGGGCTTCTCCACCTACGGCTTCCCGGAAAGCCATGCCGCCAGCTTCGCCAAGCTGGTTTATGTCTCCGCCTGGATCAAGTGCCACTACCCGGACGTCTTCGCCTGCGCCCTGCTGAACAGCCTGCCCATGGGCTTCTACGCCCCGGCGCAGATCGTGCGCGACGCCCGGGACCATGACGTGGTGGTGCGGCCGCCGGACGTGAACCATTCCGACTGGGACAGCCGGCTGGAGGCGCCGGCGCGGGGGCAGCGGTTCCAGACCCTGCGCCTGGGTCTGCGCCTGGCCAAGGGCCTGAGCGAGGAGGCGGTGCGGCCGCTGCTGGAGGCGCGGGGGCATGAGCCCTACGCCAGCCCGCACGACCTGTGGCGCCGCGCCCGCCTGGCGCCGCGCACCCTGGAACTGCTGGCGGAGGCCGACGCCTTCCAGTCCATGGGCCTGGACCGGCGCCAGGCGCTGTGGGCCGTCAGCGCCCTGGGCGAACGGCTGCCGCCCCTGCTGGATCTGGCGATGAACGCCGGGGAGGACGGGACGGGCAACCCGTGGGAGGAGGAACCCTCCATCGCCACCCTGCCGGCCATGACCCTGGGCGAGCATCTGGTGGAGGATTACAGCCGCCTGTCCCTGTCGCTGAAGCGCCACCCCATGAGCCTGGTGCGCGACGAGGTGGTGGCCCGGCTGGAAAGCCTGGCGGCCAAGCCCCAGGGGAAAATGGTCCGCCGCCATCCGCTGATGCGCATGGAGACGCTGGAGGACCTGGCCGACGGCAGCCGCGTGGCCCTGGCCGGCCTGGTGCTGGTGCGCCAGCGGCCGGGCAGCAGCAAGGGCGTCATCTTCGTCACGCTGGAGGATGAGAGCGGCATCGCCAACCTGGTGCTGATGCCCGAGACCTTCACCGCCTTCCGCCGCCAGCTGCTGGGCAGCCGCCTGCTGCTGTGCCTGGGCCGGGTGGAAAAGGTGATCGCGCCCACCCAGGACGGCGGCCCCAGCGCCACCCCCGTCACCCACGTCCGCGCCGAACGCCTGATCGACTATTCCGACCTGCTGTCCCGCCTGGACGAGCCCACGGGTGCTGCCACCCCCCGCCGCGCCGATGCGACCTTCCCGGACGGGAGGAACTTCCGGTGAGAGGCATGGTATGCTGGGTGACCTGGTGAGGAGTTGGCCCGATGTCCGAGCCCGTCGAACCTTCCGATGCGCACATTCGTGAACCGCGCGATGACCAAGGGCCGCGCGTGCCTGGCTTATGGAGGGGGAAGGTCGCTATCGGACCGGACTTTGATGCCCCGTTGCCAGAATGGCCGATATCGGCAGAGGGGACGGAGATTCGGGAATATCGCGTCAAGCTGCTGAAGCAGGGAGATGATCAAGTCATCCTGATCCCGCCGGAGTTTGAATTCCCCTGTGAGGACGTCGTCCTGCGCAAAGAGGGTGACCGGCTGATCCTTGAGCCCAAGCCCTCTCCGACACCGGAAGAGACGGAGTTCTAAGAGGACACGTCCCCCCGCCTGAACGCCTCCGCGAACTCGTCCGAGGCCACCACCGCCAGGGCGCGGCGCAGCGCCGCCGCCTCTTCCGGGCCGAAGAGGGCGTTGAAACGGGCTTGCGCCACCCGCCACAGGGCCAGGCCTTCCGCCTGCTTGGCCTCGCCCTTTTCCGTCAGGCGGGCGCGTTTGACGCGGCGGTCGCGGGCGTCGGGCACCAGTTCCACATAGCCGTCGCGGATCAGCGGTTTCAGGGTGTGCCCCAGGGCCGACAGGTCCATGACCATGGCGGCGGCCAGGTGCTGCAGCGTGGTGGCGGCCGGGTCGGCCCAGCCGGCGGCCAGCTTCAGGTGGCTCAGCAGGATCTGCTGGGGGGAGGTGAGGCCGGTGGGGGCGGTCACGTCGCCGTAGAGCTGGCCCAGGCGGCGGGCGGCGCGGCGCACGGCGGTGTTGGTGCAATGGTCCCAGCCGCGCAGTTCCGCCGCCGCATCCGCTGCTGTCACATCCATCTCCGCCGCATTTGGTGCCTGGGATACAGGTTCATCCAATTCCGTCGCCCTCCTTCAACACCACGCCCGCCGAGCCATCATGCGCCCGCCGCCGGCCGGGGCATAGGCCCGGCACGGGGACGCCCGCCGCTTCCGTCAGGCCTGCGATGCCGCCGGCGCGGACCTCGCCCAGCGCGTGCCCGATTGACTTGCATGATAATAGTGGCATATACCGGTTTCGTGATCAACGACGCGGACGACGCCAGGGCCGCACGACAGCCCCCCAAACCGCCGGCCGACACCCCCACCCATCCATACGCAAAGGAATTGTCCCATGAGCACGTCCAAAGGCACGGCCCTGGTCACCGGCGCCTCCTCCGGCATCGGCGCCACCTATGCCGACCGTCTGGCCCGCCGCGGCTATGACCTGATCCTGGTGGCCCGCAACCAGGCCCGGCTGGAGGAGCTGGCCGCCCGCCTGCGCACCGAGGCCGGCGTGGCGGTGGAGGTCCTGCCCGCCGACCTGGCCAACCAGGCCGACGTGCTGACGGTGGAGCGGCGCCTGCGTACCGACGCCGCCATCACCCTGCTGGTGAACAACGCCGGCCTGGGCCCCCAGGGCCCGTCCCTGGACAGCGACATCGATTACCAGGACGGCATGATCGCGGTGAACGTCACGGCGGTGAACCGCCTGGCCATCGCCGCCACCGACGCCTTCGCCGCCAAGGGGGAGGGCACCGTGGTCAACATCGCCTCCGTCGTCGCCCTGATCCCGGAGATGTTCAGCGCCACCTACGTCGCCACCAAGGCCTTCGTCTTGGCGCTGACCCAGTCGCTGCAGGCTGAGGCCGCCAAGGCTGGCAAGGCCGTGAAATTCCAGGCCGTGCTGCCCGGTCTGACGCGGACGGAGATTTCGACCGCGTCGGCAAGTCCTTCGACGACCTGGACCAGTCCATGGTGATGGAGGTGGGCGAAATGGTGAAGGCGGCCCTGGCCGGCCTGGACCAGG
>NZ_BACU01000168.1 GCF_000333275.1 Azospirillum sp. B4 | reverse complement strand
AGAGACAACCTCGTGAATTATAGGGGGGAATAATCCCCCCTCATGAGGATAAGATTACTCTCTCAGCACACTCAGCTCCACCGTCGCCGCCTTCAGCCCCTCGGCCTTGGCGGTCACGCGCACCGTGCCGGCGTGCGTGCTCGTTTGCACGATGGCGCCGCACAGGCCCTTGAAGGCCTTGCGATAGGGGGCGTGGTCCGGTTCCAGGCTGGTGGGGTCGCCGTTGCCCACGCCCAGCAGGCGGGCGTCGCCTTCAATCGCGAAGGTCACCAAATGGTCGGCGTCGGGCACCAGGCGGCCCTTGGCGTCGACCACGCTGGCCGACAGCACCGCCACGTCGTCGCCGTCGGCGAGCAGCTTGACGCGGTCGGCGGCCAGGGTCAGGGCATGAGCGGGGCCGGCGGTCTCCTGCCGCTGGGTCAGGACGCGGCGGCCGTCCTTGTAGCCGTGGGCTTCGATCACGCCCGGCTGGTAGGTGACCTGCCATTCCAGGTGGCGGTTGCGGGTAACCTCCTTGCGGCCTTGGCTGCGGCCGTTCACGAACAACTCCACCGCGTCCAGGTTGCTGTGGCACCACACGGCGATGTCCTGGCCCTCCCGCCCCGGCCAGGTCCAGTGCGGGAACAGGTGCAGGTGCGGCTGATCCGGCCGCCACCAGGCGCGGTAGTAGTGGTAGTTGTCCTTAGGGAAGCCGCACAGGTCCAGGATGCCGAAGTTGGATACGGTGTTGGGCCAGCCGATGAAGGGCGTCGGCTCCCCGCGATAGTCGAAGCCGGTCCAGGCGAAGCCGCCGGACAGGTATGGCCGGCTGTCGTAGAAGGTCCACCACTGTTCCGCCGTGCTGGCCCACTTGGGGTATTCGGTGTCGTAGGCGGGGACGTAACGCTTCTCGTCATCGTGGGCGTAGACGCCCCGGGTGCAGACGGTGCTGGCGGTTTCCGTGCCGATCATCGGCTGGTTGGGGAAGCGGGCGTGGAAGGCGTCGATCTCATCCAGGTAGTAGTTGAAGCCCATGACGTCCAGCACCGGGCTGGCGCCCTGGCCGAACTTGCCGTTGAAGGCCTCCGTCACCGGGCGGGTGCCGTCCAGGCGATACACCGCGCGCTTCATGCTGGCGGCGATGCGGGCGCCCTGTTCCGTGCCGCGGTGGATTTCCTCGTTGCCGATGCTCCACAGGAAGACGGAGGGGCGGTTGCGGTCGCGCCTCACCATGCGTTCCAGCTGGCTCATCCCCTCCGGGTTGCTGGACATCTGGCGGGTTTCCTCCATCACCAGCATGCCCAGCCGGTCGCAGGCGTCCAGCAGGGCCGGCGCCGGCGGGTGGTGGGTGGTGCGCCAGGCGTTGGACCCCATCTCCTTCATCCGTTCCACGCGATAGGCGTGCAGCCGGTCAGGCACGGCGAAGCCCACGCCGGCATGGTCTTGGTGGTTGCAGGTGCCCTTCACCTTCACCGGCCGGCCGTTCAGGAAAAAGCCCTCATTGGCGTCGAAGCGCAGGCTGCGGATGCCGAACGATGTGTGGTAGCGGTCGACGATGGCGCCACCGACGCTGACCTCCGTCACCAGGGTGTGGAGGTTGGGCGCCTCCAGCGACCACAGGGCGGGCGCCGCCAGCGTGGCGGTCTGCGTCACGGCGCCGGTTTGCCATTCCGCCAGCGCCAGGGGGGGCGCGTCCAGTTGCAGCACGGCGGCGCCATCCGGGCCCAGCACGGTGCTGCGCACCCGCACTTCGGCCGCCGGCCCCTCGTTCGCCAGCTCGGTGGTGATGGTGAGGTCGGCGCCGGTGGGCGTCACCGTGCTGCGCACGAAGGTGCCCCATTGCGGCACATGGGCCGGCGCGGTCTTCACCAGCCACACGTGGCGGTACAGGCCGGCGCCCTCATAGGACCAGGCCTCGCCCAGCGTGGCGTCCACCCGGATGACCAAGGTGTTGGCGCCGCCCAGGAGGACGAAGTCGGTGATATCCACCCGGAAGGGGGCGTAGCCGCTTTCGTTGGTGGCGACGATGAAGCCGTTCAGCACCACCAGGCAGTTGCGGGCGACGCCATCGAACTCCAGCGACAGGCGGCGGCCGGCGTCACTGGCGGGCAGGGTGAAGCTGCGGCGGTACCAGCCGACACTGGTCTCCGGGAACTGACGGCCCAGCGGCTTGAAGCCCTGGTAGGCCATGGCTTCCGCCGCCTCCTTGCCCGGCAGCCGCGCCTGGCTGAAGGGCAGATCCACCGCCCAGTCGTGCGGCAGGGTGACGGTGGTCCAGCCCGTGTCGTCGAAATCGGCCTTGGCCACCGGGGCGCTGAGGTCGCCGGACTTGGCATAGGTGCTGCGGTCGGCGCCGAAGCCGAAATCCTGCAGCGGATCGGCGGCATGGCCCAAATGGAAGCGCCAGCCATCATTCAGGCGCAGCCGCTCACGCGGGCCCAGGCCGGCGGGCACCGGCGTGGGCGGGGAGGGCGGAGCTTGCGTGGCTGCCGCCGCCGGGGAAATCCCGGCCGCCGTCCCGCTCAAGACAGCCCCCAGGGACGGCAGCGTGGCGGCTGTGGCGAGCAGGCGGCGGCGCGTCAAATCCGGCATGGCAGGGGGCTCCAGGGGGCTGTGGTCCATTAATAGTATATATTATCCAATCTGGATCAGATGGAAACCCTAATGGACTTTCGGACGCATTTTCCTAGAGGGGGTTGATCGGCGGCACGGCCGGATACACATTGGGAATCTGTATATCTGGGAGTATGCCATGCAGGTCGCGAAATGGGGGAACAGCCTGGCCATCCGGCTTCCTGCGGCGGTGGTGGAGGCCCTGGAATTGAAGGAAGGTGACGAGATCGAAATCCATGTCGCCGACGATCGGGAATTCGCCGTCGCCCGCAAGCCTGGCCGGGAAGAGTTGCTGAAGCGTCTGCGTTCCTTGCGGGGGCGCCTGCCGGCTGATTTCAAGTTCGACCGTGGTGATGCCAACGCCCGGTAACTCCGGGTGTGCAGGTTGCGGATTTGGGCAGTGAAGAATTCCAGAAAGCGAACGCGGGCCGAGTCACCAGCGGCGGTATTGAGTTGGGGCAGGGTGGGCGACCTGGAAGGGGGCGAGATAGTTCACTCCGCTTTCGCTTTCGGGACACTTGAACGCGCTTCTTGATCCAAAGCCTTGGCGATGGAGAGAACCTGCTCCTCAGATTGCGCCTCAATGGTTTTGAGTTTTCCGCTCGGATGAAACTCTACACGAACCTTGCGGCCCGGTCTTTTGAGCCAAGCGACCAAGGCGCCGGTAAGAAATGGACTAGCTGCCTGGGTTAGAAGAATGACAAATTCTCCTGTATATCCACTTATGGCCTCGGCGGAATCGACCGCCATAAACGCGGCATCAAGTTCAATTCCTTGCCCGCGAAGCCCAGTTACAACGTCGCGTAGCTCGATCTGATGCTCTCTTGTGAAAGTTTCTGCATCATCTGGGCCGCGCTTTAGCCAAATCGCGATTTTCCCCTGCTGCTTCCGGCGGTCGCTTTCCTCCGCCTCAAAAGCCCGTCGTCGCGCTAAATAAGCTTGGTAGACCTCGTTCTTCCAGTCGCCAGAGCCAGCGCTCAATTTATTCTCTCCTAAGTATCTTATAAACGGAATTGTCAAATATATGAGTTATTGTATAAAAATACTTTCTTCAAGGTGACGTGAAGAGGGAATGTGTTTAGCCGTCATCTTGGCTTCCGAGGTAAAAGGCAGCAGCTTTTCGCGCCGCAGCCTTCACTTCAAGGCTACAACTGCTTTGAAAGAACGCACCGGCAAGCTTTTTTGCGAGTGGCAGGTTTTCGTCTAATCCGGATTGGGTTGTATAGAGTGCCCCAAAACCACTCCAAGCCATCACTTCCTGACCAGGCCAGCGCCCTCCGCAAGCATGCTCAAAGGAAATTTGCTCATCAGTTAGCCACTTAGCCCAAGATGAAATGGGTTTATCTTGGTAGTTTTTAAAAAAATAATTCCATTTTTGCTTTGCCTTTTCAAAGGAAGGCATAATCGGTGCTATCTCCTCTTAGTAGCCTCTCAATGGTTATTCCATCTGTTCCTCAAT
>NZ_BACU01000169.1 GCF_000333275.1 Azospirillum sp. B4 | reverse complement strand
CATCCATTGCGCCGGCTTGCCACCGCCCCATCTTCATGGAATCCGACAAACGATTGCCACGAGGATACAGGCGCCATGATCGAGAAGACCGTCAAGATTCCGGGGCCCGACCATCCCATCACCGTCACCCCCACCCCGGCGCGTGTCGTCGTGACGGTGGCGGGCCAGGTCATCGCCGACACCACCCGGGCCCTGACCCTGCGGGAAGCGTCATACCCGCCGGTGCAGTACATCCCGCGCCGGGATGTGGACATGGCCGCGCTCACCCGGTCCGACACGCGGAGCCACTGCCCCTACAAGGGCGACGCCTCCTACTTCAGCGTCCCCGCCGGCGGCGCGCGGTCGGTGGACGCGGTCTGGTCCTATGAGCAGCCCCACGACGCCGTCGCGGCCATCAGGGACCACCTCGCCTTCTACCCCAACCGCGTCGACGCCATCGAAATCCGGGACTGAAAGCCTGACCTTATCGCGGGATCGCCTTGCCCTGCCGCCGCAGGAAGACGATCTGCGCGGTCACGCCGATGATGAGGGCGAACAGCAGGCTGGCCTGGGCGCCCAGCAGCAGCGGCGACTTCAGGTCGGTAACCAGGGGATGGCCGTCCGGCACCCGGCGCAGGGTCTCGCTGACGGTCGGAACCATCAGCAGGAAGGCCGTCAGGCTGAGGAAAATGGTTTCCAGGTAGGTGCGCGCGCGGCCCAACGCCGACACCCGCCCGACACCATATCCCGCCAGCAGCAGCGCCAAGGTCAGCACGCCGATGACGTAGCTGACCGGCTGATGGGCGACCAGAAACACGGTGGCGGCGCCGATCAGCATAGAGACGAAGTAAACGGCACCCGGTCCTGACCGGGGCACGATGCGTCCATGGCGGGCGAACATGTAAACGGCCAGTGGTATGGCCGGCAGGCTACCCAAGGTATGCACCCAGCCAAGCGGCGAAATTCCGAACATGTCGATCTCCTCAAGATTCAGGGATGAAGCGGTCCCCGTCCCAGCCTGTTATGGCGACAAGGGACGAAATAGCCTTCCAACTAGTAGGCAGGCACTAAAGGCAAGCGGATGTCATCGGCGGCGCCTTGGCAGGCGTCACGGGCGGGAAGCGAGACGATCCAGCAGGGGGGTGGCGATGACCGCGAACATCTTGGGATCACCATAGGCCCGGGCGGAGAGCATCGCCCCATGGACGGTGGCCATGAACGCCTCCGCCTCCGCCCGGGGCGTGCCGGTGAGGCGCAGGCGGCCCTGCCGCGCCCCCCGCTCCATCACTGATGTCAGCCAGGCCGACAAGGCGCGGAAATGCGCCCGCACCTCCTGCGCCACCTCCTCCGGCAAAACAGGCAGTTCATTGGCCAGTAAGGCGCAGATGCAGAAAGGCGCGCTGGCGGTGGTGATGCATGTCTCCCAATAACCCACGTAGGCGCGCAGTTGCTCGAACGCGTCGGTCACGTGGCGTTCAAGCTCGGCGATCCCGGTCACCGCCTCCTCGCGGTAGCGGGCAAGCAGTGTGCGGACCAGATCCACCTTGTTGGGGAAGTGGTGGTGGATGCTGGCCTTGCGGATGCCGACGACTGCGGCGATGTCGGCATAGCTGAAACCATTGTAGCCGCCCGCCATGACCAGGGTCCGCGCACAGGCCAGGATTTCGTCAGCGGTGGAGGAGAGGTTACTCATAGGCGCAACCTACCTTCTAGTAGGTTAATAGTCAAGCCCTGCTCTCACCTGAGCCCCATCGCAGCCTGGGACGTCGCCAGCGCGCGCTTATAAGCGTCGCGTCCGTTGGCGCGCGCCAGGTAGGCCCGCTCCACCTCCCCCAGGACGACGCCGCCGAAGCGTTGCGCCAAGTCCAGGGCATAAGCCACCGAGATGTCGGCCGCCGTGAACTTTTCGCCGGCCACGTAAGGCGTGCGCGCCAATTGCCGCGTCACCAGCCCCAGCCGGCTGTTGAACACCCCCAGGGCCTGGCCAGCAGTCCAGTTCCCCCGCTGGGATTCCGGCGCGAAATGGCGGCTGCCCCCGACGAAGTAGATGGAGGCCGCCAGCCCGGCCTCGCCCAGGTGCAGGAACTGCTGGTACAGGGGGAAAGCGGGATCCCGCGGGTCCGGCGCCAGCGGCGTCGGCCCGTAGCGGGCGATCAGGTACTCCATGATCGCGATGGACTCCGCCATCGTGACATCGCCGTCCTGGATCACGGGGATGAAGCCGGCAGGATTGACGGCCAGGAACTCCGCATCCCCGCCGCCCGCCAGCAGGTCCACCGGCCTCAGGCGGTAGGGCAGCCCCATCTCCTCCATCAGCCAAGTGACACGCAGCGACCGTGAGGTTCCACCACCGAATACCCTGATCATCCCCTTCCCTCCCTTGGTCCTTAGGACTCACCCGCCAACGCGGCGTTGAAGACCGCCAACTGGTCGGCGAAGGCGCGCCGGTAGGCGGGCCGGGCCTCCCCCCGTGCGACGTAGGCGGCCAGGTTGGGGTATTCGTCCAACAGGCCCGACGTCTTGACCCGGAGCAACACCGACACCATCAGCAAGTCGCCGGCGCTGAACGCCCCATCCAGCCAGTCGGCATCGCCCAGGCGGTGGGAAAGTTCGCCCAGCCGCTTACGAATGGCATCCTTCACCATCGCCAGCCGCTGCTCATACCAGCTCTTGTCCCGTTCCAGGAACAGGACGGTCTGAAGGTCGAGGATGGGCGGCTCCACCGTGTTGAGGGCGGCGAACATCCAGCTGATCGCCCGTGCCCGGGCGGCCGCATCGTCCGGCAACAGGCCCGCGTGGCACTCCGCCAGATGCAACACGATCGCCCCTGACTCGAACAGGACGAGGTCGCCCTCCTCATAGGTCGGGATTTGGCCGAAGGGATGCAGCGCCCGGTGGGCTGGTTCCTTCATCGCCGCGAACGACAGAAGCCGGACGTCGTACCGCTGGCCCACTTCCTCCAGCGCCCAGCGCACGCGCATGTCGCGCGCCAGCCCCCGGCCGCGATCGGGCGAGCGTTCAAAGGCGGTGATGATGGGCTTCATGAGTGGCCTCCCCGGCGGATGCTTGCCTCGACAGCGCGTCTGTCGGAACGACGAACGGCGCCACCGGATACCGACACCGTCCCTGCTATTTTTTACAACCCCCGAGGCATTGATCGGCCGCTAAGGGCCGCCCCACGCGAAACCTCAGGATCGGTCGAGTGCCACCAACCCGGCCCCTGGCGAACGGCCGGAAGCGGGGCAGGCTGGGGATGGGGCTTCTACTTGTGAATTTACTTCCAAAATGATGAGAGCGGGGACCGGCTACAGCGCCGCGGCCGACGGGGGTATTCCCATTTCCGACACCGGGCGATCGGGCCCGGACCTGAAATGGAGGGTTGATCATGGCACTCAAGGATCTCTTCAAGAGCCCATTGGGCTTCGGCGCCGCCCCACTGGGCAACATGTTCCGCGCGATCCCCGAGGACGAGGCGCGGGCGACAGTCGAGGCCGCCTGGAACGACGGCATCCGCTACTTCGACAACGCCCCCTTCTACGGCGCGGGGCTGGCCGAAATCCGCATGGGACAGGCGCTCGCCGGCAAACCGCGCGACGAATACCTGATCAGCACCAAGGTCGGCCGCATCGTCCTGGATGAAATCGACGGGACGGCCCGCGACAATGGCGAGAAGGGCGAGGTCTTCAAGCACGGCCGGCCGAACAAGGTGGTCAACGATTATTCGGAAGACGCCACCTACCGCTCGATCGAGGACAGCCTGAAGCGGCTGCGCACCGACCATATCGACATCGCCTTCGTCCACGACGTGGCGCAGGACTTCTACGGCGACGAGTGGCTTGGCAAGTTCGAGGAGGCGCGCAAGGGCGCGTTCCGCGCGCTGGACCGCATGCGGGACGAGGGCGTCATCAAGGCCTGGGGCCTGGGCGTCAACCGTGTCGAGCCGATCGAACTGTTGCTCGACCTCGACACCCCCCGGCCGGACGTCTTCCTGCTGGCGGGGCGCTACACCCTGCTCGACCATGACCGCGCGCTGCAGCGGGTCATGCCCAAGGTCGCCGAGCGTGGCCTGGGGATCGTTGTCGGGGGGCCGTACAGCTCCGGCGCACTGGTCGGCGGGCCCAACTTCGAATATGCGCCAGCCACGCCGGAGATCCTGGGCAAAGTCGCGGCGATCAAGGCGATCGCGGACCGCCACGGCGTCTCGATGAAGGCCGCCGGCCTGCAATTCGCCCTCGCCAATCCCGCGGTGGCCGCTGTCATCCCCGGCGCCAGCCGTCCCGAGCGGATCGCGGAGGACCGCGCGGCGCTGGAACAGGCCGTGCCGGCGAATTTCTGGCGCGACTTGCGCGCCGCCCACCTGGTGAACCCGGCGGCACCGCTTCCCATCGCCGACTGATTTCAAGAGCCCCCTTCCTTCCCGTCCCGGCCGAAGCCCCGCTTCGGCCGAACGGTTCCCCCGCGCCTTCCGTCCGGCGCCCATCCCAGACAACAGGAGAATGACCCATGTCCAAGACAGATGATCACACGATCGATCCCGCGCGCCGTGACATGCTCCGCATGGCCGGCGCCGCCGTCATGGCCGGCACGGCCGTCGTGGCCAGTGGCGGCGCCATCGCCAGCACCACCGGGGGCGGCGGCGCGTCCGTCGCCATGGCCCGCAACACCAGCCCGCTGGGCCTGCGGCTTCAGGGCGTGCAGCATTTCGGGCTGACCGTCCAGAACATGGAGCGCGCCTATGAGTTCTACACGGAGGTTCTGGGCGGGACCGAGGTGTTCCGCCATGGTGATTTCCAAGGCGACACGGTCCACAATACCCTGCTGGCCGACCAGGACATCCTGGCCAACGAGCTGGGCGTGAACCCCCGCACCATCGGTGTCCCCGATCTTCGCGGCGGCGCCCAGCGGCTCGACGTCCGCTTCATCCAGTTCGACAACGTCGTCATCGAGTTGCTGCAATATCGCGACGCCGACCAGCCCATGGGCGGGCCCAAAGCCTTCGCCGAACCGGTCGCGCACATGAGCCCGGCATTCCCCCGCATGATGCACATCTGCTTCCATGTCGCCGACGACGTGGATTTCAACCAATTCATCGCCGATCTGGAGGCGGAGTCCGCGCGGCGGGGCATGACCCAGGTGCGGGCCAACCGCATCATCCGCGTCAACACCGAAGCCGAGCGCCGCGCCGCGCCGCAGAACAGCTACACCAACAAGGTGACGGTGCCGCCCTCCGACGGCTGGGAACTCATCTACTGCAAGGGCCCGGAGGGGGAGCAGCTGGAGTTCGTCAAGGCCCTAGGCCCCGTGAAACAGCGCTTCGCCGCCACGCTGGCCAAGCGCCAGCAGGCCCGCGCCGGCCGATAAACCACGCCACCCGCCCCTATCCAGCAAGGAGGACACTCATGCGTGCCAAATTCATTCCGCTCGCCGTGGCCATCATCACCGCCACAGCCTCGCTCACCTCTGGCGCACCGGCGAATGCGGAGCCGGCGGCGGTCATCCGTTACGACCGGATCCCCCCGGGCGCCTATTCGATCGTCGCCCAGGTCCGCGCCCGGCCGGGCAATGAGGACGCGCTGCGCGCGGCCACTCTGCCCCTCGTGTCCCTGGTCCGGGACGATCCCAAGACCCTGGTGTATTTCCTTCAGGAGGATCGCGCGGCGCCCGGGCATTTCATCTTCTTCGAAGTGTTCGCGAACCAGGCGGATTTCGAGGCGCACAACGCCACGCCCTATGTGAAGGAATGGTTCGCCAAACTGCCAGAGCTGGCCCAGGGTGGCGTTGAGGTGATGCGCATGGAGGTGCTGGGCCCCCGCCCCCAATGACACCAGCGGCATGAGGTTGGACCTCTTGCCGTAAATGCATAAGACCCGTGTCCGCCGGCGTCCCATAGCGGCGCCGGCGTTTTCCTCAGCCCTCGACCAGGAATTGCCGCAAGCGGGGCACCATGAAATCCAGGAATGCCCGGACCCGCGCCGGCAGGAACTGGCCGCCTCGATACAGGGCATTCACCTCGTCCACCTCGCCGATTTCCGCGTCGGCCAGAATCTCGATCAGTTCACCGCGCGCGACGGGACCGCGCAGATGATAGTCGGCGAGCCGGATGATCCCCACGCCCGCGATCGCCATGCGGCGGAGCGTGTCGCCGTTGTTGACCAGCAGCGAACCGGTCAGCATCCGCTCCACGATCCGGCCGCCTTCGCGCATCGGCCACACCGGCATCGCACGCCGGAAATTGAAGCCCAGGCAGTTATGATGGACCAGATCCTCCGGCGTGAGCGGCGTCCCGTGCCGGGCCAGATAGTCCGGCGCGGCGGCGATGCGTCGGCGCGTCTCACCGATCTTGCGCGACATGAGGTTGGAGTCCGCCAGCTTGCCCACCCTGATCGCGACGTCCGTCCTGTCGAGGTAGAGATCGACGACCTCGTCCGATAGCGACAAATCCACGGTGATCCGGGGATACTGGGCCAGGAAGGCCGGCAGGTTCGGTTCAAGCGCGGCCGTGCCGAATGTCACCGATGACGTCACCCGGACCACGCCTTCGGCCTCCGCCCCACCCTGGGCGATCTGCCGCTCGGTCTCATCAAGCTGGGCCAGCAGGCCGCAGCTGCGCTCGTAATAAAACTCGCCTTCGCGGGTAAGCACCAGGCGCCGTGTCGACCGCTCGATCAGCCGGACGCCCAGGCGCGCCTCCAGCCGGGCGATCAGCTTGGACACGGTGGACGGGGTCATCAGCATCAGCCGCGCGGCCTCGGAAAAGCTGCCCGCTTCCACCACCCGCACGAAAACCACCATCTCGCCCGTGCGATTATCCACGCCGCACCTCCCCCATGTTCCGACCTGTCGGGGATAGCAGATGGCACGCGGACCGTCCCCCGACATTTGTGAATTCAGCGAACAGACCGTTGGAACCGCCCCTAGCCTTCGCGCATGGCCGGATCGCCGGAGGTCATTCGGTCAATCCATCCCCCGCCGCGTCTTGAGGTGAATCAACGGCGGCGACTGCCCCACCTGCGATGATGGCCCCCGCTGGAGCGATCACACAGGCGCCAGCGACTGGAGGCAGCATCATGAGCAGCGCCATCCCCTCCCCCACCATCCCGCGTGGGCGCCGCCCTTCAGCGCGCAAGGCCCCCGACCACCACCCCGCGCCAGCGCCGCC
>NZ_BACU01000170.1 GCF_000333275.1 Azospirillum sp. B4 | reverse complement strand
TAGCATAACTCGCTTGCAGCAGTTTCCGCGCCGCACCATCGCCGGCACCCTCCCAACGCCCGTCTTCCGTGGACCCCGGCCGCCGCCGGGAACCGAGGCGTTCGCATCCACGGGGGCAACCCCGATCCGGCCTTCAACGGGACCAAAGGACCATCATGACCAGCACGCCCTCCGCCCTTCCGCCCAAGCGTTCCGTCCTGCCCCGCATCATCGGCCTGGGTGTGTTGGCCATCATCGTCGTCGGTGGCGTCGTCCTCTGGCTTGGTGGCCGGGGCAAGGAATCGACCGACGACGCCTTCACCGAGGGCCGGGTGGTGACGGTGGCGCCCAAGGTTTCCGGCCTGGTGGTCGAACTGGCGGTGCAGGATAACCAGAAGGTGAAGGCGGGCGATGTGCTGTTCCGCATCGACCCGCGCGACTACCAGAACACCCGCGACCGCGACGAAGCCCAGGTGAAGCTGGCGCAGGCGCAGCTGGCGCAGGCGCAGACCAACCTGGAAATCGCCCAGGTCTCCTACCCGGCGCAGCTGGACCAGGCCCGCGCCGCCCGCGCCCAGGCCGAGGCCACGCTGGTCCGGGCCAAGGCCGACCTGTCGCGCCAGACCGAGATCGACGTCCGCGCCACCACCAAATCGCAAATCGACGCCGCCCAGGCCAGCTACCGCACCGCCCAGGCCCAGCTGGCCGACGCCGATGCCAAGCTGCGCACGGCGGAACAGGCGCCGCGCAACATCGAGGCCGCCGCCGCCCAGGTGAAGCAGCTGGAAGCCCAGGTCACCGCCGCCCAGGCCGAACTGGCCCAGGCCGAGCTGAACCTGTCCTACACCACCGTGGTGGCGCCGCAGGATGGTTGGGTGACCAAGCGCGCCGTGGAGAAGGGCAACTATCTGCAGGTGTCGCAATCGGCCATGACCCTGGTGACGCCCGAGGTCTGGGTGATCGCCAACTTCAAGGAAAACCAGCTGAAGCATATGCGCGTGGGCCAGCCGGTGGACATCGAGGTCGACGCCTTCCCCGACCTGAAGCTGACCGGCGCCATCGACAGCTTCCAGATGGGCACGGGCTCGCGCTTCACCGCTTTCCCCGCGGAAAACGCCACGGGCAACTTCGTCAAGATCGTTCAGCGCCTGCCGGTCAAGATCAAGGTGACGGGCGGCCTGCCGGCCGACCATCCCCTGCCGCTGGGCCTGTCGGTCGAACCCACCGTCAAGCTGAACTGAGGGGCCGGCGGTGAGCGAAGGACTTCCCCCTCCCGAAGATGACCACGGGGCGTCGACCTGGCGGCCCAAGCACAACCCCTACCTCGTCGCCATGGTGGTGACCGTCGCCACCTTCATGGAGGTGCTGGACACCACCATCATCAACGTGGCGCTGCCGCACATCGCCGGCAGCCTGTCGGTGGGCACGGACGAAAGCACCTGGACCCTGACCTCCTACCTGGTGGCCAACGGCATCGTGCTGCCGGTCTCCGGCTGGCTGGGCCGCATGATGGGCCGGAAGAACTACTTCCTGCTGTCCATCGTCATGTTCACGGTGTCGTCGCTGCTGTGCGGCCTGTCGACCTCGCTGCCGGAACTGATCGTCTTCCGCCTGTTCCAGGGCTTCTTCGGCGGCGGCCTGCAGCCCAACCAGCAGTCCATCCTGCTGGACACGTTCGAGCCGGCCAAGCGCGCGACCGCCTTCGGCGTCACCGCCGTCGCCATCATCGCCGCCCCCATCATGGGGCCGACGCTGGGCGGCTGGATCACGGACAACTTCAGCTGGCGCTGGGTGTTCCTGATCAACGTGCCGGTGGGCATCATCGCCACCTTCGCCATCTCCACGGTGGTCGAGGATCCGCCGTGGGCCCGCGCCGGCGCCGCCAAGGGCAAGCGCAACATCGACGTCATCGGCCTGTCGCTGATTGCCGCCGGTTTCGCCTGCCTGCAGATCGTGCTGGACCGGGGCGAGCAGGAGGACTGGTTCTCCAGCACCTTCATCCAGGTCTTCGCCGTTGGCGCCGTGCTGGGCCTGGTGGGTGCCGTCGTCTGGCTGCTGGACCGGCCGGATCCCATCGTCAACCTGCGGGTCTGGAAGAACAAGGACTTCGCCATCGGCACCCTGTTCATCAGCATCATGGCCGCCACCCTCTACGGCAGCGCCGTGCTGATCCCGCAGCTGGCGCAATCGCAGCTGGGCTACACCGCCACCTGGGCCGGCATGATCCTGTCGCCTGGCGGCTTCATGATCCTGATCATGATCCCCATCATCACCCGCGTGCTGCTGAAAAAGTTCCAGGCCCGCTTCATCGTGGCGTCCGGCTTCTTCCTGCTGGGTGTCGCCATGTTCTACACGGCGACCATCACCCCGCAGGTGGGCTTCCTCACCCTGATGAGCATGCGCATGGCGCAGACCTTCGGCACGGCCCTGCTGATGATTCCCATCAGCACGGTGGCCTTCGCCTCCGTCCCGCGGGAAATGAACGGCGACGCGGCCGCCCTCTATTCCATGGCCCGCAACCTGGGCGGCAGCATCGGCATCGCCCTGGTCACGGCCTACCTGACCCAGCGTTCCCAGGTGCACCAAGCCTATCTGGCCGAACATCTCTCGGACCTGAGCCTGGGCTACCAGATGACCAAACAGGCCTGGCTGGACGGCCTGGCCGGCCACGGGCTGACGGCGGCGCAGCTGGAATCCTCGGCCATGGGCGGCATCTACCGCACGCTGCTGAAGCAGTCGGCCATCCTGGGCTACGTCGACGTCTTCCGCATATCCGGCATGGTGGCCCTCTGCGTCGTGCCGCTGGCCTTCTTCATGAAATCCACCAAGGCGGCGCCCAAGCCCGCCGCCGCGGAGTGACCCTCATGCGTGCTTTCCCGCCTGTTTCACTTTCCCATGTCCCCCCAGCGCGTGCGCCTGCTGGCCGCCACGCCCACCCTGACACTGGTGACTACCTGCACCCTGGGTCCTTACTACGAGCCGCCGGTGACCTACACCACCTCGTCGTGGATTGCTCCGGTGATCAACCCTTCCCAGGTCACTTGTGTAATCAACACTATCTTTCTGGTCCAATGGTGGAGTGAAATCTCCTACCCCATGCTGGACGAGCTGGTGTCTTACGTTGTCTCCTGCGATCTGGATCTG
>NZ_BACU01000171.1 GCF_000333275.1 Azospirillum sp. B4 | reverse complement strand
GAATTCCCCCGCTTCGACCTTGATGTGGCCTTCCTGCGCGTCTATGACGAGCACGGTGCGCCACTGAACACCCAGGCCACCTACTTCGCCTACGCCCCGCACGACGCTGGGGAGGGTGATCTGGTCTTCGCCTCCGGCAACCCCGGCACGACCGAACGGCTGGATACGGTGGCGGAGCTGGAATACGACCGCGACGTCGTCCTGCCCGACAGCCTGGTCTACCTGGCGGAACTGCGCGGCTTGCTGCTGCAGTTCTCGGCGGAGGGGGCGGAGCATGCGCGCGTCGCCTTCGCCAAGCTGTTCGCCGTGGAAAACGCCTACAAGGCGCGCCTGGGCCAGTTCCGCGCCCTGGTCAACCCGGCGCTGATCGAAGGCCGGCGCCGGGCGGAGAACGAACTGCGGGCCAAGGTGGCGGCTGACCCGCAGTTCCAGCAGCGCGTCGGCGACCCCTGGGCCGCCATCGCCCAGGCGGTGAGCCATTACCGCGCCGTGGCCGACCGCATGGAGGTGGTGGAGGAGGGTCGGGGCCCCCAGTCGGATCTGTTCGCCTACGCCCGCCTGCTGGTGCGCGCGGCGGAACAGCGGCAGCTGCCCGACATCCGTCGATTCCAGGAATTCACCGAGGCGGGATTCCCCTTCACCCGCCAGCGCCTGCTGGCCAACACCCCCATCTCGACCGATCTGGAAAAGGTGCTGCTGCGCGCCTGGCTGGTGCAGTTGCGCCGGGTGCTGGGGCCGGACGATCCGCTGGTGCGCGACGTGCTGGGCGCGCAGACGGCGGACAAGATGGCGGCCGCCTTGGTGGACGGCACCCGCCTGGCCGACCCCGCCGAGCGCAAGCGCCTGCTGATGGGCGGCATCGAGGCCATCAAGAATTCCCACGATCCGCTGATCCGCTTCGCGCAGGAGGTGGACAAGCAGGCGCTGGCCATCCGGCGGGATGTGGAATTCAATGTCGAGGCGGTGGAGCGGCGCAACGCCGGCGCCATCGCCCAGGCCATCTTCGCCGCCAAGGGCACGGCGGCCTACCCCGACGCCACCTTCTCCCCCCGGCTGTCCTACGGCACGGTCAAGGGCTATGAGGAAAACGGCCGCCCCGTGCGCTACTACACGACCCTGGGGGAAGCCTATGGCCGCGCCACCGGGGCGGAGCCCCTGGCGTTGCCCCGGTCGTGGATCCGGGCGCGTAGCGACGTGGATTTCAACCGCAAGCTGAACATGGTCAGCACCAACGACATCGTGCGCGGCAGCTCCGGCTCGCCGGTGGTGAACACCGACGGCCAGATCGTGGGCATGATCTTCGACGGCAACAGCCAGTCGCTGGGCGGCGATTTCGGCTTCGACGACACCGTCAACCGCGCCGTCTGGGTGTCCGTGGGCGCGGTGAAAGAGGCGCTGACCAAGATCTACGGCACCACCCGGCTGAACCGGGAACTGGGCATATAAAGCGGCCCAAGCCCTTCAAGCAGGCATCTGGCCCCCTTAAGAGTGCGCGAACGTGGGTCCGCGCAGCCAGACGTCTGCATTTTTGACGCTTGCCGCATTCCAGATCTGCGCCATCCTCA
>NZ_BACU01000173.1 GCF_000333275.1 Azospirillum sp. B4 | reverse complement strand
AGCAGCACGGGGCTGCCCCACCAGCGCTCNAACTCCAGGAAGCGCTCCCCTTCCGTGCCCCCTTTGAATAGACGGTGTAGTTCTTCTTCCACAGGGTGTTGGCGGGATTCATGCTTTCGAAGTTGGCGATCAGGGCGGCACCGTCAAAGATGCCATGGCCCAGGTCGCCGCTCAGCGTCGTCAGCCAGGTGCCGCCCAGCAGGCCGCCCAGGTAGCGCAGCGGGTTCTTTTCATGCACGCCCGCCCAGTAGGACAACGGGGAGCCCGCCAGCACGATGGGGCCCACCAGGTCCGGCCGGATGGCGGCCATCATCATGACCTGCCACCCGGCCTGACAGTTGCCGATCAGGCAGGGCTTGCCGTCCGCGTCCGGATGCAGGGACGCCACCTTCTCCACGAAGGCCGCTTCCGCCCGGCAGACGTCCTCCACCGTTTGGCCCGGCACCGGCGTGGGCAGGAAGCCCACGAAATAGCAGGGATGCCCCTCATCCAGGGCCACGCCGATCTCGCTGTCGTGCTTCATGCCGCCGATGCCGGGACCGTGACCGGCGCGCGGGTCGAAGACGACGAAGGGCCGCTGGCGCGGGTCGGTGGGCCGGCCGGCCGGCGGCAGGATGCGGACCAGGCAGTAGTTGACCGGCCGGGGCAGCGTGCGCCCATCCATCACCAGCTCATATTGGAAGCTGAGGACGTTGGGCCAGGGCTCGGCCATGTGCTGGAAGTGGTCGTTGCCCCGCTGGCGCAGCACGTCCAGGAACAGCAGCGATCGCTGTCCGGCATCGATGACATATTCCTGCGCCTTCTGCGCCAGGCTGAAGGCCGACGCCCAAGGGGCCAGCCAGGGCAGGGCCGGCACCGCCGGCCGGGAGGGTTCCTTTGCAATCGCTGCCAGGGCCGTGTCCATCGGATCCTCATCTCCAGAATGCTGCAGAGCAACATTTATAGAGGGAAAATATGAAAGATAAGCGAAATTATCCGATGACATCTGTTAGTTTGCCGGCGGAACTATTTGCGCTCGTTGAATTTGGTCGCGCGCAATAATTTATGCTTTGGTTATAGTTAAAATGGCGCCTCATATTCCATATGAGTGGGGAGATATTGTATATTTATTATGGTCGATGATGGCCGTGAGGGGGTTTGGCGGGAATTAGTGAATTTTATCAATGGGCTAGCAAAGTGGGCGCATTGCTGATGACCTAAGCGTCTCATCCACACCGGTCACGCGTTGCTGCGCCTGCACATGCAGCTAACGCCTGAACGGCGCGCGTCTCACGGTGAGGGCGGCGGCGTCCAGCCACCCCCCAGGGCCTGGGCCAAGGTGATGGCGGCGGCCAGGCGGTCAGCACGAGACTGCACCAGCGCCAGTTCCGCCGACAACAGGCCGCGCTCGGCGTCCAGCTGTTCCAGATAGGGCGAATATCCCGCGCGATAGCGGCTGGTGGCGATGGCCAGGGTACGGGCCAGGGCATCGCGCTGGCGCAGCAGCGCCTCCTCCTGCTCCGCGCTGCGCCGCACCGTGGCCAGCCCGTCCTCCACGTCGCGGAAGGCGGTCAACGCCGCCTTGCGATAGGCGAAGGCGGCGGCGTCGCGTCGGGCGGCGGCGGTGTCGGCCTGGGCCCGCAGGCGGCCGCTGTCGAACAGGGGCGCCAGGATGCTGCCGCCCAGACTGAACACATTGACCGGATCGATCAGGCTGGAGACGACGGTCCCGCCCGCGGCGCTCAGCTGAACATCGGGCATGAAGGCGGCCCGCGCCGCGTCCAGCGCGTGGTCGGCGGCCGCCACCTGCTGTTCCGCCTGGGCGATGTCCGGCCGGCGGCGGAGGAGGAGGTCGGCGGGCAGGCCGGCGGGCACGGCCGGCGGCGACAGGTCCGCCAGGTCGGCGCCACGCTCGATGGCCCGTGGATTGTCGCCCAGCAGCAGGCTCAAGCCGTCCTCCTGCCGGGTGATGGCCAGCAGGGTGGGGGGAATCAGCTGGGCGGTGGCCTCATATTCCGCCTGTGCCTGGGCCAGGTCCAGCTGGGCGGCGTAGCCCGTCTCCGCCCGCCGTTGCGCCAGATGCAGCGAGGCTTCGCGCGCCGCCAACGTGCGCCGGATGACCGCCAGCCGGGCGTCCAGCGCCCGCAGGCCGATATAGCCAGCGGCGGCCGAGGAGGCGACCGCCAGGCGGACGTTGTCGCGCGCGGCTTCCGTCGCCAGCAGGGTGGCGCGCGCCGCCTCGCTGGCGTCCGCCAGGCGGCCGAACAGGTCCAGGTCGTAGGACGCGCTGGCCTGCCATTGTCCCGCCGTCTGCTGGCGCGGCTGGCCGAAGGGGCTGACGTCGCGCTGTCGCCCGCCGCCGGCCGCCGCCACGACGTTGGGCAGGCGCTGCGCCTCCGCCAGATGGTATTGCGCCCGCGCCTCGGCCACGCGGGACGCGGCAACCAGGGCGTCCGTGTTGTTGGCCAGCGCCAGGTCGACAACGCGGGTCAGTACCGGATCACCGAAGGCCCGCCACCAGGCGGCATCGACGGTGCCGCCGGGGGTGTCGGGACCGCGCCAAGCCGGCGGCGGCTCCACGGCCGCCGTCAGGGGGGCTTCCGGCCGGGGACCGGCGCAGGCTGCCAGGACGGCGAGGAGGAGAAGACCGGACGGCAACCTCATGGCTTGGCCCCGGTCGCCGTTTCCACCCGCGTTTCCACCGACATGCCGGGGCGCAGGCGGCTGGCCAACGCCTGGCCGGGAGAGATGGCGATGCGCACGCCGATGCGCTGGGGCACCTTGATGAAGTTGCCGGTGGCGTTGTCGGGCTTCAGCACGGCGAATTCCGATCCGGCGGCGGGCGACAGGGTTTCCACCGTGCCGCCCAGCTCCGCGCCGTCCAGGGCGTCGACGGTGAAGCGCACCGGCTGTCCGGCCGCCATGCGGGCGGTCTGCGCCTCCTTGTAATTGGCGATGATCCAGCGGTCGTCCGGCACCAGGGACAGGAACTGGGTGCCGTTGGTGACGTACTGCCCCAGCCGTACGCCGACCTCCCCGATCTGGCCGTCCTCCGGCGCGTAAATCACCGTGTGTTCCAGGTCGATGCGCGCCAGGGTCAACTGGGCCTCCGCCGCCTCCACCTGAGCCTGCAGGCCGTCGCGGCCCACGTCCACGGTGCGGATGTCCTGGCGGGCGATCTCTCCGCCCGACTGCGCCTGGCGCACCTGGGCCTCCGCCTGGGCAAGGGCGGCTTGGGTCTGGTCCCGTTCGCGGATGGAGACGGAGCCGTCGCGCACCAGGTCGGTGACGCGCGCCATGTCCGCCTTGGCGCGGGCCAGCTGGGCATGCGCGTTGGCCAGGTTGGCCATCTGGCCTGCCAGGCTGGCGGTACGGGCGGCGTGGGCCTGCTGGCTGTTGGCCAGGGCCGCGCGCTGGGCGGCCAGCGTCGCCTCCGCCTGCGCCACGCGGGCGCGGTAGATACGGTCATCGATACGGGCCAGCACCTGGCCCGCCTTGACATGCGCGTAGTCGCTCACCTCCACCGCCACGACATAGCCACTGACCTGTGGCGCGATCACCGTGGTGCGGCCGCGGATGTAGGCGTTCTCCGTCACCTGGACCGATCCGGCGAAGGGCGGCAGGCGCCAGGCGGCCAGCAGGGACAGGATGGCCCCTGTCGCCACCGCCACGATGGCCAGCACGGCCAGCCAACTCCGGCGGGGCGGATGCCAGGGATGATGGGCGTCGGCTCCCCGCGTTTCAGGACTACTCATGGGGCGCACGTCTCCGGCGTAAGCTGTTGAACAGGACGATGTAGCCGACATAGGCGGCGGTCATCAGGGCCAGGCCGGCCACGAACTGGAAGACATCGTTGAAAGCCAGCACCGTGGCCTCGCGGCCCACGGCCTGGCTCAGCGGGGCGCCGCCGCCCTGCAGCCGCTGCAGCACCTGCGGGTCGGACGCCACCAGGTGTTCCGACAGGGTCTGGGCGTGCCATCGGCTCAAGGCCACCTGCAGTGAACCCAGCAGGGCCGATCCCGCCAGCCCGCCCACGTTCTGCGTGACGCTGAACAGCACGATGTAGGTCACGAGGTAATCCGGCCCCCTGACCACCATGCGCATGAAGCCCAGCGCCAGCGTGGGGCCGATGAACAGGGGGGTGCCGAAGGCGATCAGCATCTGGCTGAGATACAGTTGCGGCGGACGGGTCAGGTTGGTGGCGTCGCTGTCCAGCCACGCCCCCGCCGCGATCAGCAGCGATGCCGCGATGACCTGGTAGGGTAGACGCTTTTCAGACACGGTCAGGGCGGTGGCCACAATGCCGGCCAGCAGGGCCAGGACGACGGCGGCGAACAGGCCGCGCAGCTGGTCGTTGATCAGGCCGCCGGCCGTCAGCAGGCCCACGGCGCCATAGGTCTGTTCCGCCAACGAGACGCGGACCAGCAGGGCCGCGGCCGCGAAGCGCGCCATGTCCAGGGTGGTCAGCCAGCGCACCTGGATCAGCGGCCGGGCCCGGTGCCGCTCGATCAGCCAGGCCAGCGTGAACAGGGGCACGGCCGCGGCCAACGCCCAGCCCAGCCAGGGGGTGTCGGTCCACCACAACAGCCGGCCTTGGCCCAACACCCCGCAGACCAGGACCAGGCCGGGCAGCATCAGGCCGATGGTGACGAAGTCCAGCGGCTGGAACGCCTGGGACCGTTCACCCGGTGGCAGGGGCACGGCGGTGAGGGCGGCCAGCGCCGCCAGCGCGATGCCGATCTCCATCAGGTGCAGTCCCTGCCACTCCCCCAACGCCAGCATTTCCACCGGCACCAGGCGGGCCAGCGGCGTGCCCAGCTGGACCAGGCCGATGCCGATGACCAGGGCCAGGGGGCGCAGGCGCCCCGGAAAGACCTGCAACAGGTTGTAGATGGTCATGGTCGTCAGCGCCGCCGCCGTCATGCCGCTGACGGCGCGGATGACCAGGGCGGCGGCGAAGCCGGGATGGATGAACTGCAACAGCCCCGCCAGGGCATAGACCACCAGCAGGCCGCAGGTCACGGCCGGAATGCCGAACTGGGCCCGCGCCTTCACCAGGGTCAGGTTGGCCCCGGCGTTGAAGGCGACGTACAGGGCGGGCAACCAGCTGGCCTGGTCGACATAGACGCCCAGGGCGCCCGACAGGCTGGCCACGTTCACGTTCACCAGGGCGTTGCCCAGGGTGGATGCCACCCCCACCAGCACCGCGACGGCGGCATAGCCCAGCCGGCGGGCCAGGGGGTGCGCCGGCGCGGCGGGCGAACCGGGGAAGGTCGGCCGTTCCTCCGGCCGGAACTGGTGGCGGTCTTCAGGGAACAGGGTCATGGCGGCGCACCGCTCCATGCCGAAGGATCATGGAGCTGCCGCAACATCAATGCTGTATCGAGATGGACACGGTAGTCCACGATCCACCCCCGGTCCCATCGGCAGACCGCTAGGCGCAACACATTAAATCCGCGCCGCAGCGGCGCCGTATCCTCCGCGCCCAACAATACGGCAGGCAGCAGGCCTGGCGGTAGGGTCAGGCCGCCGGTCGCGGTGCCCGTCAGGTGGGCGACGGAACAGCTGCGGTGGCCGTCATGGCTGACGAACAGGTCCACATAGGGATCGGTGCGCAGATGGGCGTCGGGGAAGGCGGCACAGAAACGCACCGCCTGATCGATGTGCGCCTGCTTGTCCAATGGCGGGCCGCCGCCGTCGCCATGGGCGGCCAGGGCTTCGTCCAGGAACTCGGCATAGTCATGCCACCGCCGTTCGTTCCAGGCGCGGTCCAGGGCGCGCATGCGGTCCAGGGTGCGGCGCACGGCCATGTCAGGCCCGCGTTTTGCGCTGTGGTACCCCAAACTCTTGCCCCATCATCCATCCCCCCAAAAGTTCCGAGCCCCAGAAGGTTCTTGGGCATCGATGCTAGGGGCTGGGATGGGGGCGATGGAGTGAGCGTGCCGCCGCTTACGGTTAGCCCACTTGGCGGTTAGCCCGCCTGCCCCCCGGCCTGGGTCTCCTGGCGGGGGGGCCGTAGCCGGTCCATCAGGGACTGGAACGCGGGTCGGTCGCGCCAGGCGTCGAAGCGGGCGTCGGTGCGCAGCCACACGGTCGACAGTTCCCGCTGATCGATGGCGCGGTTCAGTGCCGCCAGGCCGCGCGCCTCGTCATTCAGGGATGCCGCCAGTGTGGCGCGGGCGAAGGCGGTGGCCGGCACCGTGTCGGCGGTGGCCAGCAGGCGCCAGGCCCGCTCTGGCGCGCCCAGCCAAGCCTCGACCTCCGCCCGGGCGTAGACCAGGTCCGGATGCCTGCCCGCCGCGTGTTCGATGGCACCGACCAGGGCATGGGCCGCGTCATGCTCGTGCGCGAAAATATGGGCCAAGGCCCGATAGACCAGGACCTCGGCCACGCCGTCCTCCGCCTGGAGGATGCCCCAATCCCGCTGGGTCAGGAGGGTGAAACGCCGCGCCTGGTAATGGCAGGTCGCCTCCGCGATGTCCTGCTGGACAGAGAAGGGTTCGATGGCGCGGGCGTCGCGGAATAGGCGTTCCGCCTCCTCATGCCGCTGGAAGATGGTGAGGAAGACGCCATAGAGGCGGGCGGCGCGGGCATGGTCGCCCAGGCGCAAGGCGTGGCTGAAGTCCGCCTCCGCCGTGGTGGCATCCCGATCCAGCCAGGCGGCGATAGTGGCGCGCGCCGTGTGCGCCTCCACCGACTGCGGGTCGATTTCCAGCGCGCGGCGCACGGCCACCTGGGCGGTGGCCTTGGCCGTGGCATGGTCGACCAGGCCCAGGCGGAACAGGTCGCACTGGCAGTCGGCGAGGCCGGAATGGCCGCGGGCAGTGTCGGATGCGGTATCCGCGACGCGCTGGAACAGCTCCTGCGCCTCATACAGCGCCTGGGGCGTCTGCCGGTCCAGCAATTGGCGGGCACGGTAGACGCGGGCGTATGCCTCCAACGCCACCGGGCCGGGGCTCAGGCGGCTGGCACGCACGCCGCTGTTGTCCAGGCGCACACGGCTCAGCACGGTGGCGGCAATTCGTTCCTGCAGGCGCAGGCGCTCCTGGTCGGGCGCGTCGATGCGGTCGGACCAGAGGACAAATCCCTGCGGGTTGGACACCTCCACCGTCACGCGCAGCATGCCCTCCTGCCGCCGCACGGTGCCTTGCAGCACGACGTCCACGCCCAGTTCCTGCGCCAGGGCCGGCACGGACCAGCCGCGGTCCTTGTACTGGAAAGCCACGCCGCGTGAGGTGACGCGCAGGCCTTGCGCCCGGCCCAGGGCGTAAATCAACTCATCCGTCAGGCCATCGGCGAAGCTTTCGTCGTCACCGTCGCGGTTCAGGGCGCGAAAGGGCATGACCGCGACGGCGGCGCCATGGCCCTGGATGAAGGTGGGACCGTCCACCTTTGGGGCCGGCGCGTCCGTTTCCCCGTCCATAGAGGCGGCGTTCAGGCTGAACAGTGGGACGTAGCCGCCGGTGGGCAGGGTGATGACCACCGGGTCATGCCGTCCGGCGCCGGCGTAGTGGTCCTCCAGCTTGCGGCGCAGGCGCCGGGCCTCCACCCGCACGGTGCTGTCGATGCGCGGGTCATAGGGCGGTTCCCGCCCATAGATGGCGTTGCCGATGACGGCTTCCTTCAAACCGCCGCCGCCGCGTTCCAGCGTTTCTTCCACCACGAAGTGCAGGAAGGCCAGCAGCCGTTCGGATCCGGTGAACTGGGGGCTGGCCCGCAGCCGGTCGACCTGTTCGCGCACGGCCCAGGGCGACGGGGTTCTGGTGGAATCCACGGGGGCCATTTCCTTCAATGGGTTGGGCAAGGGTTTTCGTCAAAAATGTGGGATATGATGCAATTTATGCGGGCGGTCGGTGGCGTGGGTCAAGGCGGGGCAAGCCAAATCACGGGTTGGTCTAACGGTTAGCGATGATGCGCTAACGGCCGCTCGGGCCCCCTTGCGGCTATGGTGCCCCCGGGGGATCAAGGGGGAGGGCGTCTTGCAAGTGCCGTGGCTGCAGATTTCCGGCGCCGTCGCCGGTGGTGTCGTTGGCGGTTTTTCCGGCTTCATCGCCAACACCTTTCACGATCATCGCATGCGCCGACGGGCCAAGCGCAACATCGCGTGCGCCCTGATCGGGGAGATCGGCGCCCTGTCACAGCATATAGAGGAGAACTATCTGTCCATGTTGCGGGCAGATCTGGCCTCCTGTGGGGAGGCGCCGGCCATCGTGCACCATGCCTTCCGGGGGGATCGCGACTACATGCCGGTGTTCCGCGCGCTGGGCAGTACGGTGGGTTACCTGCCCACGCCCCTGCCGCGCGACTTGGTCTATTGGTACACCAGTCTTGCTGCGGGGCTTGAGCGGGCACGGGCCCTGCACGAACTGTCGGGCCAGCGCGATCCCGACGCCGTCGCTTTCGCGGTGCGCTTGGCCAAACTTCAGGACGCCGCCTTTATCGACCTGCTGGCCCGGTCCCGCGCCCTGCTGGCGCAGCTGGACCGCATTTAGGAACCGGGGCGACGCCCTCGTAGGAGCAATGCGCCAGCGGCAAAGGTGGCTTTCCTGGAGCGGGTGGCAGCAACACTTCCTTGAGAGTCTTGATTTGCCCGATCGTCGTAAAGGTGTGCCTCTAAATTAGTCTATTCAGGAAAATTCATGGTGAATCAGCGTATTAAAGTGGGTCATTGGTAAATATCTTCGGACCGTTAAATCTAAAATTTTATAAATATTGGTTTCGTCTCCAAGATATGCCCTCTTGCCTAGGCAGGGGGCCTGGCTAGATCAAAGAGGGGTTGGCCGCATGATCGTCAGGCTTCCTGACGTATCGTTCAGCGGTTGATGGGGAAAATCTGCATAAATTCAATAATATGGTTGTGTGTCTCTTGCTGTCGGGCATGGGGTTACCTCTTCAGGGGTAACTGCTGGGACCTAGGCGGTTTGTGATATGTTAACCTTTGTGCACGACAAACTATTACCAGCAAGCGCGACCAATTATTGGCATCCAATTTCAAAGGGTATTCCCCGTGACGCCCAATCATCCCTCAGCCGCCCGTGCTGTTACCGATACCAGCCAGCAGGATGACGGCTTGAGCCGTGTGCTGACCGCGCTGGCGGCGGCGGGGCAGTTGGCCGCCGGCGCCCTGGGGCGGGCGCAGGCGGCCGGCGGCCGGGTGGACCGGCGGCTGGTGGACCTGGGCCTGGTGTCGGAGGAACACATGGCGGCGGCCTACGCCCGGGCCCTGGGCCTGGCGCTGTGGCCGGCCGACCACCTGCCCGAGGCGCCGGTGATGATGGAGACGGCCAACCTGTCCTTCCTGAAGACCAAGCTGATGCTGCCGCTGACCGCTGGCGGCGCCGCCAGCGATGGGGCGCAGGCGGTGTTCGCCGTGGCCGACCCGCTGGACGACCAGGCGCTGAAGGCCGCGGCCTTCCTGGCCGGCCGGCCAGTGCGCCCGGTGGTCATGACCGGCACCGCCATCGCCGCCGCCCTGGACCGGCTGTACGAGACGGCGCCGCCCGCCGCCAACCAGGATGAGATGCCCGACCTGCTGGAGGGCGATGCCGAGCGTCTGCGGGATCTGGCCAGCGAGGGGCCGGTGGTGCGCCTGGTGGGCAACGCCATCCAGGCGGCGCTGGCCGCCGGCGCCACCGACATCCATGTCGAGCCCATGGCCGACCGCCTGGTCATCCGCCACCGCATCGACGGCATCCTGCGCGAGGCCGAGGTGCTGCCCCGCCGCATGGCCGCCGGCCTGATCACCCGCATCAAGGTCATGGCCGGCCTGGACATCGGCGAGCGCCGGCTGCCCCAGGACGGCCGCATCCGCCAGACCCTGCAGGGCCGCGAGATCGATTTCCGCGTTTCCACCACCCCCACCGTGCATGGCGAGGACGTGGTGATGCGCATCCTGGACCAGCAGACGGCGGGCGGGACGCTGGACAGCCTGGGCCTGCCCGCCTGGGTGTCCGGCCCGCTGGCGGCGGAGCTGGACCGGCCGCACGGCATCGTGCTGGTGACCGGCC
>NZ_BACU01000174.1 GCF_000333275.1 Azospirillum sp. B4 | reverse complement strand
AGGGGCTGGGGCCCCGCTCGATAAGGGTCGCGGTCATGCGGCCAGCATGCCCGTGGCGGCGTCCAAGGGTGATGCAAGCTTGCATAAAACCGATGCCTAGCCCTCGGTCAGTTCCAGCTCATCCGGCGGGGCGGNCGCCAGCTCCGCCCAGTCCAGCTCCTGCTCCAGGATGTGGAAGGCGTCATCGTCGATGTGGCCGCCCCGGCGCAGGTCGGCCAGGGTGCGGCGCTTGGCGGCGATGGCCAGGCGGCGGAGGTGATAGGTCTCGCTGACGATGCGGGGATGCCCGCCGTCCTTGAGGGCGGCCCGGTCGCGTTCGTAGACGGCGGCCAACTGCCGGGCGGCTTCGCCGCCCTGGGCCGCCAGGCAGGCCAGGGCCGTATCCAGCAGCGTGCGGCGGGCGCCGGCCAGTTCCTGCGCCAGGCTGTCGTCGGATGGGAAGCGCAGCAGGCGGATCAGTGGACCCAGGGTCAGGCCCTGGGCCACCAGCGTGCCCATCACCACGGCCAGGGCGCATAGCACGATCAGGTCGCGCTCCGGAAAGCCCTCGGGCAGGGCCAGCGCGGTCGCCAGGGTGACCAGGCCGCGCATCCCGCACCAGGACACGACCAGGCCTTGGGCCAGGCTGGGCGGCTGGTTATACCAGCCCCAGCGGGCGATCAGGTTGACAATGCGGTTGTACAGCATGACCCAGACCAGGCGCACGCCCACCACCACCGCCAGCACCATGCCGGCGAATTCCAGCGCCCGGTCCAGCTGGCCGTCGGCCAGGTGGCTGAGGATGCTGCGGGCTTGCAGGCCGGTGAGCAGGAAGGCCAGGACGTTCAGCAGGAAGACCACCGTGCCCCACACCGCGTAGGTGTTGACGCGGTCGCGGGCCCGCTGGCGGTAGGGCACGTGATGGGCCAGGGTCATGGCGTTGGCCACCACCGCCAGGATGGCCGACAAGTGCAGCCGGTCGGCGATCACCCAGACGGTGAAGGTGCCGGCGAAGCTGGCGATGGTGCCGCCCAGGGTGCCGTCCAGCGGCCGCGACAGCACGATATAGGCCCGCGCCGACAGATAGCCCAGCAGCAGGCCGCCGGGCACGGCCAGCGCCACTTCCGGCACCAGCTTCTTGAAGCCGCCGTCGCCGGCCATACCCACCGCCGCGCTGAAGATCAGCAGGGCGACGGCGTCGTTCAGCAGGCTTTCGCCCTTCAGCACCATGACGGTGCGGCGGGGCAGGCTGAAGCGGCCCAGCATGGTGGTGGCCGCAGCCGCGTCGGGCGGGGCGACGATGGCGCCCAGGGCCACGGCCGCCACCAGCGGCATGCCCGCCAGCGCCACGCCGGCCCAGGCCACGGCCGCCGTGGTGAACAGCACGGCCAGCCCCGCCAGCGCCACCAGCGGGATCCACAGCGGGCGCAGTGAGCGCGGCGGCAGGTCGTAGGCGGCGTCCAGCAGCGTGGGGGCGATGAACAGGGTCAGGGCCAGCCGCGGGTCCATGCTGATCTGGGGCGACCAGGGCAGGGCCGCCACCAGGCCGCCGGCCAGCGCCAGCAGGGCGGGATAGGGCAGGGCCAGCCGGCGGGACACCTGCAACAGCACGATGGCCACCAGCACCAGCGTCAGCATGCTTTCGAATAACGCCACCGGTGCCCCCCAACATTTCCAGCCGGTGCACGCTATCATTTCAGGCGCTCAACGCCAGCGGCATGCCGCGGCCGAAGCCGCCTATCGGCATTTACGGAACCGGGCGTTCGGCCGATTCCTCCGCCTGCTGGATCAGGTCACCCTGCAAATTGCTGTCGTCGCTGGAACAGACGCCCAGCACCAGCGCCCGCTCGCAGTCCTTGGCCACATAGGCGTGGCCCATCATGCTGTCGATGTAGATGCCCTGGCCCTGGCGCAGGGTGACGGGGGCGTAGAACTCCAGGTGCACCTCGATGGTGCCCTGGATGACGTAGATGAATTCCTCCCCCTGGTGGCGGACCAGGTCACCGAATTCCGCCAGGCTGTGGGCCAGCACGTGGGTCAGGATGGGCACCATGCGTTTCTGCCGCAGGTCGGTGCACAGATATTCGTAGTCGTAACTGCCGGTGTGGATGCGGACGGCATTGCTGTCGCTGGTCAGGCTGCGCCGGCCGGTGATGATGGGCGGGCCGTCGGGGGCTGTGCCGGCGCTAGGGCCTTGGCCCTGTCCCTGGGCCAGGAACTCCGCCATGCTCAGGCCCAGGCGGGCGGTGAACCGTTCCAGCTTGTCATAGCTCAGCGACAGCTTGTCGCCCTCCACCTTGGCCAGGGTGGACAAGGGAATGCCCACCTTGTCGCTCATCTGCTTCAGGGTCCAGCCGTTGCGTTGGCGCAGCGCGCCGATCAACTGGCCCAAGGTGGCGTTCTTCTTCATCCTGGTGTCCATGCGGCTTCAGCCCCGCCCTTTATTTCAGCGGGGCCGCCGGGGCGCAAGCGCCGGAAAAGCGCCCGGGCAGGACATGGTCCAGCACCAGGCCCTCCGCCAGGATGTCGTCGGGCACTGGTTTCCCCTGCACCAGGGCCGCCGCCAGCCGCGCCAGGGCCGGTGCCATCTGGATGCCGTAGCCGCCCTGGCCCGCGCACCAGAACAGGCCGGGCACGGCGGGGTCGAAGCCCACCACCGGCTGCCGGTCGGGCGCGAAGGTGCGCAGGCCCGCCCAGCTGTGGTTGACACGGCGCACCGGCAGGTCCACGGCCTGCTGCACCCGGTCCACGGCGATGGCCACGTCCAGCTCCTCCGGCTGGGCGTCGCAGGGTTCGCTGGGCGTCTCATCCGCCGGGGACAGCAGCAGCTTGCCGGCGTCCGGCTTCACGTAGAACTGTTCGTCGGTGTCGAAGATGCCGGGCCAGCGGTCGGTGTCCAGGCCCGGCGGCGGGTCCACCAGCAGGGCGGTGCGCTTCAGGGGCGTCAGGCCCAGGGGGGCGGCGCCGAAGGCCTGGCCCACCCGTTCCGCCCAGGCGCCGGCGGCGTTCACCACCACCGGGGCGGCCACGTTCCGGTCGCCCACCCGCAGCACCCACAGGTCATCCACCCGGCGCGGATCGGCGGCGGGCGCGTCGGTCAGCAGCGTCACGCCCCGGCGCCGGCCCAGGCGCAGATAGCCCTGATGCAGGGCGTCGACGTCGATGTCCATGGCGCTGCCCGTCCGCGCCATGGCGCAGGCGGCCACGTGATCGGTACGCAGCGGCGGCACCGCCGCCACGGCCGCGTCCACATCCACCGGCCGCACGCTGTCACCGATCTCCGCCAGGAAATCGGCCAGGCGCGGCGCCTGCTCCGCCGTGGCGATGTACAGCAGGCCCCGCGGGGACAGCAGGGGGTGGTCGGCGAAGCCCTCGGGCGGGGCGTCGAAAAAGGCGCGGCTGGCCCGGGTCAGCGCCCGCACGTCCGGCCCGCCATAGGCGGCGGCGTACAGGGCCGCCGATCGGCCGGTGGAATGCATGCCCGGCCGCGCCTCTCCCTCCAGCACCAGCACCCGCGCGTGGGGCGCCAGCTCCGCCGCGATCGCGGCGCCTGCCATGCCCGCCCCGATGACGATGACGTCGTACCTGTCCACTTCAGCCTCAGGAGATAATGTTCTCTGAATGGAGAAATTCTCATAGCGAGCCAGCTGAGTCCAGCATCAATCAGCCACTTTATAGCAGCCTTTTGTTGAGGTTTGTGGTCGAGGATGGCGGTCCGCGGAAGCGGGAGCTGGTGCCCAGAGAAAATATTTCTCTATATGGAGAACAATCTCTGACAGGAAATGCCCCCGGTGCGGAATATCCCCCCTAGCCGCAAATCAAAAGGCGGGAGGGCTTCGATGGGCCAGGGCATGGACGTACGTGCGCGGGGGCTTGGTCCTTGGCGCCGCCACCACCCGTCTGACCATGATGCGGCCGCGCGCCGTGGGCGTGACCCTGACAACCCGTTTCTGACCCTGCTGGGAGAGTGAAGCATGAGCAGCGCCGTTGCCGATGGGGCGAAGGTGACCGTGGATGCCGCCGCCCTGGACGCGATCTTCGCGGACCTGGACACGACGCATCTGCCCGGCGTGGCGGTGGGGGTGGCGCTGGACGGTGTCCCCCTCTACCGCAAGGGCTTCGGCCTGGCCAGCCTGGAGCTGCCGGTCACCCTGTCGCCCACCATCCGCATGCGCATCGGCTCCACCACCAAGCATTTCGGGGCCTTGGCCTACATGCTGCTGGTGGAAGAGGGGTTGGCCGGCCTGGACGATCCGGTGGCCCGGCACATTCCGGAAATGGCGTCGGCGGCCGGCGGCGTGACCATGCGCCAGTTGATGAGCCATGTCAGCGGCCTGCGGTGCAGCCTGGAACTGGCCCTGCAACTCAGCGGTCCTGGTCGCTACGCCTCCACCACCGACTGCATGCGGCTGATGGCCGATGACGATGACGTCAACTTCAAGGCGGGGGAGGAGTGGTGCTACAACAACGGCGGCTACGTCCTGCTGTCGCTGGCCATTGAGCGGCTGTCCGGCCGGAAGCTGGGCGACTTCCTCCGTGACCGCCTGTTCCGTCCCCTGGGGATGACGGACACCCTGCTGCGCCTGGTGGACACCGACTATGTGCCCAACAGCGCGTCGCTACACATGGCGGATGGCAAGGGCGGCTACTACCGCCAGCCCATCGGGGCGGAGATCGCGGGGGAGGGGGGCATCGTCTCCACCGTCGACGACATGCTGCGCTGGATGAGGCACCTGCGCGCCGGCCTGGCCGGCCAGGCGACGGTGGGCAGTGCGCAGACCTGGCGGCGGATGGTGGAACCGGCGGTGCTGGCCAACGGCTATTGCACAGGCTACGGCCTGGGCCTGATGGACACGCCCTATCGCGGCGTGCGCACGGTGCACCATGCCGGCGGCGTCATGGGCGGGTCCAGCCAAATGATCACCCTGCCGGACCACGGGCTGGACATCATCGTCATGGCCAACCGCGCCGGCCTGGACCCCATGGGCCTGGCCAACCAGATCATCGACGCCTGCGTGCCCGGCCTGGGCCCGAAGCTGGAGCCCTATGAGGGCGTAATCCCCACCGCCACCTACCACAACCCCCACAACGGCGGCGTCTTCGGTCTCGCACGGCATGAAGGGAAGGCGATCATCAGCATGAGCGGCATGGGCCTGCCCCTGGTCAGGACGCCGGACGGCCTGCTGCGCCCCAACGTCGCGGTCTTTCACATGGGCCTGGACGTGCCGGAAACGGAGGAGGCGCCCAAGACCCTGCGCGCGGTGGAATTCGGGGTGGAGCGGCAACTGGTGCTGCTGGAACCGGATGCGGAGGCCGACCTGCGGCCCCTGGCCGGCGTCTATGCCGCTGCCGCGTCCGGCACCCAGGCGATGCTGCAGGCCGACGCCGACGGCAGGACGGGACGCCTGGTCCTGAACGGCCGCTTCGGCACGCTGAGGCACAGGCTGGTCAACCTGGCGCCCGGCCTGTGGGACGCCAAGCCGCTGGACCTGCCACTGCCCATCGTCGGGGGCCTGATCGCCTTCGACGACCAGGGTTTCACCTTCAACAGCGGCCGCACCCGCCGCCTGCGCTTCCGGAAGGCCGCCCCATGAAGGCCAAACTCGTGAAAACAGGACCCCTGACCGTCTTCGTCGCCGGACTGGTGCACGAGACCAACAGTTTCTCCCCGCTGCCCACCAGCATGCGGTCCTTCACCAATGACCTGCGCCATCGGGCCGGCGATGCCGCCACCCTGGCGCGCGCCCGCGTGCTGCCGGCCTATGGCGACCTGTTCACCGTGGCCGAGGGGCATGGCGACCGGGTCATCGACGGGCCGACCGCCGGGGCCCAGCCATCCGGCCCCGTGCCGCGCGTGGTGTATGAGGCGTTGCGCGACGAACTGCTGGCTGACCTGGCGGCGGCCATGGCGGCGGGCCCGGTGGACATGGTGGTCCTGACCCTGCACGGCGCCATGGTGGGCCAGGACCATCCCGACTGCGAAGGCGACCTGCTGACCCATGTCCGCGCCCAGGTGGGGCCGGACATGCCGGTGGGGGTGACGCTGGACCTGCACGGCAACGCCACCCAGGCCATGGTGGACAGTGGTGCCGTCATCATCGCCTGCAAGGAATATCCCCATACTGACTTCCTGGCGCGGATGGCGGAGCTGTACACCATCCTGTCGGCCATGGCGCGTGGCGGCCCGAAGGCCCGCACCCATATCCGCAAGGTGCCGGTCATGGGCCTGTTCGGCACCACCGAGCAGCCCATGCGCGGCTTCGTCGACCGGCTGGCGGGCCATGAGGGGCGGGACGGCGTGCTGTCCGTTTCCATGATGCACGGCTTCATCTGGGCGGACACCGAACATACCGGGGCCGCCGTGCTGGCGGTGTCGGACGGCAGCGACCCGGCTGCTGTTGAGCGCACGCTGGCCACCGTCGCGGCCGACTTCCAGGCGGTGGTCACCGGCGGTCCGCTGCAGACCCGCCTGCCCTTGGACCAGGCCCTGGACAGTGCCCAGGCGCTGATCGCGGGCAGGTCGGACGGCCAGGGTCCCGTGGTGTTGGCCGATAGTTCGGACAACCCCGGCGGTGGGGCCGCATGCGACAGCACCTTCGTGCTGCGCGCCATCCTGGAGCGGGGCATCCAGGATGTGGCGCTGGGCATGATCTGGGACCCGCAGGCGGCGCTGATCGCGGCGGACGCCGGCGTGGGCACACGGCTGCCCCTGCGCATCGGCGGCAAGATCGGCCCCCTGTCCGGCGACCCGGTAGATCTGGAGGTGATGGTGACGGCGGTGCGCGACGATATCCGCCAGCGCGGCTTGGCCACGGATGGCGACGACCCCATCGGCCTGGCCGTGGCCCTGCGCGCCGGCAGCATCGACATCGTGCTGAACAGTGTCCGGCAGCAGACCTTCTCCCCCAGCTGCTTCACCGAACTGGGCATCGATCTGGCGGCCAAGGCCCTGGTGGTGGTGAAGTCCACCCAGCATTTCCGCGCCACCTTCGACGCCATTTCCTCCGCCACCGTCTATTGCGACGCGCCGGGTTCGCTGAACCTCAACCTGGCGGCCCTGCCGTACCGCCACCTGCGCCGGCCCATCTGGCCGCTAGACCCGATCGCTGAAGGGGGCGGCGCATGATGCACACGGTGGCGGCGCCGGCGCGGGGGGCGCGGTTCCGGGCCCTGCTGGTGCTGACGCTGGCCATGCTGGCCGGCATGGTGGCCCGCACCCTGCTGTCGCCGGTGCAGGAATTGGCCAAGGCCGACCTGGGCCTGTCGGACAACCAGATCGGGTTGATCCAGGGGATGGCCCTGGCCCTGCCCGTGGCGGCGCTTGCCGTGCCCATCGGCCGGCTGGTGGACCGCCACCGGCGGGCGCCGCTGCTGCTGGTGCTGTCGGTCCTGTGGATCGGCGGCACCGTCCTGTCCGGCCTGGCCTGGAATTTCGCCAGCCTGTTCGCCGGCCGCATGCTGGTGGGCCTGGGCGCCGCCGGTGCGGTGCCGGCCATCCTGTCGCTGACGGCCGACCTGTCGACGCCGGAGCGGCGCGGCCGGGCCGTCATGACCATGGTGATCGGCCAGGTGGTGGGAATGTCGGCGGCCTTCGCCGCAGGCGGGGTCCTGGTCGGCATGCTGACACCGGCAGGCGGGCAGGCCGGTTGGCTGGGCCTGACGGCGTGGCGCGCCACCGTGCTGCTGGTGGCGGCCCTCCTGCTGCTTCCCACCCTCCTGTTGCTGCGCCTGGCGGAGCCGGTTCGGCAGGAGCGGACGGTGGACGCGTTGCCCAACCTGGGGCCGGCCCTGGCGGAGCTGTGGCGCCTGCGCCGGCTGGTGGCGCCGCTGATGGTGGGCATGATCACCGTGAACATGGGCGACGCCGCCGCGTCCGTCTGGGCGGTGCCGGTGCTGACCCGATCCTTCGGCCTGCAACCGGCGGAGTTCGGCGGCTGGATGGGCTTGCTGCTGCTGGTGTCGGGCGCGGGCGGCACGCTGCTTGGCGGCCTGCTGGCGGACTGGGGCCACCGGCGCAACCCCAACGGTGGCATCCTGTGGGGGGCCTTGCTGGGTGGTGGCCTGTCGGTGCCGGCGGCCTTCTTCGCGCTGGCGCCGACGGTGCCGGCCTTCGCCCTGCTGCTGGCCCTGTTGATGGGCGGTGGCGCCGTGGTGGCGGTTGGGGCGGCATCGGCCGTGACCCTGCTGGTTCCCAACCACCTGCGCGGCCTTTGCATCGGTCTGATGGGGGCGCTGGGGGTGTTCGTCAGCCTTGGCTTGGCGCCCAGCATCGTCAGCCTGCTGTCGCAACTGATGGGGGGCGAGGGCTACCTGGCCGCGGCGCTGACCGTGGTGGGCGTGGTTTCCAGCCTGGTGGGCACCGGCGCCTTCTGGTTGGCCCGGCGCGCGGCGCGCCCGCGCGCATCGTAAATCACGGCCGTTCCGGCCTAAACCCTTGAATTGTTTTTCAACAGCAAAAGTCAATCGTCATATGGCACCATTGTTGTTGTTTGCCGCCCGCTTATAGTCATCCGCACCCAATCCGAAGAACTTGAGGGGAGGATGACCATGGCGATTTACACCCATGTTTCCGTCGGCACCAATGACCTGGGCAAGGCGCGCGGCTTCTATGACAGCGTGCTGGGCAAGCTGGGACTGAAGCGGGTGGCCGACCTGGGCGACAACGGCTCCATCTGGGGCGAGGACAAGCCGTCCTTTTTCGTGCTGAAGCCCGCGAACGGCCAGCCCGCCACCGTGGGCAACGGCGTCACCGTGAGCTTCGAGGCGCCGAACCGCGCCGCCGTCGATGCTTTTCATGCCGAGGCCCTGGCCCAGGGCGGCGTGTGCGAGGGCAAGCCCGGCCCCCGCGGCTGGGCGCCCAACGCCTATGCCGCCTATGCCCGCGACCTGGATGGCAACAAGCTGGCGGCTTATTGCTTCAAGGCTGAATAAGCGCTTCCGGCCCATATAAAAGCAAACGGCGCCGCAGGTCACGCGGCGCCGTTTGCCTTTATGCCAACGATCTTCGGATCGCGTTCCGCTCTAGAGCGGGATGAAATAAGGCTGATTCAGGATTGGATTCCCAACGAGCTTGGAATGTGATTCAAGGTTACCGGTTTGATTTATATGGGGCCGGGAACGATGGGTCGTCCGTACTCGATGGATCTTCGTCAGCGCGTTGTTGACGCGGTTAAGCTTGATGGCCTGTCACGCCATCAGGCCGCGAAGCGGTTTGGCGTTGCGGTGAGCACGGCGATCAAATGGCTGGAGCGCGAGGCGGTAACCGGCAGCGTGGCTCCTGGTCAGATGGGAGGGCATAAGCCGAAGGCGATCTCCGGGGAGCACCGGGACTGGCTGCTGACGCGCTGTGCCAGCGGCCCGTTCACCTTACGTGGTCTTGTCCGTGAGCTGGCGGACCGGAATTTGAAGGTGGACTACCGCTCGGTCTGGGAGTTCGTGCATGCTGAGAAACTGAGTTATAAAAAAAGACTTTGGTCGCCACGGAAAGAAGCCGGCCGGACATCGCCCGCCACCGGGAGCGATGGCTGAGACTGCGACCGGGGATCGACCCGTCTCGATTGGTGTTCATCGACGAGACGTGGACCAAGACCAACATGGCGCCGTTGCGAGGCTGGGCCCCGCGTGGGCAACGGTTACCTGGTCCGGCCCCCTTCGGCCATTGGAATACCATGACCTTCATCGCCGCCCTGCGCCAAGATCGCGTGGATGCGCCGTGGCTGATCAAGGGGCCGATCAACGGCGAGCGCTTCAGGATCTATACCGAGCAGGTCCTTGTCCCGACATTGAAGCCCAACGACATCGTCATCATGGACAATCTCGGCTCACATAAAGGCAAGGCCGTCCGGGACGCCATACGGGCGGCCGGGGCCAGGGTGATCTTCCTTCCAAAATACTCACCCGACCTGAACCCCATCGAGCAGTTCTTCGCCAAACTCAAGCATCATCTGCGTCAAGCTCAAGAGCGATCTGCCGATGGCCTCTGTGCCGCCATCGGCAAAACTCTCCAAACCGTCACTCCCGCAGAGTGTTCAAACTACCTCGCCCATGCAGGGTATGTGCGAACCTAAAATCATCACGCTCTAATGCGCCTCAGGCGCCGATCTGCAGCATGCGCAGGTTGTTGGTGGTGCCGGCCTGGGCGAAGGGGATGCCGGCCACGACGATGATCTGGTCGTGCAGCTTGGCGAACTCGGCGCTCTGCGACACGGTGGAGGCCACCTGCACCATCTGCTCGTAGGAATGGATGTCTTCCGACAGGATGCTGTGGGTACCCCACAGCAGGCACAGGCGGCGCGACACCGCCTGGTCGGCCGTGATGGCCAGGATGGCGACCTCAGGCCGCTTGCGGGCGATACGGGCGGCGGTGGTGCCGCTGGAGGTGAAGGCCACGATGACGGGCGCGCGCACGGCTTCCGCCAGGTCGGCGGCCGCCGCGGCCACGGCGTGCGGCGGGGTCTGCTCCTCCGCCGGGTCCGAGGCGCGGATGAGGGAGTGGTACAGCTTGTGCCGCTCCGTCGTGCCGATGATGCGGTCCATCATCGACACGGCTTCCAGCGGATAGGCGCCGCTGGCCGATTCCGCCGAAAGCATGACGGCGTCCGCACCGTCATAGATGGCCGTGGCCACATCCGACGCCTCGGCGCGGGTGGGGGTGGGGGCGGACACCATGCTGTCCAGCATCTGGGTGGCGACGATGACCGGCTTCACCGCCAGGCGGCAGGCGCGCACCAGTTCCTTCTGACGGCCGGGCACTTCCTCCTGCGGGATTTCCACGCCCAGGTCGCCACGGGCCACCATGATGCCGTCCGACAGGCGGATGATGTCGTCGATCTGTTCCAGCGCCTGAGGCTTCTCGATCTTGGCCATCAGGCCGGCGCGATCGCCGATCAGGCCGCGCGCCTCGATCATGTCGCTGGGCTTCTGCACGAAGGACAGGGCCACCCAGTCCACGCCCAGGTTCAGGCCGAATTCCAGGTCGGCGCGGTCCTTGGCGGTCAGCGGCGACAGGTTCAGCAGCGTGCCCGGCAGGTTGACGCCCTTGCGGTTGGAAATGACGCCGCCGAACACGACCTCGGCGGTCATGGAGTCGTCGCCCAGGCTGGTCACCTTCACCCGCACCCGGCCGTCGTCGATCAGCAGGTGGTGACCGGGCAGGACGGCCGCGAAAATCTCGGGATGGGGCAGGGGGATGGCGTCGCGGTCGCCGTCCTGGCCCTTCAGGACGAAGCGGATGGTGTCGCCCTTGGCCACCGTGATCTTGCCGTCCTTGATGGTGCCGACGCGGATCTTGGGGCCCTGCAGGTCCTGCAGGATGCCGATGGGACGCCCCACCTCCTTCTCCAGCGCGCGGATGGCGGCGTGGACCTTGGCGTGATCCTCATGGGTCCCGTGGCTGAAGTTCAGGCGGAAGGTGTCGACGCCCGCCAGGAACAGGGCCTTCAGCATCTCCGGCGAGTTGCTGGCGGGTCCGACGGTGGCGACGATCTTGGCACGGCGGTGGCGACGCATTGTTGTTTTCGGCCCTGGCGGGCCGCCCCAGAAGTGAAGGCCGGTTGCAAACGGTGTCCGGGCGAACCGTCGGCGCTGCCAACGGTTTCCGGTCCGGTTGGCGGCGATGGTAACCGCTTCGCCTGCCGACAACAACATGGGGATATGCGAAATTCCCGTTAAGGGCGGTAATTTTACTACATGCTGGGGGCGGCGCGCCGACGCCTCATGCCTCGATGTTCATACCCCCGTCGATATAAAGCGTGCTGCCCGTCAGCCGCCGGGCGAAGGGGCTGGCCATATAGGCGCAGGTGTAGCCCACGTCCATGATATCGACCAATTCCCCAACCGGCGCGCGGCTTATGGCGTCGTTCAGCAGCAGGTCGAAGTCCTTCAGGCCGGAGGCGGCGCGGGTCTTCAGCGGGCCGGGCGACAGGGCGTGCACGCGGATATGCCGGGGCCCCAGCTCATGCGCCAGATAGCGGCAGGCCGCCTCCAACGCCGCCTTGACCGGGCCCATGACGTTGTAATTGGGTACCACGCGGTTGGCGCCGTGATAGCTCATGGCGAACATGGCCCCGCCATCCGTCATCAACGGTGCCGCCAGCTTGGCCATACGGATGAAGGAATGGCAGGAGATGTCCATGGCCTTGGCGAAGCCCTCCGCCGAGCAGCCGAGCAGGCCGCCGGTCAGGTCATCCTTGGGCGCGTAGGCGATGGAATGGACCAGGACGTCCAGCCCGCCCCAGCGTTCCTGGATGGCCTCGAACACCGCTTCCAGCTGGCCTGTCGCGCTGACATCCAGGGGCAGGAACAAGGGGGCGCCCAGCTGCTTGGCCAGCGGTTCCACGTGCGGCTTGGCCTTGTCGTTCAGGTAGGTCAGCGCCAGTTCCGCCCCCACCTCGTGAAAGGCTTTGGCGCAACCGTAGGCGATGGACTGGTCGTTGGCGATGCCCACCACCAGCGCGCGCTTCCCGGCCAGGATGCGGTGGGGCGTGGGCATCGGCGGATAGGGATGCGGGGTGTCCGCGCTCATCAATGCTCTCCCGTCAGCAGGCGCCGCGTATGGCGGGCGATCATCTGTTCCTCATCCGTCGGCACGATCCAGGCGGCCACCCGGCTGGCGGGCGCGCTGACGCGGTGCGCACCCGGTTCGGGGTGGTCGTTGGCCGCGGTATCGATCTCCAGCCCCAGCCAGGCGGCATGACGGCAGACCGATGCCCGCACGCCGGCGCTGTGCTCCCCGATGCCGGCGGTGAAGACCAGGGCGTCCAGCCCGCCCAGCGCCGCCGCCAGGGACCCGATCTCGCGCCCGATCCGGTAGGTGAACAGGTCCACCGCCAGCTTGGCGCGGGGATCGTCGCTGGTCTCCAGCGTGCGCATGTCGCTGGAGATGCCGGACACGCCCAGCAGGCCGGACCGCTGGTACAGCAGCTTCTGGATGTCCTGGGACCCCATGTGCAGCTCATCCATCAGGTACAGCAGCACGCCGGGGTCCAGCGTGCCGCAGCGGGTCCCCATGGGCAGGCCCTCCACCGCGGTGAAGCCCATGGTGCTGGCCACGCTGCGGCCGCCATCCATGGCGCACAGGCTGGCGCCGTTGCCCAGGTGGGCGACGATGACCTTGGCGTCGGCCAAGCCCAGTTCGTCGAGGTGGGAGGCGATGTATTCGTAGGACAGGCCGTGGAAGCCATAGCGGCGCACCCCCCGGTCGGTGATCTCCGCCGGCAGGGCGAAGGCCTGGGCCAAGGGCGGCTGGGTGGCGTGGAAGGCGGTATCGAAACAGCCCACCTGGAACAGGCCGGGCGTGCTGGCCAGGATGCTGCGCGCCGGCGCCAGGTTGTGTCTCTGGTGCAGGGGGGCCAGGGGCACCAAGGTTTCCAGCCGGTCCAGCACGGCGGCATCCAAGGCCGCCGGTGTGGTGAAGTCGCCGCCGCCGTGGACGATGCGATGGCCCACCGCCTCCACCACGTGGCCTTCCAGATGGGTGTTGATGAAGTCCATCAGGAAGCGGGTGGCGGCGTCATGATCGAAGGTGCTGGCCTCCATGCCGGTCCAGCGCCGTTCCCCCACCACGTCACCGGCCGGGTGTCGGGCGATGAAATGGGCGTTGTCGGTGTGCAGCCCTTCGATCTGGCCCTTCAGGAACAGTTCCAGCGCCCGCGTCTCGTCCGCGAACAGCGAGAACTTGATGCTGGAGGAGCCGGCGTTGATGACGATGATGGCGTTGCTGATCTTTCTCCGGCGCATGGGCATTCACCCCACGGCCTTGGCGGCGGCCTGGCGGCGGTGCTGGGCGATCAGCCCGGCCACGGCGCAGGAGGCCAGCCGCGCCGGCACGCTGTCGGCCCGGCTGGTCAGGATGATGGGCACGCGGGCGCCCAGCACGATGCCGGCGGCGTCCGCCCCGGCCAGGAAGGTCAGGCTCTTGGCCAGCATGTTCCCGGCCTCCAGATCCGGCACCAGGATGACGTTGGCATGGCCGGCAACGGGGGAGGTCAGGTGCTTGATGGTGGCGGCCTCGGGGCTGATGGCGTTGTCCAGCGCCAGGGGGCCGTCCAGGATGGCGCCGGTGATCTGCCCCCGGTCCGCCATCTTGCACAGGGCCGCCGCTTCGATGGTGGAGGGGATCTTGGGGTTCACCGTCTCCACCGCCGACAGGATGGCCACCCGCACCTCGCCGAAGCCCAGGATCAGGGCCAGGTCGATGGCGTTCTGCACGATGTCCACCTTGTCCGCCAGGGTGGGCAGGATGTTGACGGCGGCGTCGGTGATGATCAGCGGGTCGGCATGGCCGGGGATGTCCATGACGAAGCAGTGGCTGAGCCGCCGCGCGGTGCGCAGGCCGGTGTCCGACTTCACCACCGCGCCCATCAGTTCATCGGTATGCAGGCTGCCCTTCATCAGGGCTTCCGCCTTGCCTTCGCGCACCAGTTCCACGGCCCGCTGGGCCGAGGCCACGCTGTGCGGCGTGTCGACGATGGGCAGGTTGGCGATGTCCAGCCGCGCCCGGTCCGCCACCGCGCGGATGCGCGCCTCCGGCCCCACCAGGATGGGGGCGATCAGGCCCATGCGCGCGGCGTCCACCGCCCCTTCCAGCGAACTCAGGTCGCAGGGGTGGGCCACGGCGGTCAAGCTGGGGCCCGCCTTATGGGCGGCGGCGATCAGGCGCTGGTACTTCTTATGGCGGGCGATGTCGGCCGCCACGGGGGGCGTATCGGTGGCGGTGGGGCTGTCCATGGCGGTCTCCATTGGCGGAATCATCGATCGCGATAGCGGGAGGGGTCAACCCCTCCAGGATAGGAAGGCGCCGATGTCACCGGGAATGCCACCTTCCTTGAAGCTGACGACTTCGACCGACAGGCCGAAGCCGCGGGGCTTCAGTTCGGCCGCCCAGAAATCGAACAGCACCCGGGCGAAGCCTTGCAGCGTATCCGGCCAGTCGCCTTCCATGACGTTGATCTTGCGTCCGCCGTCGGTGCACCACTCGCAGGGGAACTGTCCCAACAGCAGACGCTTCTCCCCGCCTTCCGCCGCGTGCTGCACGCGGGTCATGACCGTGCCGATGAAGCCGGGCGTCAACGTGCGTTCCATGAAGGCGGCGCGGCGCAGCTTCTCCTCCTCCTCGATGGCGGCTTGGCGGCGGCGCAACTCCTCCACCCGGGCGGCGCTCTTGTCCTCCACCAGGCGGCGGATGTCGGCCGCCGTGGGCAGGACGGGCAGGGTTTCGGACGGGGCGGCGGACGGCATCGGGGCGTGGGGCATGCGGGCGGTCTCCATCGGTCGGATGTTTCAGGCGGTGGCCGCGCGCAACCGTGGTTGCCTAGCCTGGGAACCCGGGGCCTGGGAAGCCGGGGTCTGGGAAGTGGGGCCCGGGGGAATCGGGTCCAGGAGCAACCGCGCCACCTGCTCCAGCCGCGTGGCCATCGCCGGTGTGGGCGGATCGCCCGCCTCCACGACCTGGCGCAGGGCGTGGGCGATGCCGGCCCGCCGCGCCGGGTCCGGCGGCAGCAACTCCGGCAGGGTGGCCAGGGCCGCCGCCTCGTGCCGGTGCAGCAGGTCGGACTGGTCGCGCACCAGCGCCTTGAATTGCGCCAGGGTCACGCCCATGTCGGCCGGGGCCTTTTCGCGCAGGTGGCGCAGGGCCGCGAAACGCCGCTCGTCCGCCCCGGTGTGCGGGTCGGCGGCGAGGATGTGCAGCAGCGCGCGGATCAGTGCCGCCGGCGCGCCGCCCTGGCGCAGGCGCCCGGCCAGCTCCGGGGTGATGACATCCGGTTTGGCCGCATCCGGCAGGTTCACGTCCGGCAGGGCCGCAGCCTTCGCCACCTGGGTGGGGGCAGGGGCGGGGGCGGGGGCGGTGGCGCCCACGCCCACGGCCGTCTGCAGCAGGGCGGAGCCGTAGACGGCCAGGAAGAAGCTCTCCGTGGCCCGGTCGCGCAGGTCCCGCCAGGTGTCCAGGGCGTGGACGATGCTGTCCGACACGGCGTCCTGCACCTTCAGGAAGGGGTTGTCGGGGGCCGCTGGCTGGCGGTGCGCCCGCGCCGCCTCCGCCAGGCCGGCGATCGGCGCCATCAGCGGGTTCTTGTCGGAGAAGACCTCGAAGCGCATGCGGTTGGGGTGGATGCGGCGCAGCCATTCCGCACTTTCCGGTGTCGCCAGGCGCTTGACCACCGGTCGCAGGGTGCGGCCGTAGAGGTCGCGGTTGATGTCTGAGACGCGGGCGACGGTGGCAAAGCGGCTGTCGTCGCGGGCGTCGTTGCCGCCCAGGGCGCGGATGTCCGCCAGCCCGCGCCGTTCGAACCGGGTCAGGTAGCGGCCGGACACCAGGTCGGCATGGGCCACGCCTTCCTTCTGGGTGAACACGGCCTCATACAGGCCCGGCGGCAGGACATCGATCAGGTCCATGGTGCGGGCGAACTCGTCATGCTCTTTCGTCGCCACCTTGGCGGAGACGAAGATGCCCAGATGGCCGATGGTCTGGTGCAGCGAATAAACGATGGTCTGGCCGCTAGCCGCCAGGG
>NZ_BACU01000175.1 GCF_000333275.1 Azospirillum sp. B4 | reverse complement strand
AATTTGTAATTCGTCACTCGTTACGATTCATCCTTCATTCGTCACATATCAGGGGCGCAGGCTGCGCAACACCAACCCCGCCACCGCCGCGGTCGCGGCGTCCACCGTGTCCAGCTTCTCCTCCAGCATCAGCGGATGGGCGAAGGGCCACAGCGTCTCTTCTATGGCGAGGCAGACTTCGTCCAGCGGCGTCTCCCGCTCAAACTCGCCGGCCTCACGCCCCGTGATGACCAGGGTGCGCACCATGTCCCGCAACTCCGCCTCATAGGTGGTGCCGGCGTGCCAATTCTCGGTAACGGCGGTGACGACGATGTCGTGCAGACGGCGCTCCTGGAAGAACAGGTCGGCGCCGGCCTGGGCCAGAGCGGGGTAGAAGCGGCGTAGGCGGTCGGCGGCGGAGGTGGGCTCCGCCATGATGGCGCGCAGCCGGGTGGTGATCTCACTCAGGCACCGGGCGCAGATGGCTTCGCCGATGGCCTGTTTGCTGCTGAAGAATTTGTAGATGTAGGCCGTGGACAGGCCGATGGCCTTGGCCAGATCCGCCACCGTGGTCTTCTGAAAACCGTAGTGCCGGAAATGCTGGTCGGCGGCTTCCACGATTTGGGCGCGGCGCTCATGGTCGGCGGGGCCGCGCTGGCCGGCGGCGGGGCGGGGTAGGGCGGTCATGGCGATGATACCTGTAGGCATGGGGCCGGGTGGGCGGTTGACGCCCATCCCTGAAAATAGACCCTTGGTGACGACTTAACAATATCGTCACTGCCAGGGCAGGTATCACCCCCCAAAAAAGTCCAGGAAGGCGGCCAGTACCGCGTCCGGCTTTTCCTCCTGCAGGGTGTGGCCGCAGTCCAGGGCCTGGCCACGCACGTCGGTCGCCTTATCCCGCCAGGTGGCCAGCACGTCGTACAGCTGGCCCACCACGCCCTTGGCGCCCCACAGGGCCAGCAGGGGGGCGGTCACCCGGCTATCGGCGTCGGCGGCGTCATGCTCCAGGTCTATGGATGCTGCGGCGCGATAATCCTCACAGATGGCGTGCCGGGTGGCCGGGTCCTGGTAGCAGCGCAGGTATTCGGCGAAGACCGCCGGCTCCGTGGCGCCCGGCGTCTTGCTCTGACCGTCGATATGGGTGCGCAGGAAGAACTCCGGATCGGCGGCGATCAGCCGTTCCGGCAGGGGCGCCGGCTGGATCAGGAAGAACCACCAGAAATACCGGGTGGCGAAGGCCTTGTCGGTCAAGGCGTACATGGTGGCGGTGGGAGCGATGTCCAGCACCGCCAGGCGGCTGACGGCGTCCGGATGATCCAGCGCCATGCGGTGGGCCACCCGGCCGCCCCGGTCATGGCCGGCGACGGCGAACCGTCCGCACCCCAGCGCCCGCATCAAGTGCACCTGGTCCAGCGCCATGGCGCGCTTGGCGTAGGGGGCGTGGCGGGCGTCGCTCTCCGGTTTGCCGCTGTCGCCATAGCCGCGCAGGTCCGGCGCCACCACCGTGAACCGTTGCGCCAAGGCCGGGGCGATCTTGCGCCAGGTGGCGTGGGTTTGCGGATGGCCGTGCAGCAGCAGCAGGGGCGGGCCTTCGCCCGCCATCGCCACGCGCAGGGTGACGCCGGTGCCGACGGTGACATCCGCCAGGCGGAAGCCGGCCAGGAAGGGGCTGGGGCCCCGCTCGATAAGGGTCGCGGTCATGCGGCCAGCATGCCCGGTGGCGGCGTCCAAGGGTGATGCAAGCTTTGCATAAACCGATGCCTAGCCCTCGGTCAGTTCCAGCTCATCCGGCGGGGCGGCCGCCAGCTCCGCCCAGTCCAGCTCCTGCTCCAGGATGTGGAAGGCGTCATCGTCGATGTGGCCGCCCCGGCGCAGGTCGGCCGGTATGATCCGCCCCATCGATCCCACGGTGAAGCAGCGCCAGGCGTCCGACCCCGAGACGTCGGTCTGGGTGGGGGCGTCGGACGGCACGGGCAAAACCAAGG
>NZ_BACU01000176.1 GCF_000333275.1 Azospirillum sp. B4 | reverse complement strand
CCCAGCTGAACAGTTATCACGTGGTGCTGGAGATCACGCCGGAGCTGCAGGGCAGCCCGGACACGCTGAACAAGCTTTACATCAAGTCGCCGCTGACCGGTCAGCAGGTGCCGTTGTCGACCTTCGTGAAATTCGACACCAGCCACGTCAACTACCTGTCCATCAACCACCTGGGCCAATTTCCGGCCGTCACCCTGTCCTTCAACCTGGCGCCGGGCGTGTCGCTGGGCGAGGCGGTGCAGATCATCCAGAAGGCCCAGGGCGAGATGGGCATGCCCTCATCGGTCGGTGGCACCTTCCAGGGCACGGCCCAGGCCTTCCAGGCCTCGCTGAAGACCCAGCCCTACCTGATCGCGGCGGCGCTGGTGGCCGTCTACATCATCCTGGGCATGCTGTATGAAAGCTACATCCACCCGCTGACCATCCTATCCACCCTGCCGTCGGCGGGCGTGGGGGCGCTGCTGATGCTGATCATCTTCCACTACGACCTGTCGGTCATCGCGTTGATCGGCATCATCCTGCTGATCGGCATCGTGAAGAAGAACGGCATCATGATGGTGGATTTCGCCATCCAGGCGGAACGGGAACAGCATATGACGCCTATCGAATCCATCCGCCAGGCCTGCCTGCTGCGCTTCCGCCCCATCATGATGACCACCATGGCGGCCTTGCTGGGTGCCTTGCCGCTGTGGCTGGAGAACGGCACCGGCTCGGAACTGCGCAAGCCCCTGGGCGTGACCATGGTGGGCGGCCTGATCCTCAGCCAGATCCTGACGCTGTTCACCACGCCTGTGGTCTACCTATACCTGGACCGGGTGAACGACTGGGTGGGCCACCGGTTCGGGCGCCGGGCGGAGCAGGCGCGCGCCAGGCCCCATGAAGCCGTGGGAGCGGGTGATTGATGACAGCGCGGGGGACGGTGCCATGAGGGTGCTGCTGGTCGAGGATAACGAACGGGTGTCGCGCTTCGTCGTGAAGGGTTTGCGCGAGGCTGGACACACCGTGGAGCATGTGGACAACGGCCGCGACGGCATGTTCCTGGCGACGGGTGAGCGCTTCGACGTCATCGTCATGGACCGCATGCTGCCGGGCGACATCGATGGCCTGACCATCATCGAGACCCTGCGCAAGATGGGCACGCAGACCCCCGTGCTGATCCTGAGCGCACTCAGCAGCGTGGATGAGCGCATCAAGGGCCTGCGCAGCGGGGGGGACGACTACCTGACCAAGCCCTTCGCCTTCGGGGAATTGCTGGCCCGTCTGGACGCGCTGATGCGGCGCTCCCCCACCGGCGCGGTGCCGGAGACCAGCCTGGCGGTGGGCGACCTGCGGATGAACCTGCTGTCGCGCAAGGTCACGCGCGGCGATCGCGTCCTGACCTTGCAGAACCAGGAATTCAAGCTGCTGGAATACCTGATGCGGCATGTGGACCAGGTGGTGACCCGCACCATGCTGCTGGAAGGCGTCTGGGGCTATCACTTCGACCCGCAGACCAACGTGGTCGACGTGCATATCAGCAAACTGCGCCAGAAGATCGAGGGGGAGGGGGAGCCGCCGTTGCTGCGCACGGTGCGCAACGCCGGTTACATGATGACGGTGGGCGGCTGACATGGCGCCGGCGCCCGCGTCGCCCCTGCGATCCTCCGCCTACACCCTGGCGCTCAGCTACGTGCTGTTGGGCCTGGTGACCCTGGTGCTGTTCGCCGCGCCGCTGGGCTATGCCTGGCGGGTCACCATCGACGACGGCCGCACGGAGATTTTGCAGGAGGACGCGCAGCGCTTCACCGAGGTGTTCCGCCAGCGCGGGCCCGACGGGCTGGTGGCCTTCCTCAATGAACGCATGAGCATGCAGATCGCGGCGGAGCGCATCCTGCTGCTGGCGGACGCGGGGCACACCATGCTGGCCGGCAACCTTCCGGCCTGGCCCGACGATTTCCCCGAACGGCAGGGTGTCTACAACGCGCCCATCAAGCTGAACGGCCGGACGGTGCAGGCGCGCCTGGTGCATGTGGTGCTGCCGGGCGGCTATCACCTGGTGGTGGCGCGCGACATGGCCCATTTCCGTCCCCTGGAGCAGCGCTTCTGGTACAGCCTGCTGGCGGCCATGGGCGTCCTGCTGCTGCTGGGCATGCTGGGCGGCTTCCTCATCCGCCGGGCGGTGCTGCGCCGCATCGACGACCTCAGCCGCACCGCCACCGGCATCGTCCAGGGCGACCTGTCGCGCCGCCTGCCCACCACCCGGGGACAGGATGAGTTCAACACCCTGTCGCGCACCATCAACGGCATGCTGGACCAGATCGAGCAGCTGGTGCACGGCGTGCGCAACGTTTCCAACGCCATCGCCCACGATTTGCGCACCCCCTTGGCGGAGCTGCGCTCGCGGCTGGAGGAGGTGAGCGTCACCCGCCCGCCCCTGGCCGAGACCTATACCGAGGTGGACGGGGCGGTGGCCGATGTCGACCGCGTCATCGGCATCTTCAACGCCCTGCTGCGCCTGGCGGAGATCGACACCGGCGCCCGCCGCTCCGGCTTCGCCGAGGTCAACGTGGCGGAGGTGGCGGCCGGCGCGGTGGAATTCTACCTGCCGGCGGCGGAACTGAAGGGCGTCTCCCTGACCTTCCGGGGCGACCAGGGCATGATGACCATCCTGGGCGACCCCATCCTGCTGGCCCAGGCCGTGGGCAACCTGATCGACAACGCCCTGAAATTCACGCCCGAGGGCGGGGCGATATCCGTTCAGGTGGCCAGCGGCGGCGACGGGGCGGTGGAGATGTCGGTGGTGGACAACGGTCCCGGCATCCCGGACGAGGAAAAGCCCCGGGTGACGGAACGTTTCTATCGTGGCGACGCCGGCCGGGGCACCCCCGGCGTCGGCCTGGGCCTCAGCCTGGTCAGCGCCGTCGCCAAGCTGCACGGCGGCACCTTCGACCTGGCGGACAACCATCCGGGGCTGAGGGCCCGCATGCGGTTGGCCTAAGGCGCCAGGCGGCGGGCGTACTCCTCCACCTCCGCCACGCGGTGGGGCAGGATGCGGCCGTAGATTTCATCCACACGCTGCCGCACCTCTGGCCGGGCCAGCTCCGGCCGCCCGCCGGGGAAGGGGGGGGCCGGGGCGTATTCCAGCATCAGCATCAGGGCCTCCGCCGCGTCGGGCCCCACGATCTCGGCGGCCACGGTGAAGGCGAAGTCCAGGCCGGCGGTGACGCCGCCGCCGGTGATGATGTCACCGTCGCGCACCACGCGGCCGGAATCGGGGATGGCGCCGAACCGGGCCAGCTGGCCGCGCCAGGCCCAATGGCAGGCCGCCCGCTTGCCCTTCAGCAAGCCGGCCCCGGCCAGGATCAGCGACCCGGTGCAGACCGAGGTCAGGTAGCGGGCGCTCCCGGCCAGGCGGCGGATGTGGGCCATGGTTTCGGCGTCGTTCAGCACGGCGGCGATGCCCAGGCCGCCGGGGATGAACAGCAGGTCGCAGGCCGCAATGTCGGCCAGCCGCTCCGTCCCCTCGAACCGCAGGCCTTCGTGAGAGGCGATGGTGCCGCCGGTGGCGGACGCCACGCGGGTGGTGATGCCCGGCAGGCGGCTGAACACCTGGTGCGGGGCGGTGAAATCCAGTTGCGTCATCAGGGGGAAGACGACTTCCACGATGGTGAAGGGCGCTTGGGTCATGGCGAAGGGCTCCTGGGCGTTGCGGCGGACTCACGGTGATCTCGACAGGGTTTGGCGGCAATGCCATAAATCCCACCTTTTCCGCCAAAATGGGGTACCGCGCCCATGACCCGCACTATCGCCTTCCTGGCCTATCCCGGATTCCAGATTCTGGATGTGACCGGCCCCCTGGCGGCGTTCGAGATCGCGGGCCGATACGCCCGCCACCCCTACGACATCCGCGTCATAGCGCCGCAGCCGGGGCCGGTCGCCAGCTCTTCCGGCGCTTGCCTCATGGCGCAGGGTCTGATGGACCCCGCGGGTTTGGACACGCTGGTGGTGGCGGGCGGCGACGGCGTGAACGCCGCCAGTGCCGCGCCCGCCCTGCTGGACTACGCCCGTGCCGTGGCTGGCCACGCCCGGCGTATCACCAGCGTCTGTTCCGGCACCTTCCTGCTGGCGGCCGCCGGCCTGCTGGACGGGCGGCGGGTCACCACGCACTGGTATCGCACCGCTTCCTTCGCCCGGCGCTTTCCCCGGGTGCGGCTGGAACCTGACCGCATCTTCATCCGCGACGGCGCCTATTGGACGTCGGCTGGCATCACCGCCGGCATCGATCTGGCGCTAGCCCTGGTGGCGGAAGACCTGGGCGAGGCCATCGCCCGGCGCACCGCCCGCCAGCTGGTCATTCCCTACCGCCGCCAGGGTGGGCAGTCGCAGTTCTCCACCCTGCTGGAGATGCAGGGCACCACCAGCCGCTTCGGCGACCTGCTGGCGTGGGTGCGGGACAACTTGGCCCTGCGCCTGACGGTGGATGAACTGGCGGCGCAGGCGGCCATGAGCCCGCGCAACTTCGCCCGCGCCTTCACCGCCGATCAGGGCCTGACCCCGGCCAAGGCGGTGGAGCAATTGCGGCTGGAGGTGGCGCGGGACCTGGTGGAGGAAGGACCGGCCTCACTTGATCGTATCGCTATCGAAACAGGATTTGGCGACACCGAGCGCATGCGCCGGGCCTTCATCCGCGCCTTCGGTGCCCCGCCCCAGGCCATCCGTAGGACGGCCTAGGTGATGGGCGAGGCCCATTTCCCAGGCCACGGTGCGGCAAGGGGCTCCAGCCCAACCGCGTGCGTCGGATTCATCGCATAAAGACATCTTTATATTTACATGTATCTTATCGCGAGGCTATGGTGCGGCCGTCATCGTCTGGCACCCCGCGAGAAAGGAAGCCTCCCGTGAGTGACAATGCCCGTCTGGCCGCCCTGATGGCGGCGGAGGCCAAGGCCATGGCCTTGCTCGACGCCATCGAGACGCGTGGCCTGATCGCTCCCGGCCGCACGGAACGGGCGGTGGAGCGCGACATCTATGCCCTGGCGGAAGCGGAATTCGGGGTCGCCCATCATTGGCACAAGCGCATCGTCCGCGCCGGCGCCAACACCGTCAGCGTCTTCTCTGACAATCCGCCGGTGCGCGCCATAGGCGCTGACGACCTGGTCTTCCTGGACCTGGGCCCCGTGTTCGAGGAGTGGGAGGCGGACGTGGGCCGCACCTACGTCCTGGGCGACGACCCGGAGAAGCACCGCCTGGTGCATGACCTGGATCGGGTGTTCACCATGCTGGCCCGGCACTTCCACGACCATCCCGACATCACCGGTGCTGAACTGTACGCCCATGCCCAACGGGTGGCCGAGGCGGCGGGCTGGGTGTTCGGCGGCGCCATCGCCGGCCACCTGGTGGGTGAATTCCCCCATGCCCGCTGGCCGGGGGAGAAGGACCACTATCGTGTCAACCCGGCCAACCCCACCCGCATGCGCGACCCCGACGCCCAGGGTCAGGAAAAACATTGGATTTTGGAAGTCCATCTGGTGAACAGGGCGCGCACCTACGGTGGATTTTATGAGCGTTTGCTGCCTTCGGCGAAGGCGGTTGCCGTTTAAAAGTGCAGATGCGGAAAACTTCTCGCACATGCAAAAATTTGGCGTTTAACCTCTCTCCGATCTGATCTAGTCTGTTGGGCAACGGGGCTGGCCTTGACCGTCCCTATAAACAGACATGACAGTGCGAGGGGGCAATGAACTCCAGACTGTATGCTGGCGCGCGCTCCATTGAGCAGGCAGGCAAACGAACGAAGTTCGTCTACAGAATTGTCGCTTTCACCGCGGTATTTGTGGCATTGGCTTTCAGTGCTTTGGGGTATGTCATATACTCCGTCTCGAGTGATACTTTAACGACGCAAATAGATACTCAGATCAAATCGACGGGCGAGTCGGCGGCGGATGGCATCCAGAAATGGCTGGTGGGCCGCGTGGCCCTGGTGCGCAACCTCGCGGACGACATCGCGGTCTCCGATCCATCCCATGTGAAGGACCTGCTGGCCGGCTCCACCCTCAGCGGCACCTTCAGCCCCGTCTACCTGGGCGACACCGCCGGTGTCTTCACCATGTTCCCCGCCATGGATCTGCCCCCGGGCTACGATCCGCGCCAGCGCGGCTGGTACAAGGCGGCCGACGCCGCCCACCAGACCATCATGACCCAGCCTTATGTCAGCGCCTCGGGCGGCAACCTGGTGCTGACCATCGCCACCCCGGTGATGAAGGGTGGCGCGCTGATGGGTGTCGCCGCCGGCGACCTGGACCTGGACATGGTCAAGACCTTCCTGAAGTCCTTCGACCTGGGGGGCAACGGCCAGGTGTTCCTGATTGACGGCGACGGCACGGTGCTGGTCCACCCGGACAAGGACCGGGTGATGAAGAAGCTGGCCGACGGTTTCGACATCCAGAAATACCTGGGCCGCGCCCCGGAACAGACCGGGGACATCATCACCTCCTACTATCCCATCAAGGATCTGCCATCAGCCAAATGGTACGTGGGTGTCACCATGGATGCGACCAAGGCCTTCGGGCCCTTGCGCTCGCTGGGCATGCTGATCCTGCTGGCGACCGGCATCACCGTGGCGGTGCTGGTGCTGCTGCTGGGCTTCCTGACCTACCGCATGGTGGCCAGGCCGCTGGATGAGATCACCGACACCATGACGGCGCTTAGCGAGGGGGCCATCGATGTCGCCATGCCGGCGCTGGACCGGCGTGACGAGATCGGCGCCATGGCCCGCGCGCTGGAGGTGTTCAAGCGTAACGCGGCGGAGGTGGCGAAGCTGCACCAGGAACGCAGCCAGATGCAAGAGGCGGCGGAGCGGGAACGCCGTGCCACCGCCGAGCGGCTGGCCAGCGACTTCGAGGCCAACGTCTCCTCCGTGCTGAAGCGGGTGGCCCAGGCCAGCGGCCAGGTGGACACGCAGAGCAACCATCTGGCGGCCGGCCTGGCCGACGCCCGGCGCAGCAGCGACGCCGTGCGGGCGGCCACGGACGAGACGTCCAGCAGCGTGGAGACGGTGGCGGTGGCGGCGGAGCAGCTGTCCGCCTCCATCGGGGAGATCGCGACCCGGGTGACGGAAAGCGCGGAGATCGCCACCGCCACGGCTACCCGGGCGGAAACAGCGCGCCAGACCATCGAGCATCTGGCCGGCCAGATGGAGAAGATCACCGAGATCGTGAACCTGATCACCCAGATCGCCAGCCAGACCAACCTGCTGGCCCTGAACGCCACCATCGAGGCGGCGCGGGCGGGGGAGGCCGGCAAGGGCTTCGCCGTCGTGGCGTCGGAGGTGAAGAACTTGGCCAACCAGACCGCCAAGGCGACGGAGGACATCACCGCCCAGATTGAGGCCACGCAGCAGGCCAGCGGCCGGGCGGTGGCGGAGGTGCGCACCATCGCCGAGGTTTCCGCCAAGGCGCAGGAGGTGGCGGCCGGCATCGCCTCGGCCGTGGAACAGCAGGGGGCGGCGACGCGGGAGATTTCGCAGAACGCCACCATCGTCGCCCGTGGCACCCGCGCCGTCACCACCAACATCCACGCCGTCAGCGACGTGGTGGTGGACAGCGCCGACCGGGCCAGCCATGTGCTGGGCACGGCGGGCGAATTGGCGCAGCAGCTGAAGGCCCTGGACGAACAGGTCAGCCGCTTCGTCACCGCGGTGCGGGCGGCCTGAAACCCGGGGACACGAGCCGGGGCCGCATGGCCGCGCCCGGTGTCCGAAGATGTACATATACTTGTTTTTAAAAGTTAACTTGGGCGCGGCTGGCGTTTAGGCACACTTCCACCCCATGTGGGGTTCGTGTGGGGGCGCCAGCCGTGTCGGTTTTCAAGAACCTTTCCCTGCGGCTGCGCATCGTGCTGCCGCTGCTGGCCGTCACCGTCCTGGGCGTGGCCAGCCTGATCGGCTACGCCATCCATGTGCAGGTCACGGCCAGCGAGGATGCCGCCCGCCGCCTGATGACGGAGATGGCGGCCAGCCAGTCCCGCCAGATCGTGGGCGTGATCGATGAGGCGCTGGCCACCGCCCGCACCGACGCCGCCTGGACGGCCTCCCTGATCAAGGGCGGCACCCTGGACCGTGCCGCCTATGGCCGGGCCCTGAACCAGGTGCTGGACGGCAATCCCGCCATCACCGGCGTCTATGCCGGGCTGGAGCCCGACGCCGATGGCGGCGACGCCCGCTACCAGGGCACGCCATGGGGCGACAAGGACGGCCGGCTGATGCTGTACGCCTATCGCCATGCCGATGGCGGCACGGGGGTGGAGACCACGCCCATGACCGGCGACCCGGCGGAGGAGAACTGGTACCACCGCCCCCTGCGCGATGGGCGCGAGGCGGTGACCTCGCCCTATTTCTATGAGGTGGGCACCACCCGGGTGCTGATGACCACGGTGGTGGCCCCGGTCATGGTGGACGGCCGCGCCCTGGGCGTGGCCACCGCCGACCTCAGCCTTAAGCGCATCCAGGCCGATGTAGGCGCCCTGCACCCCTGGGGCGACGGCTACGCCCTGCTCGTGTCCAGCGACGGACCTCAGGGGAGTGGCCAGTGGATCGCCCATCCCGACGGCGCCCTGCTGGGCAAGCCCGTCCAGGCCGACTGGGCGCGCGACCTGCTGGCCGCTGTCGCCGACGGCCGGTCGCAGGAGGGCGCCTTCACCGACCCCGCCACCGGGGCGGAGATGAGCGTGGTCATGGTGCCGGTGCGCTTCGGCCGGGCGGGGGAGGTCTGGGGCTTCGCCGTGGCCGCCCCCCGCGCCACCATCCTGGCCGCCGTGTGGGCGACGCGCGACCGGCTGATGGGGGTGGGCGCCCTGGTGCTGGTGGTGGTGTGCGGCCTGGCCGTGCTGATCGGCGCCAGCCTGTCGCGGCCCCTGCAGGCCATGACCGCCGTCATGGGCCGCCTGGCCGGCGGCGACACCGACGTGGTCGTGCCCACACGGGCGCGGGGGGATGAGATCGGCGCCATGTCGCGCGCCGTCCAGGTGTTCAAGGAACAGGCCCTGCACATGGCGGAGATGCGGGCGCAGCGGCGGGCGCTGGAGGCCCAGGCGGCGGCGGAACGGCGCCAGGCCATCCTGGGCATGGCCGGCGATTTCGAGAGTGAGGTGGCCACCCTGGTGCGGGCGCTGGGCCATGCGGTGGAAACCATGACCGGTGTGGCCGACGGCCTGAACCGCACGGTCGCCGACGTGGTGCGCGAAGCGGACGGGATGCGGGGGGAGGCGCACCAGGCCTCCGCCAACGTGCAGACCATCGCCGCCGCCACGGAACAGCTGTCCGCCGCCAGCGACGAGATCGCGTCCCAGGCCGTGCGCGCGGCCGAGATCGCGTCCGAGGCGGTGGGCCAGGCGGAACACAATGGCGACCGCATGCGCCGGCTGGACCAGGCGGCCCAGCGCATCGGCGAGATCGTGGATCTGATCAGTGGCGTCGCCGGCCAGACCAACCTGCTGGCCCTGAACGCCACTATCGAGGCGGCGCGGGCGGGGGCCGCCGGCAAGGGCTTCGCCGTCGTGGCGGGGGAGGTCAAGGCGCTGGCGACCCAGACGGCGCAGGCCACCGGCGCCATCGCGGACCAGGTGGGGGACGTGCAGGCGGCGACGGTGGAGGCGGTGGCCGCCATCGACGCCGTCATCGCCACCGTCCGCACCATCAGTGAGATCGCCGGCCGCATCGCCGGGCGCGGTCCAGCAGCAGGGCGCGCCCACGCTGGAGATCAGCCGCAACATCCAGCAGGTGGCCATGGGCACGGCGGCGGTCACCCAGCGCATCACCACCGTCAGCGGCGCCATGGCCCAGGTGGGCGAAGGGGCCGGGCAGGTGGCACGGGCGACCCAGGACCTGTCGCGGGACACCCGGGGCCTGGACCGCCAGGTGGAGGCCTTCCTGGCCACCATCCGCGCCGACGGCTGATCCGGTCGCCTTTCCGCGGGTGGCCCCGGACTTTCCGTGGTCCCGGACTTTCAGGGGATATTGGATATGGACGCGGGCGCCGATCCGCGCCACGCTGGCGGCGGTGACGGGAGCGGGGCCCGTCCGGTGCAGAAGAACAATGCAGATGGGACCCAAATGACCACACGTTCGCTCCGGGCGGCCTTCGCGCTGGCCCTCACGCTCGGCGTTGCCCCGTGCGCGCTGGCGCTGGCAGCCGCCCCGGGCGCCACCACGCCCGAAGCGGTGGCGCCCGCCCATACCTTCGTCCCCCGCGACGCCTTCGCCCTGTCGCAGGCGAAGGACGTGCAGATCAGCCCGGACGGCAAGCGCATCGCCTACACCCGCTCCACTGAAGACATCATGACCGACAACGCCCGCAGCGAGGTCTGGCTGGTGGACGTGGCCAGCGGCCAGCAGACGCCGCTGGGCGTGCCGGGCAGCAGCCGGGCGCGCTGGTCGCCGGACGGCAGCCGCCTGGCCTATGTCGCCAAGGGGCCGGGTGACAAGCCGCAGATCTGGGTGCGCTGGCTGAGTGGCTCGGGCAGCGGCACCGGCGCCGCCATCACCGCCCTGCCGGAAGGCCCGTCCGACGTCGCCTGGTCCCCGGATGGCAAGCAGATCGGCTTCACCATGTTCGTGCCGGAGGAGGGCGGCAGCCTGGGCGCCCCCCTGGCGGCGCCCGAGGGCGCCAAATGGGCCGCCCCCATCAAGGTGATCACCAAGATCAATTACCGTGGTGACGGCGAAGGCTATATCCGCCCGGGCTTCAACCACATCTTCGTCGTGCCCGCGGACGGCGGCGCGCCGCGCCAGCTGACCAGCGGCCAGTATGATGACGGCGGCGCCCTGTCGTGGATGCCGGACGGCCACCACATCCTGTTCAGCAGCAACCACGGCAAGGATTGGGAACGCGACCCGTTGAATTCGGACGTGTTCTCCGTGGATACGACGTCGGGCGCCCTGACCCAGCTGACCACCCGTCACGGACCGGACCAGGAGCCGGTGGCCTCCCCCGACGGCAAGCGCATCGCCTTCGTCGGCTTCGACGACAAGGAACTGGGCTACCAGAACGGCGTGCTGTCGGTCATGAACGCCGATGGGACGGAGGTGCGGGCCCTGAGCGCCGGCTTCGACCGCGACCTGAACAGCCCGCGCTGGGCGGCCGATGGCCGCGCTATCTACGCCAGCTACACCGAAGGCGGGGTCACCAAGGTCGCCCGGGTCACCCTGGACGGCAAGGTCACCACGGTGGCGGAGGGCCTGGTGGGCAGCGACCTGGACCGGCCCTATTCCGGCGGTGGCTTCACCGTTGCCAAGGACGGCGCCGTAGCCTTCCCCTGGGGTGACCCCACCCACCCGGCCGATGTCGGTCTCAGCACTGGGCCGGGCGAGCAGAAGCGCCTGACCACCCTGAACGCCAGCCTGTTCGCCGGCAAGACCCTGGGCGCCGTCCAGCCGCTGGCGGTGACCTCATCGGCCGGTGGCCTGCCCATCGGCGCCTGGATGGTGACGCCGCCGGACTTCAACCCGGCCAAAAAATATCCGCTGATCCTGGAAATCCACGGCGGACCCTTCGCCAGCTATGGCCCCGTCTGGTCGACGCAGGACCAGCTGTACGCCGCCGCCGGTTACATCGTCGTCTATGCCAACCCGCGTGGGTCGACGTCGTACGGCGAAAGCTTCGCCAACCAGATCCACCACAACTACCCCAGCCAGGATTATGACGACCTGATGAGCGTGGTGGATGCCGCCATCGCCAAGGGCTCGGTCGATCCCGACAATCTGTTCGTCACCGGCGGTTCCGGTGGCGGCGTGCTGACGGCCTGGATCGTGGGCAAGACCGACCGTTTCAAGGCGGCGGTGACGCAGAAGCCGGTGATCAACTGGACCAGCGAGGTGCTGACCGTCGACGGCTTCACCTTCATGGCCAAGTACTGGTTCGGCAAGATGCCGTGGGAGGATCCGGAGCAGTACTGGCGCCGGTCGCCGCTGAGCCTGGTGGGCAACGTCAAGACGCCGACGGCGGTTATGGTGGGCGAGGAAGACCATCGCACGCCCCCCAGCGAGGCGGAGCAGTACTACGCCGCCTTGCAACTGCGCTCCATCCCCACGGCGCTGATCCGCGTGCCGGGTGCCAGCCACCACGGCCTGGCCGAACGCCCGTCGCAGCTGGTGGGCGAGACCAACGCCATCCTGGCCTGGTTCAAGAAGTACCGCACGGATACCGAGGCCAAGTAAGCAGTCTCTGTGTTAAGGAAAATCTCCCGGCCAGGTCGCCCTGGCCGGGGATTTTTTGTCAGCCGGCCTGGCTGTCGAGGAAGTCCTCGATCATATGGGCGAACCGGGGTGGGCATTCCTGCATGGGGTAATGACCGCAGTTGGGCATCACCATCAGGTTCGCGTTGGGATGCCAGGCGAGGAAGGTGCGTTCCATCGCCGCGGCGTCTAGGCCGGGGTCTCTGTCCCCGACGACGACCAGAAAAGGTGTGGCCAGCCCGCGTACCTCATCCACGAAATGGGTCGTCCGTATCATGCGCAGATAGTGCGGACGGCACTGGGGCGCCACGCGGTCCCGGTTTTGGCGCAGCTTCACCTCCGCCCACTGGTCCGATAGGCCCGTCACGTGCTTGACCAGGCGGCGGAAGGCGTCGTCGTCCTCGCAGGTGCGGGCGAAGAAGGCTGCGGCCTCATCCGGCAAGGGATTGCCGGCGGCGGAGAGCGGGCAGACAGCGATGGCGCTTTTGACGCGGGATGGGGCGTCGGCCGCCAGCCGCTGGGTCGCCATCCCGGTCATGGAATGACCCATAACGTGGAAGTGTTGCCAGCCGAGATGGTCGGCCAGGGCCAGGCAGTCGGTGGCGACCTCGTCGATGGTGCAGGCGCCTCTCAGGTGCACGGACCGGCCGTAGCCGCGCAAATCGGCGAAGGCGTAGGTGTAACGCTTTCCGTCCAGATAGGGCCGCATGGGCGCGTATGTGCTGGCGTCGCCCAGCCAGTCATGCAGAACCAACACGGGTTCCGGCCCCGTGCCGTGCAGCGTCACGCCCAGGATGTCAGCGGTCATTTCGAATTCCTTTTCAAGGCTGCGGGAAAGCCAAAAAGGAAACGCCCTCCCGGCGGACCGGAAGGGCGTTCGAAATTAGGGCAAGTCCTATCACATGCCGGCGGGAAGTCAAATCACACCAGTGGCATTTGATCGTGGCCACTCAAATGCCGTCCCTAATCACCGGTCGCCAGCATCCGCTGGGCTTGGGCTTCCTCGGCTTCCACTTCGCCACGCTCCCGGAAACCTGCGCCGGACACGGCCGCCTCCTACAACGGCCTGAGTCCTGTGTCATGCTGTTGGGGTCACTCCGCCGGCACAGCCCTGGGATAATGCGGCACCTCCTGGGGCGCCGCTACGCCGTCCGCCTTCACCCGGAACCACAGGGCGTAAAGGGCGGGCAGGAAGACCAGGATCAGCACTGTGCCCACGGCCGTGCCGCCGATCAGCACATAGGCCATGGAGCCCCAGAACACCGACTGGGTCAGGGGGATGAAGGCCAGCACGGCGGCCAGGGCGGTCAGGATGACGGGCCGCGCCCGCTGCACCGTGGCCTCGATCACCGCGTGGTAGGGCGACAGCCCTTCCTCCTGGTTGGTGTGGATCTGGCCGATCAGGATCAGGGTGTTGCGCATCAGGATGCCGGACAGGCCGATCAGGCCCAGGATGGCGTTGAAGCCGAAGGGCTGGTGGAAGATCAGCAGCACGGGCACCGCGCCCACCAGGCCCAGCGGACCCGTCAGGAACACCATGGCCATGGCCGACAGCGACTGGGTCTGCAACACCAGGACCAGCAGGATCAAGGCCGCCATGATGGGGAACATGGGGGCCAGCGCCGCGTTGGCCTTGCCCGCCTCCTCGATGTTGCCGCCCATGTCGATGCGGTAGCCGGCCGGCAGCTTGGCGATGACAGGGGCCAAGGCTTTCTGGATGGCCATCGAGACTTGCGGCGGTTGCAGCGAATCGTCGATGTCGGCCTGCACGGTGATGGTGGGCACACGGTCGCGGCGGCGCAGGATGGGCTCCTCCGCCCGCACTTCCACGTGGCCGATCTGGCTCAGGGGCACCAGGCGGCCATCGGCGCTGGTCAGGGTCATGTCGCCCAGGCGGGCGGGGTCCAGGCGGTCGGGGCCGGCGCTGCGCGCCGTCACCTGCACCACGCGGATGTCCTCGCGCACCTGGGTCACCGGGGCGCCGGTCAGCAGGAACTGCAGCTGCTGTGCCGCGTCGCTGGGGTTCAGGCCGATCAGGCGCAGGCGGTCCTGGTCCAGCACGAAGTGCAGGGTGGGCGTCCGCTCGCCCCAGTCCTGGTTCACCAGGCGGGTGTCGGGGTTGGCCCGCATGACGGCCTGCACCTCATCGGCGATGCCGCGCAGCACGGCCACATCGGGCCCGCTGACACGGAACATGACGGGGAAGCGCGAGGGCGGGCCGAACACCAGTTGCGACACGCGCACCCGGGCCTCGGGCGCCAGGCCGTCGGCGATGGCTTGGCGCAGGTTGTCCTTGAGCCGGTCGCGCGCCTTGTCGTCCGGGGTCAGGACGATCATCTTGGCGAACGACGGGTCGGGCAGTTCCGGGTTGTAGGACAGGAAGAACCGTGGGGCGCCTTGGCCGACGTAGGTGGAGACGATCTTCGCCTCCGGCTGCCGGCGCAGCCAGTCCTCCACCTTCTTGGCGGCGGCGCTGGTGGCTTCGATGCTGGTGCCCTCGGGCATCTGCACCTCGGCCATGATCTCCGGGCGGTCGGAGGTGGGGAAGAACTGCTGCTTGACGAAGCCCATGCCCACGCCGGCCAGCAGGAAGGTGCCGACCACGGCCAGGGCCACCCGGCCGCGGTGATCCACCGCCCAGGTGATCAGGCGGCGCAGGCGCTGATAGCGGGGCGTGGCGTAGATCGCAGCGTGCCCGCCCGGGATGGGCCGGATGTTGGGCAGCAGCTTCACACCCAGGTACGGCGTGAACACCACGGCCACCACCCAGGAGGTGATGAGGGCGAAGCCCACGATCCAGAAGATGTTGCCGGCATACTCACCCGCGGTGGACTTGGCGAAGCCAACGGGCGTGAAGCCGATGATGGTGACCAGGGTGCCGGACAGCATGGGGGCGGCCGTGTGGCTCCAGGCGTAGGCGGCGGCCTTGATGCGGTCGTACCCTTCCTCCAGCTTCACCACCATGATCTCGATGGCGATGATGGCATCGTCCACCAGCAGGCCCAGCGAGATGATCAGGGCGCCCAGGGTGATGCGGTCGAAGGCGCGGCCGGTCACCTGCATGATGACGAAGACGGCGGCCAGGGTCAGCGGTACGGCGGCGGCCACGACGATGCCCACGCGCCAGCCCAGGCTGGCCAGGCTGACGAACATGACCACGGCCAGGGCCACGAAGAACTTCAGCATGAACTCACCCACCGCCTCGTGGATGTTCACGGCCTGGTCGCTGACCTTGGTGAGCGTCAGGCCCACCGGCAGTTCGGCGGCGATCTTCGCTTCTTCCGCGTCCAGCGCCTTGCCCAGTTCCAGCCCGTTCCAGCCATCCTGCATGACCACGCCCAGGGCCAGGGCCGGGTCGCCGTCATGGCGGATGAGGTATGTCGCCGGATCCTCATAGCCGCGCTTCACCTCCGCCACATCGGCCAAGCGGAAGGTGCGGCCGCCGGCGACGATGGGGGTGTCGCGGATCTTCTCGAGGTCGTCGTAGGCGCCGTCCAGGCGGATGAAGACCTGGGGGCCATCGGTGTCGATGGAGCCGGCCGGCGTCACCGTGTTCTGCCGCGCCAGGGCGTCGAAGATATCGCGGGCGCTGATGCCCAGGGTGGCCAGGCGGGCGTAGGTGAAGTCCACGAAGATGCGCTCGGGCCGTTCGCCCAGGATGTCGATCTTCTTCACGCCGGGCACGTGCAGCAGGCGCTGGCGCAGGGTCTCCGCTTCGCGCGTCAGCTGGCGGGCCGGCATGCCCGGCGCCTTGACGGCATAGACGGCGAAGTCGGTGTCGGCATACTCGTCATTGACGAAGGGGCCCAGCGCGCCGGTGGGCAGCGTGCGGGCCTCATCCCCCAGCTTCTTGCGCGCCTGGTAGAACTGCTCCGGCACGGCGCTGGGCGGGGTCTTGTCCTGCAGGGACAGGGTCATCAGCACCTGGCCGGGCTTGGTGAAGGTTTCCACCTTGTCGTACCAGCGCAGTTCCTGCAGGCGCTTTTCCAGGGGTTCGGCCACCAGGTCCTGCATCTCCTGCGCCGTGGCGCCGGGCCAGACGGCGCTGACGGTCAGCACCTTGATGGTGAAGGCGGGATCCTCGGCGCGGCCCAGCTTCAGGAAGGCGTAGACGCCGGACAGGGTGATGGCGATCAGCAGGAACAGCGTGATGGCGCGTTCGCGGACCGCCAGGGCCGACAGGTTGAAGCCGCTCATTTCAGCACCGCCTGGGCCGAAGCCCCGCTGGTCTGGATCACCCGGACCGTTTCGCCCTCATGCAGGAAGTGGCTGCCCAGGGCCACCACCCGTTCACCGGCGGTCAGGCCGCTCAGCAAGGTGGCCTCCTCGGCCCCCAGCTGGCCCACCGTCACCGGTCGGAAGGCGATGGTGGCCCGGTCACCGCTGACGGGGCCGCCGCCGGCCTGGCCGGTCAGCACCCAGACGCCCGGGCCCTTGCCCTCGTCGTTCAGGGCGCCCAGGGGGACGGAGACCGGCGGGGTGCCGTCGCCGCTCTGGGCCAGGCGCACCGTCACCGTGGCGCCCAGCGGGGCTTGGGCGGCGGCGCCGTCCAGGACGTAGCGGGCCTCATAGGTGCGGGTCTGCGTGTCGGCGGCATCCGACAGTTGGCGCAGGGTGGCGGGCGTGCGCACGGCGCTGCCGTAAAGGGTGGCGGTGGCAGGGGAGCCCACAGCCGGCCGCACCGTTTCCGGCAGGTTCACCGCCGCCTCGCGCGGGCCGGCATGGGCCAGGCGCACCACGATCTGGCCGGCGGTGACCACCTGGCCCGGTTCGGCCAGCGTGTCCATCACCGTGCCGTCGGCGTCGGCCACCAGGGTGGTGTAGGCGCTGTCGTCCTGCGCCACCCGCAGTTGGGCCTGTGCCGCGTCCAGCTGCGCCTGGGCGCTGTCTGCCGCGGCCTTCTTCTGGTCGTAGGCGGAGGGGGAGACGGCGCCGCTGCCCACCAGGGCCCGGTAGCGCGCCTCGTCCGCCCGGGCTTGGGTCAGCGTGGCCTTGGCCATGGCCACCTGGCCTTGCTGGGTGGTGATGGCGTGCAGGTAATCGGTGTTGTCCATGCGCATCAGCGGCTGCCCGGCCTTCACCGACTGGCCGGGGTCGACCAGGCGCTGGGTGACCTTGCCGGCGACGCGGAAGCCCAGGCCGCTCTGCACCCTGGCGGTGACGACGCCGACATAGGCGCGCTCGTCCCGGGCTGCCGGCTGGACGGTGGCCACGCGCACTAGGCGTTCGGCGGTGCGCGGGTCGGGGGCCGCCTTGTCACAGGCGGTGAGGGTGGTGCCGGCCAGCAAGGCCAGGACCAACAGGCGGGAAGACATGATCGGCCGCATGGGGGAACTCCATCCCGAGAGGAGCCCCGAATTTATGGCCGAGTGGGACCGCGCTAGACTGTCCGGAGGAGGCGCCATGATCCGCTTCGGTCCCTGGAGTACCATGTTGGGCATGGCGGCCGGCTTCGGCGCGCTGGTGGCCATTCTGTTGCTGACGGCCCGTGGCAACCGCACCGCCAACCGCCTGCTGGCGGCCCTGCTGGGCGTGGCCGTGCTGCGGCTGATGCCCTACGTCCTGGGCTTCGCAGGATTCTATGACACCTATCC
>NZ_BACU01000177.1 GCF_000333275.1 Azospirillum sp. B4 | reverse complement strand
CATCTGTGCCCGGGGCAGTTCGTAAACGTGAAGGTGCTGAAGCAGACCCGGCGCGGCGCGCTGACCATTCCCACCGCCGCCCTGCAGCGCGGCCCCAAGGGCATCTACGCCTATGTGGTGAAGCCGGACAGCACGGTGGAAATGCGGCCCATCGAGACGGCGGAGGACACCGGCGGCGTCACCGTGGTGACCAAGGGCCTGTCGGCGGGTGAGCGGGTGACCACCAGCAACGCCTACCGCCTGCAGCCCGGCGCCAAGGTGAACCTGGGCGACGCCCGGACGGCGGACGCCATGCCGGCGCCCGGCGGTGTCGGGAAGGCGGAGGGCCAGCAGCCATGAGCCTGTCCAGCCCCTTCATCACCCGGCCCATCGCCACCTCGCTGCTGATGCTGGGCATCCTGCTGGTGGGTATGGTCGCATATCCCCTGCTGCCGGTGGCGCCGCTGCCCCAGGTGGACTTCCCCACCATCCAGGTGTCGGCCAACCTGCCGGGCGGCAGTCCGGAGACCATGGCCTCATCCGTGGCCCAGCCGCTGGAAACCCAGTTCGCCGCCATCCCCGGCGTCAGCCAGATGACGTCCACCAGCACCCTGGGCAGCACGCAGATCACCCTGCAGTTCGACCTGAACCGCAACATCGACGCCGCCGCCCAGGACGTGCAGACCGCCATCGAGGCGGCGGGCGGGCAGCTGCCCAAGAACCTGCCGTCGCCGCCGACGTATCGCAAGATCAACCCGGCCGACAGCTCCGTCCTGGTCTATTCCGTCCATTCCGACAACCTGCCCCTGACGACGGTGGACGACTTCGCGGAGAACGTGATCGCCCAGCGGTTGTCGCAGATCCCGGGTGTGGGCCAGGTCTCCATCGGCGGCCAGCAGAAGCCGGCGGTGCGGGTGCAGGTGGACCCGGCCAAGATCGCCGCGTTGGGCATCCAGCTGGAGGACATCGCCACCGTCATCTCCACCGCCACGGTCAACGCGCCCAAGGGCTCCATCAACGGCGTCGCGCATAACTTCGTCATCTACAACAACGATCAGCTGTTGAAGGCGGAACCGTGGAACGACGTCATCGTCGCCTACAAGAACGGCGCGCCGGTGCGCATCCGCGACATCGGCGTGGCGGTGGAAGGGCCGGAGAACAGCCAGCTGCTGGCCTGGCAGAACAATGGCCCCGGCATCCTGCTGCAGGTGTTCAAGCAGCCCGGCGCCAACATCATGGAGATCGTCCAGCGGGTGGAGGACACGCTGCCGCAGGTGATGGCGGCGGTGCCGCCGGGCGTGAAGATGGACAAGGTCATCGACCGCACCACCACCATCAAGGCCTCGGTGGAGGATGTGCAGTTCACCCTGCTGCTGACCATCGCCCTGGTGGTCATGGTCATCTTCCTGTTCCTGCGCAACCTGTGGGCCACGCTGATCCCCGGGGTGACCGTGCCGTTGGCCCTGTTCGGCACGGCGGCGCTGATGTACCTGCTGGGCTTCAGCCTGGACAACCTGTCCCTGATGGGCCTGACCATCGCCGTGGGCTTCGTCGTCGACGACGCCATCGTGATGGTGGAGAACATCTACCGCCATATCGAGGAGGGCATGTCGCCCCGGGAGGCGGCGCTGAAGGGGGCGGGGGAGATCGGCTTCACCATCATGTCCATCAGCGTCTCCCTGGTGGCGGTGTTCATCCCCCTGCTGCTGATGGGCGGCATCGTCGGCCGGCTGATGCGTGAATTCGCCATCACCGTCACCATGACCATCGCCGTGTCCGCCTTCGTCTCGCTGACCCTGTCGCCGATGATGAGCGCCCTGTTCCTGAAGGATGAAAAGCACGCCCGGCACGGCCGCGCCTACCTGTTCATCGAGGGGTGCTTCGACTGGCTGGTGGCGAAGTACGGCCGGGGCCTGGACTTCGTGCTGCGCCATCAGCGCATGACGTTGACGGTGTTCTTCGCCACCCTGGCGGCGACGGTGGCGTTGTACCTGTACATCCCCAAGGGCTTCTTTCCGCAGCAGGACACCGGCATCATCACCGGCCTGGCCGACGCCGCGCAGGACGTGTCCTTCACCGAGATGGTGCGGTTGCAGCACCAGCTGACCGACATCGTGACCCAGGATCCGGACGTGGCCGCCTGGGGCACGTCGGTCGGCGGTGGCGGACGGCCCATCAACAACGGCTTCATCGTCATTGGCCTGAAGCCGCGCGCCCAGCGCACCGCCACGGCGGACCAGATCATCGCCCGGCTGCGGCCCAAGCTGGCCAAGGTCAAGGGGGCGACGCTGTTCCTGCAGGCCAGCCAGGATTTGAACGTCGGCGGCCGCCTGGCCCGCACGCAGTACCAGTATACCCTGCAGGACGCGGATCTGGGCGAACTGAACGAATGGGCGCCCAAGCTGCTGGACAAGC
>NZ_BACU01000178.1 GCF_000333275.1 Azospirillum sp. B4 | reverse complement strand
CGGGGGGTTGGTGGGCGACGCCAATACCATGACGCTGGTCAATTCCTATGCCACCGGCGGCGTCAGCACCGGCAGCAGCGGCGCGCAATATGTCGGCGGCCTGGTCGGCGTCAACACCTTTGGCTCAATCCTGGGCAGCTACGCCACCGGCAATCTGCTGCTGTCGAGTGCCGCAGCGCGCATCGGCGGTCTGGTCGGCTCCAACTCAGGCACCGTCAGCGGTAGTTACGCTACCGGAACGATCACGGCCACCGGTACCGGCAATCAGTATTTCGGCGGCTTGGTCGGGGTGAACTCCCAAACCACGGCCGGTTCGGCGTCCGCGCTCATCGCCGACAGCTACGCCACGGGCAACCTGTCGGTCGGGGCGGCCACGGGTGTCGGCACCATGGCGCAGTATATCGGCGGGCTGCTCGGTCACCAGCAAAATGGCATCATCAGCGGCAGCTATGCCACCGGCACGGTGTCGGTTGGCCGGACCACCTTCTACGTCGGTGGCTTGGTCGGGGCGTCGGAGGCATTCAACCTCACATCGTCGTCCGTGCTGGGCAGCTATGCCACCGGCACGGTCATCGCCGGCACGGCGGGCACTGATATCGGCGGCCTCGCCGGTCGCAACTATGGCAGCCTGATCCGGGGCGCCTACGCGACGGGGGCCGTCAGGGCCGGCACCCTGTCCAACGGCGTTGGTGGCCTGGTGGGCGAGAACGCCGTCAGCGGCACCGTCATCCCCACGATCGCGCAGAGTTGGGCCAGCGGGTCGGTGTCCGCGGCGGCGGGCGTCAGCGTGGGCGGCCTGGTCGGCAGGATGACCTCCGGCACGGTGTTGACCAGCTTTTGGGACACGGTCGCCACCAACCAGACGAACGCCTATGGCACCAGTTCGGCCGGCTCCTTTTCCGCCACCGGCGTCAGTGGCACCGCCGCCTATGCCTCCGCCACGTACAGCGGCTTCGACTTCACCTCCACCTGGTACATGGTGGACGGCTATACCCGGCCCTTCCTGAAGGCGGAAGCCCGGACCACCATCATCAACGCCCACCAGCTTGAATTGATGGGCGCCAATCCGGGCGGAAGCTACGTCCTGGGCGCCAACATCACGATGGCGGAGCTGGCGCAGACCTCGGGCTTGTGGAACACGGCCACCGGCTTCGCCCCCATCGGCATCACGTCCGCCGGCGGCAACGCCAGCCCTACCGCCTTCACCGGTACGCTGAACGGCCGGGGCTACAGCATCAGCGGCATGACCATCGTCAGTGCCGCCAGCGATAACATCGGCTTGTTCAGCGACATCGGCGCGGCCGGCACGGTCACCAACCTGACGCTGACGAACGCCAGGATCAGCGTCGGTGCCGTCAGCGGCGTCGGCCTCGTCGCCGGGCAGAACAGCGGCACCATCAGCGGCGTCCAGACCAACGGCACGATTCTGGCGGCATCGGGGGCCCAGCGCCTGGGCGGGGTGGCCGGCGTGAATGCCGGCCTCATCACGGCGGCGTACACGGGCGGCACCGTGTCGGCGGTGGCGGCCCAGAGCGTGGGGGGTATCGTCGGCTACAACAGCGCCACCGTCGCCAACAGCCACGCCATCAGCGCGGTCATGGTCGGTGATGGCGCGCAGTCCGTCGGCGGCGCCGTGGGCTATGACGCCGGCACCATCAGCGCCAGCGACGGTATCGGCATCGTCCAGGTGGGCAGCGGGGCGCAGGCCGCGGGTGGCTTGGTCGGGTATGAGGCGGGGCTGGTCACGGCCAGTTATGGCGGTGGGTGTATAACGACGGCCAGTGCCGCGCAGTATGTCGGTGGCCTGGCGGGAACTGTCACCGCCGCGGGAGTCGTCAACGGCGGCTACGGCGCCGCCACGATCATCGCCGGTGCCGGCGCGGTGGATGTCGGCGGCCTAGTCGGCGCCAACGCCGGCCAGGTGACCGGTGCCTACGCCATCGGCGGCATCCTGGTCGGCAGCGCCGGCACCCCCGTGGGCGGCCTGGCGGGTGCCAACACGGGGACCATCACCGCCG
>NZ_BACU01000179.1 GCF_000333275.1 Azospirillum sp. B4 | reverse complement strand
TCAGGACATGCCGGCGCCGTTCGACGGCTTCGGCCTGGGTGCCAACCTCACGCGGCAGTGGACCTCGGTCAACACCAAGGCCGCCGGGCTGGACCCGAACGAGCGCATCCAGAACGCTCCGGACTGGATGGCCAATATCGAGGCCTTCTATGAAAAGGACGGCTTCACCCTGGACCTGATCTACCACTACACCGGTGCCTATGTGGCCCAGTACGATTACCTGGGCCTGGGCAGCAGCTGGGACGACCTGTGGGTCCGGTCGTCGCAGCGGGTGGACCTGCATGCCGGCTACGACTTCGGCTATGGCGTGCGGGCCGACCTGTCGGTGGCCAACCTGTTCGACGACGTCTCCTACTGGTCGCACATCGGCAAGTCGAGCCTGGCCATCTCCGACGTGGTGGAGACGGGCCGGACCATCCTGGTCAGCATGAAGTACAGCTACTGATCCTGCTCTGTGACGGAAGGTCCTGGTGGCGGTCACCAGGACCTTTCCCTATTCTGCGGGGGCCCTGTTCCGCGGGAGAATGAGGCCGGATGAACCGGCCCGTTTCCGTTGCGGGCCCCAGACACGGGATGCGGATGCCTATACGCCGTGATTTGCTGAAAATGGCCGTGGCCGGCGTGGGACTGGGCCTGGCGGGTCCGTCGCGCGCCGCGTCCTCGCCGGTGTCCCGGCGGCCGGCCGCCACGGCCCGGGGTTATGCCAGCCCGGCGGTGGAGGCGGTGATCAAAGATGCCCGCGCCGCCATCGCCGATCCTGAACTCTACTGGCTGTTCCAGAACTGCTACCCCAACACCCTGGACACCACCGTGTCCATGGGCACCCTGGACGGCGGGCCCGACGCGTTCGTCATCACCGGTGACATCCCCTGCCTGTGGTTGCGCGACAGCGCCGCCCAGGTGTGGCCCTACCTGCCGCTGGCGCGACGGGACGCCGCCTTGCGCCAGCTCTGCCAAGGGCTGATCCGTCGCCAGGCGCGCTGCATCCTGATCGATCCCTATGCCAACGCCTTCAGCCGCGACACCGGCGCCGTCACGCCCTTGAGCTGGGCCAAGGAGGACATGACGGAGATGAAGCCCGGCGTGGCCGAACGCAAGTGGGAGGTGGACAGCCTGTGCCATGTCATCCGCCTGTCCCACGGCTACTGGCGGGCGACGGGGGACACCGTCGCCTTCGACGCGGCCTGGCGCCAGGCCATGGCCCTGATCGTGCGCACCTTTCGCGAGCAGCAGCGGCTGGAGGGTCCCGGCCCCTATCACTTCCAGCGCACCAGCGAAACGCCCAGCGACACGCTGGCCCTGGACGGTTATGGCGCGCCCACGGTCAAGGTCGGGCTGATCCATTCCATGTTCCGGCCGTCGGACGACGCCTGCGTGCTGCCCTTCCTCGTCCCCGCCAACCTGTTCGCCGTGACCAGCCTGCGCCAACTGGCCGACATGGCGCAGGCCATCCATGGCGACGCCGCCCTGGCCAACGCCTGTCATAGCCTTGCGGACACCGTGGCGGTGGCGCTGACGCGGCACGGCCGCATGGCGGATGGGGAAGGGCACGAGGTCTGGGCCTATGAGGTTGACGGTTTCGGCAACGCGCTGTTCCTGGACGATGCCAACGTGCCCAGCCTGCTGAGCCTGCCCTATCTCGGCGCCTGCGACGCTCGGGATCCGCTGTACCGCCGCACCCGGCAACGGGTCCTGAGCCGCCGCAATCCCTATTTTTTCAAGGGAAGCGCTGCCGAGGGCGTGGGCGGGCCGCACGTGGGCCTGGGCATGATCTGGCCCATGTCCCTGATCGTCCGTGCCCTGACCAGTGCCGATGACGCGGAAATCCGCCAGTGCCTGGTGTGGCTGAAGGGCACGCATGCCGGCACCGGCTTCATGCACGAAGCCTTCGGCCAGGACGATCCCGGCCATTTCACCCGGCCCTGGTTCGCCTGGGCCAACAGCCTGTTTGGCGAACTGATCCTGGACCTGATGGCGCGCAAGCCGGCGCTGCTGCGCCAGCCTTTGCACTGAACCGGCGATGATGGAGGGCCTTCCCATGATGACACGGCGTGACCTGTTGGGCGGTGTTGCCGCCGCGGCCCTGGTACCGCTGGCGGGCGGTGTCGGTACCGCGTTCGCCAGCACCGCGTTTGCCGGCACGGGGCCGAAAGCCGGCGGGGGCTTTTGCCGCCATGTCGATCCCTTCATCGGCACGGGCGGTCACGGCCACACCTATCCCGGCGCCACCGTGCCCTTCGGCATGGTGCAGTTGAGCCCCGACACCAACACCGCCGGCTGGGACGCCTGTTCCGGCTATCACATGCAGGACGGCACCATCCTGGGCTTCTCCCACACCCATCTCAGCGGCACGGGCGTGGGCGACATGATGGACGTGCTGGTGGTGCCCCGCGTGGGACCGGTGCGCCTGGACCCAGGCACGCCGGAAAGCCCGGATGACGGGTACCGCGCCCGCTTCGACCATGCCGACGAGCAGGCGACGCCCGGCTACTACCGGGTGCGGCTGAAGGACAGCGGCATCGAGGCCGAACTGACGGCCACGGCGCGGGCGGGCCTGCACCGCTACCATTTCCCGGCCACCGCCGGGGCGCATCTGCTGATCGATTTCGCCCATGGCTACCAGGATCCGGCGGGCTCCGTCACGCGGATCACCGGCGCCTCGCTGCGCGCGGTGGGCAAGGACACGCTGGTCGGCGGTCGCCAGGTCCATCAATGGGGCCAGGGGCGGGTCATCTACTTCGCGATGAAGCTGTCCCGGCCCTTCGCCGGCGCGCGATTCTACAGCAACGACCGCGCCATGCCCGAGGGCGCGCAGGCGGTGGAGGGGGCCGCGCTGAAGTGCGTGCTGGACCTGCCGGACGCCCATTCCGCCCCGCTGCTGGTCAAGGTGGGCCTGTCGGCCGTGGACATCGATGGCGCCCTGCGCAATCTGGATTCGGAGATCCCCGGGTGGGATTTCGACGGCGTGCGCGCGGCGGCGGCCGCGGCGTGGGAGGCGGAGCTGGGCCGCCTGGCGGTCACCAAGGGCTGCGACGCCGCCGATATCAGAATCTTCTACACCGCCCTTTATCACGCCCTGCTGGCGCCCACCCTGTTCAGCGATGTGGACGGCCGCTATCGCGCCATGGACAGCACGGTGCGCCAGTTGCCGCCGGGGGCGAACAACTACTCCACATATTCGCTGTGGGACACCTATCGCGCCCTGCATCCCCTGTTCACCCTGGCCCAGCCGCCCCAACGGGTGGGGGACATCGTCGGCGGCCTGGTGCGCATGGCGGAGGAAAGCCCCGCCGGCCCGCCCGTCTGGCCGCTGCAGGGTACCGAGACCGGCTGCATGATCGGCTGGCATTCCGCCGTGGTGCTGGCCGAAGCGGCGGCCAAGGACATTCCAGGCGTCGATTATGCCCGCGCCTGGCCGGTCTTCCGCAAGCAGGCCTTCCAGGGCCAGACCAGCGGCCTGCCGGAATACCGGCGCCTGGGCTACATCCCCAGCGACACGGTGGAGGAGGCGGTCAGCAAGACGCTGGAATACGCCTACGACGATTGGGCCATCGCCCGTCTGGCCGATGCCGTGGGGGCGGGGGAGGATGCCAAGGCCTTGCGCCAGCGCTCCTTGAACTACCGCAACCTGTTCGACCGCGACACGACCTTCATGCGCCCGCGTTTCACCGATGGCGCTTGGGCCCAGCCCTTCGATCCGCGTGGCATGGGCCATAGCCGCAAGTGGCGGGACTTCACGGAAAGCAACGCCTGGCAGGCCACCTTCCTGAACCAGCACGACATCTATGGCTATATGGGGATGTTCGGCGGGCCGGCGGCGTTCGAGGCCAAGCTGGATGAGCTGTTCAGCACCAGTTCCGACCTGCCGGACGACGCACCCCCCGACATCGCCGGCCTGGTGGGCCAGTATGCCCATGGCAACGAGCCCAGCCACCACATCGCCTATCTCTATGCCTACACGGGCGCCCATCATAAGACCCAGGCGCGGGTGCGCAGCCTGCTGAAGACCATGTACCGCGCCGATCCCGACGGCCTGGCCGGTAACGAGGATTGCGGCCAGATGAGCGCCTGGTACCTGATGAGCGCGCTGGGCCTGTACGCCGTCGATCCCGTGACGCCCATCTACGTCTTCGGTTCCCCCCTGTTCGAGCGGGTGGACGTGACGGTGGGCGAGGGCCGGACCCTGACCATCGAGGCCGTTGGCAACGCCCCGGACAGCCCTTACATCCAATCTGTCACCTGGCGGGGCAAGCCCCACGCCCAGACCTGGATCCGCCATGCGGACTTGATGCAGGGGGGGCGGCTTGTCTTCACCATGGGACCCAAGCCCAACCCCCGCTTCGGTGCCGCGGCGGAGGATCGGCCACCCTCCTTCACCGCCACGCGGGTTTAGGTCTTTAAACGCTCCGACAGGCATGGCATCATTAATTTAATTTAGTTTCATTAATAATGATCCATGCCGGGGAGCTTGCCGATGTCCCGCCCGTTCCTGCCGTCGCGCCGTGCCGTCCTGGCGACCGGTGCCGTCTCCAGCGCGCTGTCCCTGGTGGGCGCCTCGGCTGGACAGGCGCCGGCGCCGCAATCCTGGGGGGCGGTGCCGACAGCGCGGCAGTTGGCCTGGCATGAGATGGCCGCCTACGCCTTCGTCCATTTCAGCATCAACACCTTCACCGACCGGGAATGGGGCTATGGCGATGAATCGCCCGCCTTGTTCAACCCCACCGACTTCAGCGCCGACCAGATCGCGGGCGCGGCCAAGGCCGCCGGCCTGACCGGATTGATCCTGACCGCCAAGCACCATGACGGTTTCTGCCTGTGGCCCACCCGCTTCACCGAGCATTGCATCCGCAACAGCCCCTATAAGGGGGGCCAAGGTGACATCGTCGCCGAAATGGCGGACGCTTGCCGGCGGGCTGGCCTGAGGTTCGGCATCTATCTTTCGCCCTGGGACCGCAATCACGCGGAATACGGCCGGCCAGCCTACATCACCTATTATCGCAACCAGCTGCGTGAGCTGCTGACCGGCTACGGCCCCTTGTTCGAGATGTGGTTCGATGGCGCCAACGGCGGCGACGGCTATTACGGTGGGGCCCGGGAAAAGCGGTCCATCGACGCCGAAAGCTATTACGACTGGACCAACACCTGGGCCCTGATCCGGCAATACCAGCCCGACGCCATCATCTGGGGCAACTGGGGCCGTGACGCCCATGGGCCCTGGGGCGCCGACGCCCGCTGGGTGGGCAATGAGGAAGGGTATGCCGGCGACCCCTGCTGGGCCACGGTGGGCGATGCCCCCTACACCCAGGAGATTGGCGAGCATGGCGTGCGCGGCGGGGCGCACTGGCGCCCGGCGGAGGTTGACGTGTCGTTGCGTCCCGGCTGGTTCTGGCACGCGCGAGAGGATGCGGACGTGAAGTCGGTGGGCCGGCTGACGCGGCTCTATTTCGAGTCTGTGGGCCGGGGCGCCAACCTCATCCTGAACCTGCCGCCGGACCGGCGTGGCCGCATCCCGGACCATGACGCCGCCATGCTGAAGGGCTGGGGCGACGTGCTGCGCGCCACCTTCGGCGCTGACCTGGCCCAAGGCGCGGTGGTCCAGGCCAGCGCGACGCGCGGGCCCGGTTTCGACCCCCGCACCGTTCTGGATGGGCGGGCGGACAGCTATTGGGCGCCGCCGGATGCCATCCGCGCCGCCGACCTGACCCTGCAATGGCCACAGGCGCGCACCTTCAACGTCGTGCGCTTGCGCGAATACTTGCCGCTGGGCCAGCGCATCGGCGCCATCGCGCTGGAGATCTGGGACGAGGGGCGGGGGAACTGGGCCGAGATCGCCCGCCACACCGCCATCGGCAGCCAGCGCCTGGTGCGCCTGCCCGCGCCGGTCAGCGCCACGCGGCTGCGCCTGCGCATCCTGGATGCCGACGCCTGCCCCGCCATCCGCGAGGTCGCGCTGTTCCGCCTGCCGGACCTGGTGGAGGAACCGGGCATCCGCCGCGACCGCCGCGGCTTGGTGACCCTGTCCAGCGACATGCCCGGCGCCGTCCTGCATTACACCATCGATGGGGAGGCGCCGACCCTGCGGTCGCCGCTGTACCAGGATCCGTTTCCGCTGCCTGACGGCGGTGTGGTCCAGGCCATCAGCCACCTGCCGCGCACGGGCGCCAGCAGCGCGGTGGCCACGGCCGGCTTCGACGTGTCCAAGGCGGGTTGGCGGGTGCTCTCGGCCACGGCGCCGGGGGCCGAAGCGGTCATCGATGAGGATCCGGGCAGCCTGTGGGTCACCGGCGGCCAAGCTCTCCCCCACGCGGTCACCGTCGATCTCGGGGGCCCTCGGACCCTGAGGGGCGTCACCCTGCTGCCGGCGGGCCAGCGCCCGCCGGGTGTGGGCGCGCCGGGCGACTATCGCCTCCAGGTCAGCGCCGACGGCAAGGTTTGGGAGCCGGTGGCGGCGGGGGAGTTCGCCAACATCGCCGCCAACACGGGGGAGCAGCGGGTGATGTTCCCCAAGGTCCATGCCGCGCGCTTCGTGCGGCTGGAAATCACCCGCGCCGCCGGCGGCGAGGGGCAGGTGGCCTTCGCCGAGCTGGGTGTCGTGACCCGCTGATGGATCAGGGCCAGGGGATCAGGGCCGGGGGATCAGCCAGGCCTCGGCCACCTGGTGCCCCCGTCCGCTGCCACCCAGTCCCGCCGGCCGCGTCCATTCCAGGTCCAGCCGGCCGTCGCGGGTGGCGGTCCGGGGGATGTCGAACTCCAGGGTGGCCGGGTTGGCCGGCCGGGGCAGGGCCGGGTGGATTTCGACGCCGCCGTTGGCCGTCAGGCGCATGGGCAGGGCATAGTCCTCGCCCGCGTAGGTGACGCGCAGGGTGTACTGACGGGTTGGATCCAGGTGACGGTAGCGCAGATGGATGGGCCGTTCATACAGCGTCTCCGCGTACGTGATCCAGGACAGGCGCCAGCCGTCGTCCGGCGTGCGGTCGGCGATGCCGTCGATGGCGCTGTCATAGAGTTCCGGATCGCGGGCCTCGCCCTCGCCCCGCACCAGGTGCGGCTCATGCCCGGGATCGCCCAGATCGTCGTACAGGACGCCGGCGGCGGGGTGTGACCAGGTGGCGATGTCGGCCAGCCGCGCCTGGCGGGCCGCCTCATCCGGCAGCTGGGCGATCTCCGCGAATTGCCGGGTCAGCCAGACGCGGTCATTCAGGCTGGTGTCCACCCGGTCCAGGTTGGCGCCGCGCTCGATGCCCGAGGCGCCGTAGCGGGGGACGCTCAGCTGCAGGCCCACATGGGCGTAAAGACGGCCGGCCAGGTCGAACAGCTGATCCCGCAGGCGGCCGGTCCCGGCCGGGTCAGGCTGGGACAGGGCGGCGGTCGCCGCCGCCATGGCGTCTCGGCTGCCCAGGTCCGGTGCCCGTGCCAGGGCGTCCAGGGCCAGGGCCTGGCGATGCGCCTCCGCCCCGGCCCGCGCCTGGGCGTAGGCGTCGTAGGTGGCGCGGTAGAGCAGGGATTCGAAACGCCAGTTGTCCTTCAGGTCGGGCTGGTCCTTCAGTCCTTGGATGGCCTGCAGCGTGGCGGCGACGCCGCTGTTCTCCAGGATGGGGCCCATCCAGTTGCGCTCCAGCGCCGGGATCAGGGGGGCCAACCGGTCCCCCTCGCGGGCGCTCAGGAAATAGCGGGCGTAGTCGCGCAGCGTCTCTTGCGGCGGGGTGGCGGCGGACCAGCCCAGGCGGGTCCACAGCACCTTGTTGACGTCGTCGTTCACCCCCTCCGAATAGGTCACGAAGCCGGCGGTCAGGCCGCCGAGCCGGCGGAATATCCGGGTCTGGTCCCGGGGACGGGGATTGACCGGCTCCCGCCCCTCCAGCAGGGCGAAGGCGGGGTCCCATCGCGGCACGGGGAACTGGGCGTGCAGGGTGTGGCCGATGTCGGGATAGAACTGGATGGGGTAGCGGCGGGGGATGCGGGCGCGCTGCAGGGGCAGCGGATCACGCGACTGCGGCCCGAAGAACACCCCGGTCAGCCAGGCTGGCCGCCGGGCCAGCAGGTGGTAGAAGGCCTCATACTGCGCCTTGTCGAAACCCTGGGCCGACACCCACAGCTGGGCGCCGGGGTGGTGGCGCCGCAGGATGCGCGCCTGCCGCTCCAGCAGGGGGAACAGCAGGTCCGGCGGCGTATGCCCAGGATCGCCGCCCGGGACGTAGACGGCGTGGAGATGGGGGAAGCGCCGCACCAGATCCTCGAACGCCGCCAACTCGGCCGCCACCGTGGCGGGGTCGGCATAGTCCTGGCGCATCTCCGGGTAAAACAGGTCGCAGTCCAGGCCGTATTTGTCCAGCAGGCGGGCGATGCCCAGGGTGGTGTCCAGGGCCGGGGCCGGGAACAGGGGGCTGGTCGGCTCATCGTCCGAGGCCGGGGCGATCAGTTGGATGGCATTGGCGCCGAAGACCGCCAGATCGCGGATCTGCTGTTCGAACTGCGGCAGGGTCCAGGCGTCATAGGTGTTGTTCTTATAGCGGTAGCCGATCTGGTGGCCGCGCACCGGCTGGTCCGGGCTGGTGGACAGGTTCAGCGGCCGGTCCAAGACCACGTGGCCGGGGGTCATGGTCAGTGTGCGCAGCAGGTGCCCGATGCCGAACAGCACGCCCCGGCTGTCATTGCCGGCGACCACCAGAACGGTTTCCTGGCCGCGCCTTTCGGTGGTGAGGCGATAGCCTTCCGGTTTGCCAACCGCATGCGTGATGACGATGCGTGCCGGCGCGTGGGGCGCCACCGGCACCTGGGACCAGGCGATGCCGGTGCGCTTGCGGACCTCATCCACCAGCATGTCGACGGCGGCGGCCTCCGGTCCCTTTACCCCAGGGGCCACGACCACGGCCGCCGACAAGTCCAAGGGAGATGCGGCCCGCGCGGTGGGTGACACGGCGGCGGCCACGGCGGCCATGACCACCGCGGCCCAGTGCCGAGGGGGCAGCATTACAGCGTGCGTTCCCACAGTCGGGCGGCGCCGCGCACGCCGGAGGAATCACCCCACCGGGCCGGGACCAGTTTCGCTTCCCAGACATCGGTGAAGAGGTAGGGCCGGATGGCGCCTGCCAGCCGGTCGTAGATTTCGGTGACGTTGGACAGGCCACCGCCGAAGACGAAGACGTCCGGGTCGACGATGTTGCTGACCAGGGCCAGGCCCCGGCCCAGACGGTCGATGAAGCGGTCAAAGGCGGCGACGGCCTCCGGCTCCTTGCGGCGCATGCTCTGGATGATGGTTTCGGCATCCAGCGCGCGGCCGGTGACGACCTTGAACTCCCGGCTCAAACCGGTGCCGGAGACCCAGGTTTCCAGGCATCCCTTCTGCCCGCACCAGCAGTCGGGCGCCGGCACCTCATCCGCCTTGGGCCAGGGCAAAGAGATGTGGCCCAATTCCCCGGCCAGTCCGTTGGCACCCTCGATCAGGCGGCCATCGATCACAAGACCGCTGCCACAGCCGGTGCCGAGGATGACGGCGAAGGCGATGCGCGCGCCGGCGGCGGCACCATCCACGGCCTCGGACAGGGCCAGGCAGTTGGCGTCATTGGCGACCCTGACCTCACGGCCCAGGGCGGCGGCGACATCGCTGTGAAAGACGCGGCCGTTCAGCCAAACGGAATTGGCGTTGCGCATGAGGCCGGTCTGCGGGGAAATCGAGCCTGGGACGCCGATCCCCACGGTGCCCTGCGTGCCCGCTTCCGCCTCCACCCTATGGATCAGGCGGCAGATGGTGGCGATGGCGGCGTCATAGCTGCCCGGGTTGGGTTCGCGCAGCCGCGACAGGAAACGGCCGTTGAGATCCAGGGCGGCGGCCTCGATCTTCGTGCCGCCAAAGTCGACCCCGATTTGAATCATGCGTAAGCCCTCTCGCAGGCCAGCTGGACACGGATGGATGGGAAGCGCGTTCAGGGCCGTGCCCTTATCCCCAGGCCTTTTTCAGTATCTCCCCTAAGGGAACCATACCATTAAAAAGGCAAAATGAAATAATTAATGCGGTCAATCGGCGGCCGTCTTCCTCAGCGTGGTGCGGCTGGGAAGCAGCCGGTCATTGAATGGCAGCAGGGCGGCCCCCACGGCGGGGGCGTCGATGGCGGTGGCCGCGCGCCGGACGGGCACGATGACCGGCACGGCGCCGGAGTGCGCCCGCAGCCGGTCGTTGATCATCAGCGCCAGGCGGTCGATCAGGGGCGCCGGCAGGCGTCCACCGAAAAACACGGCTTCCGGATTCACCAGGCAACTGACCGCCACGATGGGCGTGGCCAGCAGTTCGGCCGCCAGATCCAGCCAATCGTTCAGCAATTGCTGGCCGACGACGTCCAGGTCCAGCAATTGCTCCGGTCGGGTGACGGTGCGTCCGCGCGCGGCCAGGAAGGCGTACAGGGCCGATAGCGAGACCGCTTCCTCCAGCGTGCGGGCCGGGGTGCGGGGGGAGATGATGGGCAGGAACCCCAACTCCCCGCTTCGGCCCTGGGCGCCCCTGTAATATTGCCCGTCGATGACGATGCCGCCGCCCAGGCCCTGGTTGATCAGGACGTAGAAGAAGCTGGGGTCGCGCAGACCATGGCCGAACTGCAATTCGCCCAAGGCGGCGGCCGCGGCGTCGTTTTCCACGAAGACCGGCAGGGGCAGGGCGGCCATGAACAGGTCGGGGATGTCCGTTGTGCTCCAGGTCTCGAAGCGGGTCGGCCGATTGGGCGGGTTCACCCGGCCCAGATCGTCAGGCAGCGCCACGCCGATGCCGATGATGCGGTCGCGGGGAAAGGCCTGGCCGCGCACCAGAGCGTCGATCTGGTCCTTGAAAAAGGCGGCGACGGCCTCGGGCGGTGGAAAGTCCATTTCGAGCACGGCGCGATGGCGCACTTGGCCCAGCAGGTCCAGGACCACCAGGGTCACATGGTCACGGTCGACGTTGACGCCGATGGCGAAGCAGCCGTCCGGGTTGATAGCCAGGCGCATGGCCGGCTGGCCCCGCGTGCCGTGCAGCAGCCCCACCTCGAGGATGAGACTTTCGTTCAGCAGGCGCCGGGTGATGTTGGCGATGGCCGGCGGGGTCAGGCCGGTTAGCCGCCCCAGGTCGGCCCGGGTCAGGGGACCGCCGACACGGATGGCTTGCAGCATGACCCGCTGGTTATGATCGCCGGCCCGTTCCAGGTTCGTGCCGGAAAGGCTGGCCCCCATGGTGGGGTGAAGCTCTGCCTGCTGGTGGCTTAGGGGCGGCTGCATGCGGCCGGGTTCTCTTATTCAAATTAAATTTCTTTTCCGGGCCATGATGAGACACCGCTGTCAGAGACACAACGAACATTTGGACTGCGGCAAAGAAAATTCACAGCACTACTGTATAGTAGATAAGATATAAAATATAAGTTGAGCGCGGCCGGGGATCAGCCGACCGTGGCCGTGCCGTCCCGCTGACCGGCGACCCAGGTGCCCAGGACATGCTGGTGCGTGTCCAGCAGCACCAGGTCGGCCTGGAAGCCGGCGGCCAGTTGCCCCAGCCGCCCATCCATGCCCAGGAATCGCGCGGGATAGAGCGACGCCATTCGCAAGGCCTCCTCCAATTCCAAGCCCAGCAGGCGCGTGGCGTTGCGTACCGCCTGCGCCATGTCGATGTCGGCGCCGGCCAGCACGCCGTCGTCCGTCACCAGGCGCCCGTCGCGGCGGTGGATGCGCTCGCCATACAGGGTGAAGGTGGTGGCGTCGGTGCCGGTGGGGGGCATGGCGTCGGTGACCAGCATCATCTTGCCTCGGGGTTTGGCGGCCAGGGCCAGCGCCAGCAGGTCGGGATGGACGTGCACGCCATCGACGATCAGGCCGCACCAGGCGTCCTTGGCGGTCATGGCGGCCAGGGCGATGCCCGGCGTCCGGTTGCTGATGGGCGGCATGGCGTTGAACAGGTGCGTGAAGCCGCGCAGGCCGGCGCGCAGGGCGGCCTGTGTGCGTTCATGGCTGGCGGCGGAATGGCCGCCCGCCAGGATCACCCCGGCGCGCACCAGGCGGGCGATGTCGGCATCGTCCACCTGTTCAGGCGCCAAGGTCAGCAGCACGCGGCCCAGGTCGCCGAAATGGCGGGGCAGGGCGCAAAGCCGGTCCAGATCCACCCCATTGGGGCGGCGGATGTGGCCTTCCTTATGCACGCCGCGCCGCGTGGGGTTGAGGAAGGGGCCTTCCAGGTGGACGCCGATGATGCCGCTGCCTGGTACCGCCGCCGCCTCGGCCGCGGCCTCCGCCGCGATCATCATCGTGTTCATGTCATCGGTGATGACGGTGGGCAGCAGCGCCGTGGTGCCGAAACGCCGGTGGGCGGCGGCGATGGCCAGGGCGCCGGCCACGGTGGGCGTGTCGTTGAAAAGCACGCCGCCGCCGCCGTTGACCTGGGTATCGATGAAGCCGGGGGCCAGCAGGCTGCCCTCTGGCAGGGGCAGCCGGGCGGCCCCCGCCACGCTGGCGACGTCGGGCACGATGTCCAGGATGTCGGGCCCGTCCAGCAGCAGGGCGTGATCGTCCAGCATCACGTCGCCGGTGAACAGCCGGGCCCCCGTCAGAAGGTGGCGCATGTCAGACCGTCTCCGTCACCTTGGCCAGGTTGGGGGGCACGTCGGGGTTCAGGCCCCGCTCGGTGGCGATGCGGTGGATGCCCATGTAGAAGCTCTGCACCGCCGTCAGGGGGGCCAACTCCGCCGGCACACCGGCCACCGTGGGCAGCGGCACGACGCCCGGGATGTCCACCGCCGTGGACAGCACGGGCGCGCCCAGGCCCACCATGCGGCGGATGGCGTCGCGGGTGGGGGCAAGGGTGGCGTCATCCTGTGTCAGCGCCAGGACGGGGAATTCCGGCCCCACCAGGGCCAGGGGGCCGTGGATGACCTCGGCCGCGCTGAAGGCGTCGGCATGCAGGCGGCTGGTTTCCTTGCACTTCAAGGCCATTTCCTGGGCCGCCGCGGCCCCCAGGCCCCGGCCGATGACATACAGGCCGCGCACCGCCGCCAGATGGGACAGGCCGGGATACCAGTCCAGGTCCGTCGCCCGCTCCAGCCAGCCGGGCGCGTCGGCCACCGTGGCCAGCAGGGCCGGGTCGGCTTTCCAGTGCGCGACCATCTGCAGGAAGGCGAAGAGGGAGGTGAGATAGGACTTCGTCGCCGCGACGCTTTTTTCCGGGCCGGCGCACAGCGGGATGGCCACGTCCGCCATCTGGAACAGGGGCGACGTCTCGTCATTCACGAAGGCGACGGTCAGGGCGCCGCCGGCCTTGGCCGTTTCCGTCAGGCGCAGCAGGTCGGGGCTGCGCCCGGACTGCGACACGGCGATGTACAGCCCGTCCTTCAGATGCAGGGGCGTCTGGTAGAGCGACACCACGGAGGGGCCGATGGAGGCCACGGGCAGGCCCAACCGGGTTTCGATCAGGTATTTGCCGTAGGTCGCGGCGTGGTCGCTGCTGCCGCGGGCGCCGGTCACGACGAAGCGGGGGGCCTGGCGGCGCAGGCGGTCGCCCAACTCCTGGAACATCGGGGCGCACCGGTCGATCTGCCGGCGCAGGGCATCCGGGGTTTCGGCGGCCTCACGGGCCATCAGGGGGGCCATAGGGGGGATGACGGGGGTGGTCATGGCAGGGCGCTCTTGGCAATGGGGGATGGGATGTTTTGGCGGGCCATCAGCAAGGCGCCTTCCAGGGCATCGCCCTCCGGCGCGACCAGCAAGGAGCGGGCCCAGGGGCTGAGCCAGGGGGTCAGCGGGGCGGCCATGCCGCCCATCAGGCACAGGCGGGCGGCCCCCAGGGCGTGCAGGTGGCGGATGTAGGTCTCCAGTTCCCTGGCCGCCTTGGAGAGGATGGTGCAGGCGACAAGGTCACCCCTGGCGGCGTGGGCCAGGACATCCGGGGCGAGATGGCCATAGTCGGCGGGGCCGGCGTCGTTCACCCAGGAGACGATGGCGGCTGGCGAACCGCCCAGCCGCTGCCGGATCTGGCGGGTCAAGCCGGTTTCCGGGGCCAGGCTGTCGTGCGCGCGCAAGGCCACGCGGATGGCCTCGCGGCCAATGGCGGCGCCGCTGCCCTCATCCGACACCTCGAAGCCCCAGCCGCCGACGGCATGGCCCCGCCCGCCGATCAGGGCATAGCCGGCACTGCCGGTGCCGGCGATCAGGATGGCGCCGTCCTGGCCGGAAAAGGCGCCCAGGCAGGCGGTATGGGCGTCCGTCTCGGCGGACAGGCTGGCGAAGGCGGGGGCCGCGGCGCGGGTGCGGACGCCATCCGCCGACGTCACGATGCCGGCCAGCCCCATGCCGACATGCAGCCGGGGGAAGGCGCCGGCGTCCAGGCCGGCCTGGGCCAGGGCGGCGCGGATGGCTTCCAGGATGCTGGCCCAGGCGCGGTCCAGCCCCAGGCGGATGTTGGCGGGGCCACCCAGGCCCTCACCCAGCAGCGTGCCGTCGGAGGCGCGCAGGCGGGCACGGCATTTGGTGCCGCCGCCGTCGACGCCCAGATAGTAGTGATCGGATGTCATGAGCTTTTTTCGGACGAAGCGATGAGGATCAGGCGAGGGAGGGGGCCTGGACGGCGGCCTTGCGGCCGACCCGGTGGCCGTGGAGCGCGAAGAACAGGATGTAGAGGTAGGCCGGCGCCATCAGGGCGAGGAACACGGCCTGGAAAGGGAAATGCTGCTTCAACTGCACGAACAGCTGCGGCAGGACGGCGCCGCCGGCGATGCCCATGACCATCAGGGCCGACCCGATCTCGGTGTGCCGGCCCAGGCCGTGGATACCCAGGGGAAAGATCGCGGGCCACATCATGGCGTTGGCGAAGCCCAGCGCCGCCACGCAGGCGACGGAGGCGTAGCCCTGCGTGGCATAGGCCGCGATGGTCAGCACCACGCCCAGGGCCGCGGACAGGGCCAGGTAGCGTTCCTGCGACAGCACGCGGGGGATGAGGACTAGGCCGCCCAGATACCCCGCCAGCATGGCCGCCAGGGTGAAGGAGGTGAAGAACTTGGTCTCGTCCAGCGGCAGGTCGAAGCCGTGGCCGTAGGTGCCGATGGCGTCGCCGGCCATCACCTCCACACCGACATAGAGGAACAGGCACAGAACGCCCAGCCACAGATGCGGGATGCGGGTCAGCGGCGGGGCGTTGTCGTCCGCCGAGCCGTCGCCAGCGTTTGAGTCGGCTGAAATCTCCGGCAGGGGGGAGCGGACGACCCAGACGGCCAGCAGCGCCAGCAAGACCGCCATGGCCAGGTAGGGCAGGTGGATCTTGGCGGCGAAGGCGGACAGCAGCAGTTCCCGCGCCTCCGGCGTCGGCGCGTCCTTCACCCGCTGGTCCAGGGTGTCGATGCCGCTCAGCACCAGCGCGCCGATGGCCACCGGCGCCAGCATGCCCGCCACCTTGTTGCAGATGCCCATGACGGCGATGCGCTGGGCGGCGCTGTCGATGGGCCCCAGGATGCTGATGTAGGGGTTGGCGGCCGTCTGCAGCAGCGACAGCCCGGCGCCGATGATGAACAGGCCGGCCAGCGCGCCGGGGTAGATCCGAATCGTGGCGCATTCACCGAAGACCAGGGCGCCGATGGCCATGACGAACAGGCCCGCCCCCATCCCCTTCTTCATGCCCGTGCGCCGCAAGACCCAGGACGAGGGCAGGGAAAGAAAAAGGTAGGACAGATAGAAGACCATGGGGATGAGGAAGGCGTTCACGTCATCCAAGGTGAAGGCCAGCTTCACGAACGTGATGAGCGGGCCGTTCAGCCAGGTGACGAAGCCAAAGATGAAAAATAGAACGCCGATGATGACCATGGACGCACGGTTCTGACGAGGGGGGAGGGGCGATTTCACAGGGGCCATGGGCGCCATCCTTGTCCGGGATCGTGAAAGGAACGGGTAGGGCGGGGTGGCTGGGAATGAACCTCCATCGCGCCCCTGGCGGGGTGGGCGGCCCCCCGCGTCCTGCTGGAATTCCTCACTTTTGCCACCGCCCGTTTTTTCCATCATCAGGGCAAAAAGGGAATTATGAAAGCAAATTAAAAAAAAATTGACGGGGGCATGGCTCTGCGGCACTTTGGTTACCGCTAACACCGGTTGCAGTAATGCCGATACGGGCCGGATCGCAATCAAAGACATCGGCGGGACGCGAAAAAATAAAGCGCAGCAGGGGAAACCACATTATGGGAATTAAGAAGTATGCCTTGGTTACCACCATGCTGATGAGCGTGGGGGTGGCATCGTCACTAGTGATGCAGGCCAGCGCGGCGGAGGCCGGCTCTGACGATGAGCTGCAAGAGATCGTCATCACAAGTATTCGCAAGAGCCTGGAGCGCTCCATTGAGGTGAAGCGCGAGGCGAATGCTATCGTCGATGTCATCTCGGCCGAAGGTGTGGGCAAGTTCCCTGACACCAACGTGGCCGAATCCCTGTCGCATCTGCCGGGCATCAGCGTCGACCGCCAGTTCGGCGAAGGTGAAAAGATCAGCATCCTGGGCACCGACCCGGCGCTGAACCGCATCCTGGTCGACGGCCAGACCATCGCCTCGGCCGACTGGGGCGGCAATCCCAACGATCCGAACAGCCGTACGTTCAACTACACGCTGCTGTCGCCGGAAATCATCGACCAAGCCGAGGTCTACAAGTCGACCGAAGCCCGCATCGACGAGGGCAGCCTGGGCGGCACGGTCATCGTCCACACCCGCAAGCCGCTGGACCTGGACGCCAACACGATGCGCGCGTCCTTGGGTTATTCCTATAACACCCGGTCGGGCGAAGGGAATCCCCGCGGGTCGCTGCTGTACAGCTGGAAGAACGCCGCCAGCAACTTTGGCGTCATGGTCGCCGGCACCTACGACAAGGAAGATCTGTCGCGCGCCGGTATCGAGTTCTTCGGGTATTCGAAGGGCAGCGCCATCACTTCCAACCCGACGGTGACGGGCAGCGGCAGCCTGGCCACGGCGACCTTCCCGGCGGGCATCAACGCCGCCTATTTCCAGCAGACCCGTGAGCGCCAGGGTCTCCAGGGCGCCATCCAGTACCAGCCTACCGACACGCTGGATCTGAACCTGTCGGGCATTTACATCCATGGCAACTACAACAACTTCAGCCAGTCGCGCTTCATCTACCCGGCGGCCAGCACCAACGCCTTCACGGCGGTGACGTTGAACAACGGGCTCATCACCGGTGCCACGCTGGGCAACGGCGCCTACACGGAACTGGACACGAACTACCGCAAGACCACCGTCCAGACGGCCCGCGTCAACCTGGCCGGCACGTGGACGCCAACGGCGGATTGGAAGGTCGTCACCGACGCGGGCTTCACCCGCGCCTATGGTGGCAAGGACCCGGAATACCTGCTGTCGTTCTATTCTTCCGCGCCCTACAGCTTCTCCTATGATGGTTCCAAGACCAGCGTGACCTATGCGGGCGGGTCTTCCGCCGCGGACGACATGACCACCAAGGCCACCGGCCAGCAGGTTGGCGGTATCGCCGCCCAGATGAACACGGACGAGGAGGCCTACTTCCAGCAGGACGTCACGCATGACGTCAATTGGGGGCCTCTCAGCAGCGTCCAAGCCGGTGTGAAGTACACCGACCACATGAATTCCGTTCGCGCCTACGGCAGCAGGACCTACTCCAACGGGTCGGTCAGCCTCAGCTCGCTGGGGGCCAGCACCATTCCCACCGATCTGTTCGATGGGCTGGACGCCAGCGGCGACCTGGTCAAGTTCTCGACCATCAGCAAAGACGCGGTCATCAAGTACCTGGACTCGCTGAACACCACCTACTACCGTGACTTTGGTTCCGAGTACAAGGTGACGGAGGCCAACAGCGCCGCCTACGTCCAGACCAACTTCAAGGGCGATAAGTACCGCGGCAACCTGGGTGTCCGGTATGTGCACACGTCGGACGACATCAAGTATTGGGACTCGCCTGACGGCGGCACGACTTATAATGGCGTGACCCAGACCAGCCGTTATGGCCGTTTCCTGCCGTCGTTCAACTTCGCCTATGACGCGGCCGACGACGTGGTCGTGCGTTTCGGCGCCGCCAAGGTGATCGCCCGTCCCCGTTACGCCGACATGGCCGGGGCCTTCTCCAAGGACGACACCCAGCACACCGCCAGCGGTGGCAACCCCAACCTGAAGCCCTATGAGTCCAACAATTACGACCTGTCGGCCGAGTGGTACTTCAACAAGGACTCGCTGGTTTCCGGTGAATTCTTCTTCCGCCAGATTTCCTCGTACATCGTCACGACCTCAACGCCGGAAGTTCTGCAGGATAACACCCATGGCGGAACGGCCTCTTACGACGTGTCGCATCCCGTGAACTTCACGGATGCCAACGTTAAGGGCTTCTCCGCGATGTTCCAGACCAACATCGCCTACGGCTTCGGTATTCAGTCCAACTATACCTATGCCATTGCCGACACCAGCAACGGCTACAACATGCCGTATCTGTCGCGTCACACCTACAACATCATCCCGTATTACGAGGATGGCCCCATCCAGGCGCGTGTCAGCCTGGGCTGGCGTTCCAACTATTTCACCAGCATCGGCCGGTTGGCTTCCACCAACATGACCGACAGCTATATGCAGCTTGATTTCTCGACCACGTACAGCATCAACGACAACCTGCAGGCCACCTTCAACGCCTCTAACCTGCTGGATGAGATGTACTATCAGTACAACAACACCAAGGCGGCGCCGATCGGCTACTACCGGAACGGCAGCGTCTATTCCATCAACATGTCCTACAAGATGTAAGCCTCCCTCCCCTGGGCCGTCGCCTCGCGCTTTGGCGGCGGCCCATTCTTTTTTAAATTAAAGAAAAAACTGGGCAGAATAAAACCATCGCGGTGGCGATGGGGTTGGGTCCGTCTCCGTTCCAACGGTAGGATGAAGGTCAATGGCAGGAAGCCCGGGGTGCTGGGATCGGACACAAGAGCGGCTCAGGTCTTTGGCCCCCCGTTTCTGGTTGCCGTGCCCTGGCCTGTACCGCCCGTCAAGGCCTCCCCCCCCTTGGCCGCCCGCCGATACCATGCCTGAGGCTGGGCTCGACCAGCTTCCGTTCAGGCGCCCCTCCCGTCCTGATCCCAAGCAACAGCCCGTTACGGAGAGCAAGCCCATGACCAGGCGTTCCCCCCGTTCGATCATTCGGGTGCGCGTGCGCGCCGGCCTGATGGCGGCGGCCATGGCGCTGGTGACGCCCATGGTCGTGGCCGCCAAGCCGGTGCCCGCCGACGCGACCGCGCCCACCGCCGACACCGTGTCCCCCGCGCAGATCGATGCCCAGTGGCAGAAGGCCACGGCCAAGCACGCCCCGGAACGCGCCGCCGAACTGAAGCGCGTCGCCGAGGGGGACGGGCAGGGGCCCTTCCGCCCCGATTGGGCGTCGCTGAAGGCCTATCAGGTGCCGCAATGGTACGCGGATGCCAAGTTCGGCATCTTCATCCATTGGGGCCTTTACTCGGTGCCCGCCTTTGGCAACGAGTGGTATTCGCGCAATATGTACATCAAGGGCAGTGCCGCCTACGAACACCATATCCAGACCTATGGGCCGCAGGCCAAGTTCGGCTATAAGGACTTCATCCCCCTGTTCAAGGCGGAGAAGTACGACCCGCAGGCGTGGGCCGCGCTGTTCCGGGCCGCCGGCGCCCAGTATGTCGTGCCGGTGGCGGAACACCATGACGGCTTCGCCATGTACGCGACCAAGTTGTCGGACTGGTCGGCGGTGCGCATGGGCCCCAAGCGTGACCTGATCGGCGATCTGGCCCGGGCCGTGCGGGCGCAGGGGCTGCATTTCGGCCTGTCATCCCACCGCGCGGAACACGACTTCTTCTTCGACGAAGGACGCAAGATCGCCTCTGACGTCAATGATCCGCGCAACGCCGACTTCTATGGCCCCGCCCAGGTGCGGGTGAAGGAGAAGGGGACGGAAGACGCCGACGTGTTCGGCGACTTCACCCCGGTGTCGCAGGGCTGGCTGGACGATTGGCTGTCCCGCTCGGCGGAACTGGTGGATCTCTACCACCCCGACCTGATCTATTTCGATTGGTGGATCAGCCAGCCCAGCTTCCGCAGCACGCTGCCCAAGTTTCTGGCCTATTACTATAACACCCAGGCCAAGATGGGCGGTTCCGCCGTCGTCAACTACAAGGTCGGCGCCTTCCCGGAGGGCGCCGGCGTGCTGGACATCGAGCGCGGTCAGCTGCCGGGTATCCAGCCCCGCGTCTGGCAGACCTGCACCTCCATCAGCAACGACAGCTGGGGCTTCATCGAGAATGACACCTATAAGACCCCTCTGGCACTGATCCATCTGCTGGCCGACGTCGTTTCCAAGAATGGCAACCTGCTGCTGAACGTCGGGCCGCGGGCCGACGGCAGCATTCCGCAGGCGGCGCAGGATACCCTGACCGCCATGGGCGGCTGGCTGAAGGTGAACGGCGAGGCCATCTATGGCACCCGGCCGTGGCGCCAGTTCGGCGAAGGTCCGACCGAGATCGCCAGCGGCTCCTTCCAGGAAGGCAAGGCCAAGCCGTACACGGCCCAGGATTTCCGCTTCACCACCAAGGGTGACACCCTTTACGCGATCGAGCTGGGATGGCCGGCGGATGGCGCCGCCCTCATCCGTGCGGTGAAGGCGGACGACCATGTCAAGTCCGTCACCCTGCTCGGGGCCAATGGACCCACGCCGCTGAGCTTCCGCCAGGAGGGTGATGGCCTGCACCTGGTCTTGCCCACGCAGCCCAGCGGCGACTTCGCCTACGTTTACCGCATCGAGACGCGCTGATGCCGGCGCCCCAACGACACCCCCAAGGAGACCTCATGAAACGCCTGCTGGGAATTGTGGCCGCCGGCCTGTCGACCCTCGCGCTGGCCTGCGCCGCACCGTCCATGGCGGCCGCCAAGGCGCCGACGGCGCTGTTCTATATGATGGAAACCCAGAAATCGATTAACTCGTTCGAGCAGCACATCGACAAGATCGACCTGCTGGTGCCCACCTGGTACGGCGTCGACCAGAACGGCCTGCTGTACGGCCAGCCCAACCCCTATGTGCTGAAGCTGGCGCACCAGAACAAGGTGCCGGTCATGCCCATCGTCTCGCCGGTGGACAAGCAGAAGTTCCATGAGCTGATCACCAGCGAGACGGCCAAGAAGGCCATGATCGGGTCGCTGGTGCAGCAGGCCAAGGAGCACGGCCTGGTGGGCTATCAGTTCGATTTCGAGAACATCGCCTGGACCGACCGCGACGCCTTCTCCCTGCTGGTCAAGCAGACGGCCGACGCCCTGCACGCCGCCGGGCTGAAGCTGTCCATCGCCGTGGTCCCCAACGCCCCCGGCCATGCCGGTCGCGGGCCGTTTTCGAAGTGGATGTGGGAATTCTGGCGCGGCGCCTTCGATTACAAGGCCATCGGTGACGCGGTCGACCTGTTCTGCCTGATGACGTACGACGAACACACCCGCTGGACCGTTCCCGGCCCCGTGGCCGGCATGCCCTGGGTGATGGAGCATCTGAAGTACGCGCTGCAGTTCATCCCCAAGGACAAGCTGTCGCTGGGCATTCCCCTCTACGGTTACCGCTGGTACACCGACAACCCGGTGAAGCCGGACGGGACCGAGGCGTCTAACATCGCCGGCGCCTATTTCGACGCCGACGAGTCCATTCCGCAGGCCAAGCAGTATGGCGCGCAGATCCAGTGGGATCCGGTGGAGCATGAGGCGTTCTATTACTTTTACCGCGACCAGATGCGGGAATGGGTATTCATGCCGGAGGCCCGCAGCTTCCACGACCGCTACGCCCTGGTGAAGGAATACGGTTTGGAAGGCTTCTGCTCCTGGGTCCTGGGCTCGGAAGATCCCAAGGTCTGGGACGAATTGCCCAAGTCGCAGCGCTGACGGACGAAAGGGGATGGGAGTGAGGGGACTGGGGAAGCGGACCGCGATGGCGGTCCTGGCCATGGCCTTGGGCGCCCCCTTGGGCGCCCCTTGGGGCCTGCCGTTGGTGGCATCCGCCGCGGACGCGCCCCCCCCACTGATTCCCCTGGCGGCCCAGGTCAGTCCTGGGCAGGGCACCTTCACCCTGCCGGCCGGGGCGGTCATCGGCGTGCCGGCCGGTGACGCCCAGGCCCGGTTCGCCGCCCTTCAGCTGGCCGATCTGGTCCGCCGCGTGCGCGGCTTGGACCTGATGGTGCGCGAGGGCCGGCAGGGGGCCGCCATCACCCTGGCCCTCCAGGCCGACGCGCCCGTGGCCCAGGCGGAAGGCTACACCCTGGAGGTGACGGGCGGCGGGGTCCGGGTCACCGCCCGGGACGAGGCCGGCCTGTACTATGGCGCCATGTCCCTGGCCCAGCTGCTGACGCCCGAGGGGGCGCCGGGGGCGGACCAGGGGCCGGTGACCATAGCGGCGCAGGCGATCCGCGATTGGCCGCGCTTCCCCTGGCGCGGACTGATGCTGGACGTGGCCCGCCACTTCCAGCCGCTGGACAGCGTCAAGGCCCTGGTCGACCAGATGGCGGCGCACAAGCTGAACCGCCTGCACCTGCACCTGACGGATGACCAGGGCTGGCGGTTGGAGATCAAGCATTACCCGGAGCTGACGAAGGTCGGCGCCTGGCGCACGCCGCCCAGCGTCGGTCCCGGACAGGCCACGCCGCCCTATGGCGGCTTCTACACCCAGGACCAGATCCGCGACCTGGTGGCCTATGCCGCCGCCCGGCACGTCACCGTCGTGCCGGAGATCGACATGCCCGGCCACGGCCAGGCGGTGATGGCCGCATATCCCAAGATCGGCGTCACCGGCGCCCGGCCGCCGGTGGCGGTGGATTGGGGCGTGAACCCCTATCTGTTCAATGTCGATGAGGCCAGCTTCACCTTCATCCAGACCGTGCTGGACGAGGTGATGGCGCTGTTCCCCTCCACCTACATCCATGTCGGCGGGGATGAGGCGCTGAAGGATGAGTGGAAGGCGTCCCCCCAGGTGCAGGCGCGCATGCGGGCCCTGGGCCTGAAGGATGAGAACGCCCTGCAGACTTGGTTCATCGAGCGCGTGGGCCAATACCTGGCCGCCCACGGCCGGCGCATGATCGGCTGGGATGAAATCCTGGAGGGCGGCATCCCGCCCACGGCCACCATCATGTCCTGGCGCGGCATCAAGGGGGCGGTGGACGCCGCGCGCATGAACCACGATGTGATCCTGTCCCCGGCTCCCACCCTGTACCTCGACAGCCTGCAAAGCCGCCGGAATGATGAGCCATCCGGCCGCCTGGCCATCGTCACCCTGGCGGACATCTACGCCTACGACGCCCTGCCGGCGGAGCTGGATGCGGAACAGGCGCGCCATGTGCTGGGCGGCCAGGGCAATCTCTGGACGGAATACATGATGACGCCGTGGCATGTGACCCATGCCATCTACCCCCGCATCGACGCCCTGGCGGAGGGGCTGTGGTCGCCCAAGGACCGGCGCGACTGGCGGGGTTTCCTGGCGCGCCTGCCGGCGCAGCTGGCCCGCTACCGCCATCTGGGCTTGGACGCGGCCGACAGCGCCTTCGCCGTGGACTTCACGGTGGAGGGCGGGCCCAACGCCGCGCTTGCCGACGGCGCCGCCACGGTGGCCCTGTCCAACCAGGCCGGCTTCGGCGTCATCCGCTACACCACCGACGGCGGCGCGCCGACGCCGGCGTCCCCCCGCTATGAGGCGCCGCTGCGCCTGACCCTGCCGGTCCTCCTGAACGCGGCCGTGTTCAGCGACACCGGCCAGAGGCTGGCGGCCCCCCGCCGGTATGAGCTGTCCGCCGAGGCGCTGCGCACCCGGCAGAGCGGGGAACTGGCGGCCTGCCCGGAGGGCGAGATGGGCCTGCGCATTCCCCTGACGCCGGACGCGACCACCCGTGGCCCGGTGTTCAACGTCAATCTGTTCGACGCCTGCTGGGTCTATCCCAAGGCCCGGCTGGATGGTGTCACCGCCCTGACGGTGCAGGCCGCCCGCCTGCCGCGCAACTACGGCCTGGCCCACGACGCGGTAAAGGTCCGCAGCCATCCCGCCACCACGCCCAATGGCGAGCTGGTGGTGCGGGTGGACGGGTGCGACGGGCCGGTGGCCGCCACCGTGCCCCTGCCGTCGCCGGCCAAGGCGCCCGTGCAATTCCCCCTGACCGCCCGTCTGCCGGCGGTGGCGGGGGAGCATGACCTATGCCTGACGTACACCGCGTCTATCCATGGTCCGCTATATGCCATCGGAAGTGTCAGCCTGCAGGCCCAACCTTGACTAAGCTGATGCCGCACCAGAGGAAATTTCCCATGCCGCGCGTCCAGAACCGTCCCCTGTCCCTGGCGTTCGCCTTGGCGCTGATGGCGCCCGCCCTGGCCCAAGCGGCGCCGGTGGCGCGGGATCTGGACCAGGGCTGGACCTTTCGCCTGGCGCCGCAGGATCCGGCCGCCAAGACCCACGGGGAGGAAACGCAGTGGCGCGCGGCCACGGTGCCGGGGGCGGTGCAGACCGACCTGCTGGCCCTGGGGCGCATCGGCGACCCGTTCTACCGCGATGCCGAGGCCGGCCTGCAGTGGATCGGCCTCGCGGACTGGGACTATCGCACCACCCTGGCGGTGGACGAGGCGACGCTGCGCCACGACCATGTCGACCTGGTGTTCGAGGGGCTGGATACCTTCGGCGACGTCAGCCTGAACGGCAAACCGCTGCTGTCGGCCGACAACATGTTCCGCCGCTGGCGCGTGCCGGTGAAGCAGGCGCTGCGCCCCGGCGCCAACACCCTGTCGGTGGCGCTGCACTCCCCCATCGCCAAGCTGCAGCCCTGGCTGCTGAAGCAGCCCTATGCCCTGCCGGGAGAGTTCGACAGCGCCTTTGGCGATGAGCCGGCGGGCAAGCAGACCTCCAACTACGTGCGCAAGGCCAACTACCAGTACGGCTGGGACTGGGGCCCCCGCTACGTCACCCTGGGCATCTGGCGGCCGGTGCGGCTGGAAGCCTGGGACGGCCCCCGTCTGGCGGACTTCCACATCGCCCAGCAGAAAGTGGGGGCGGAGGCGGCGACGGTACGCGCGGAGCTTGAGATCACGGCCGACCACGCCGAAGCCGTGCGCGTGACGGTGACACCCACGGCGCCCGATGGCACGGCGCTGCCCGCCATCACCCAGGATGTGGCGCTGGACGCTGGCACCAACCAGGTCAGCCTGCCGGTGCGCATCGATCATCCGCACCTGTGGTACCCGGTGGGCTACGGCGCGCCCGAGATGTACACCTTCAAGGCGACCATCACCGACGGCACGGCGGTGGTGGCCACGGCCACCAAGCGCACCGGCCTGCGCCAGGTGGAACTGCGCCGCGCGCCCGACCAGTGGGGCAGGAGCTTCGAGTTCGTGGTGAACGGCATCCCCGTTTTCGCCAAGGGCGCCAACCTCATTCCCATGGACAGCTTCCCCAGCCGCGTACCGGCGGAAACCGCCCGCGCCCTGCTGGCCTCGGCCCGCGACGCCAACATGAACATGCTGCGCATGTGGGGCGGCGGCCACTACCAGGACGACGCCTTCTACGACCTGGCGGACGAGATGGGCGTCATGGTGTGGCAGGACTTCATGTTCGGCGGCGCCATCACCCCCTATGACGTGGCCTTCCGCGAAAGCAGCCGGGCCGAGGCGGTGGACCAGGTGAAACGCCTGCGCGACCACCCCAGCATCGTCCTGTGGTGCGGCAACAACGAGGTGCAGACCGGCTGGGAATCCTGGCCCGACCGCCAGACGTTCAAGGACGGCATCGCGCCGGCGGAGCGGGAACGCATCGTCACCGGCATGACCGTGCTGTTCGGCGACGTGCTGCGCGGCGTGGTCGCCAAGTATGCCGGCGGCGTGCCCTATTGGGCCAGCACGCCCAGCACCGACTTCGACGGCCCCGCCGACCAGATGGACGATGGCGACAAGCATTACTGGAAGGTGTGGTCCGGTTCCGCCCCGCTGGAGGATTATCTGGACACCACGCCGCGCTTCCAGTCCGAGTACGGTCTGCAATCCTTCCCGGTGATGCGCACCGTGCGGGCCTTCGCCAACGCGGAGGATCTGGCCAGCCCGAATTCGCCCGTCATGCGGGCGCACCAGAAATTCGCCAATGGCAACGGCAACGACCGGCTGCTGTTCTACATCCGCAAATACTATGGCGAGCCCAAGGACTTCGCGTCCTTCGTCTACCTCAGCCAGGTGATGCAGGCCGAGGGCATCCAGATGGCGGCGGAGCACCTGCGCGCGTCACGGCCCCACAGCATGGGGTCGCTATACTGGCAGTTGAACGACGTCTGGCCCGGCGCCTCCTGGTCCAGCATCGATTATTTCGGCCGGTGGAAGGCGCTGCAGTTCCATGCCCGCCGCTTCTACGCCCCGCTGCTGGCGGCGGCGCAACGGCATAACGGCAAGACCGACATCCACCTGGTGTCGGACCTGACCGCGCCGCTGGCGGCGCAATGGCGCCTGCGGGTCATGGACCTGGACGGCACCGTGCGGCAGGAGCGGACAACGCCGGTCACCCTGGCGCCGCTGTCCAGCACGGACGTCGGCTCCTTCGAGGATGCCGCCCTGTTGAAGGGGGCCGATCCCGCCCGCACCGTGGCGGTGGTGGAACTGCTGCAGGGCGGCCAGCCGGTGTCGCGCGAGATCGTCTATTTCGCCGACGCCATCGACCTGGCCCTGACGGATCCGGGACTGACCGCCGACCTGCAGCCCGCCGCCGACGGCTATACCCTGACGATCAAGGCGCAGCGCCTGGCCCGTGGCGTCTGGGTGGAATTTGGCGACCAGGACGCCAGCCTGTCGGACAACGCCTTCGACCTGCTGCCGGGCCAGACGATTTCGCTGGCCGTGCGCGGCACCGCCGACATCGCGGCCCTGCGCCAGGCGCTGTCCGTGCGCTCGCTCGCCGGCGCCACCAAGGGCCCCCGGTCGTGAGGGCCCGGTTTGCGCGCGGCCGCGCGGCCGCGTGGGGGGTGTTGCTGGCTTTGGCCGCGCCCTCCAGTGCCTGGTCCCAAATCGGGGCCGCCCCGCCCGATGCCGATGCCCTGGTCAACCGCATGACCCTGGCGGAGAAGATCGGCCAGATCCAAAGCGCGGCGCCGGCAATTCCCCGCCTGGGCGTGCCGGCCTATGAATGGTGGAACGAGGGGCTGCACGGCGTCGCCCGCGCCGGCTATGCCACCGTCTTCCCCCAGGCCATCGGGCTGGCCGCCACCTGGGACACCGACCTGCTGCGCCGGGTGGGCGACACCGTCTCAACCGAGGCGCGGGCCAAGTACAACGGTGCAGGGGGGGCCGCCGGCGCCAAGGCGGACCACGACCGTTACCAGGGTCTGACCATCTGGTCGCCCAACATCAACATCTTCCGGGACCCGCGCTGGGGCCGGGGGCAGGAGACGTACGGCGAGGACCCCTACCTGACCGGGCGCCTGGGCGTCGCCTTCATCCAGGGCATCCAGGGCCCCGACCCCGCGCATCCCAAGGCCATCGCCACCGCGAAGCATTTCGTCGTGCACAGCGGGCCGGAAGCGGGGCGCCATGCCTTCGATGTCGATGTCTCGCCCCATGACCTGGAGGCCACATACCTGCCGGCCTTCCGCGCCGCCGTGACGGAAGGGCAGGTGGGGTCCGTCATGTGCGCCTACAACGCCCTGCACGGCACCCCCGTTTGCGCCGATCCGGAATTGCTGAACGGCAGGCTGCGCCGGGACTGGGGCTTCAAGGGTTATGTCGTGTCGGACTGCGACGCCGTGGACGACATGACGCGCTTCCATCATTACCGGGCCGACAACGCCGCGTCGGCCGCCGCCGCCCTGTCGGCGGGCACCGATCTCAACTGTGGCGGCGGTGGGCGCTACGCCTACGCCGATCTGGGCGCCGCCGTCAGCCAGCATCTGGTGACGGAAGGGGCGGTGGACCAGGCGGCGCGGCGCCTCATGACGGCCCGCGCCCGCTTGGGCGCCTTCGCTGCCACCGATCCCTATGCCGACATCGGGGCGGAGCGCATTGACGACGTCGCCGCCCGGGCCCTGGCGCTGGAAGCGGCGCGCAAGTCCATCGTCCTGCTGAAGAACCGCAACAACGCCCTGCCGCTGGCCCCCGGTGCCAACCTGGCCGTGGTGGGTCCCAACGCCGACGCGCTGGGCGTGCTGGAAGCCAACTACCACGGCACCGCCGTCCAAGCCTACACGCCCCTGGCGGCGCTGCGCATGGCCCCCGGCGTGGGCGCCGTGCGCTACGCCCAAGGCTCGACCTTGGCGGAGGGCGTGCCCGTGCTGGTGCCGGAAACGGCGCTGAGGTCGGGGGCGGGCAGCGGGGCGGAAGCCGGCCTTACGGGCGACTATTTCGACAGCCTGGATTTCAGCGGCGAACCGCGGCTGACCCGTACCGACCGCACCATTGATTTCGACTGGGACAAGGTGCCGCCAGTGCCGGGGATGGACGCGCGGCGCTACGCCGTGCGCTGGACCGGCCTGCTGGTGCCGCCGGGCCCCGGCGACTACACGCTGGCCGTGCGAGTCGACCGCTGCTTCGATTGCCGGGGGCACGATCCCATCCGCCTGTACCTCGACGGCCGGCTGGTGCTGGACGATCCGGGCACCGGCAAGGACGGTGACCTGATGGTGCCCCTGCATGTCGAGGGCACCAGCCCCCATCGCCTGCGCCTGGAACTGGTGCACAGCGGTCAGGACCAGGGCGTGCGCCTGATGTGGCTGGCGCCGGCGGAGGTGCAGCGGGCGGAGGCCGTGGCAGCGACCAAGGGCGCGGACGCCATCGTCGCCTTCGTCGGCCTGTCCCCGGATGTGGAGGGGGAGGAATTGGGCATCGCCGTGCCGGGCTTCGACGGCGGCGACCGCACCGACATCGGCCTGCCCCTGCCGCAGCGCCAGTTGCTGGAAGCCTTGGCCGCGACGGGCAAGCCCCTGGTCGTGGTGCTGATGTCCGGCAGCGCCGTGGCGCTGACCTGGGCGCAGGACCACGCCGACGCCGTCCTGGCGGCCTGGTATCCCGGTGAGCGGGGCGGCCGGGCGCTCGCCGAGACGCTGACCGGCAGCAACAACCCGTCCGGCCGCCTGCCGGTGACCTTCTACCGCTCCGTCCGCGATCTGCCGCCGTTTGTGGATTACGCCATGACCGGCCGCACCTATCGCTATTTCGAGGGCACGCCGCTGTATCCCTTCGGCTTCGGCCTCAGCTACACCCGCTACACCTATGACGACCTGGCGCTGTCCTCGGCCGAGCTGCCCGCCGGCCAGCCGCTGACGGCCAGCGTCACCATCAGGAACGTGGGTGACCATCCGGGGGAGGAGGTGGCGCAGCTGTACGTCACCCCGCCAGCCAGTACCCTGGCGCCGCGCCGCCTGCTGGCCGGCTTCCAGCGGGTTCATCTGGAACCGGGGGAAAGCAAGCGGGTGGCGTTCACGGTGGAACCGCGCGACGTGAGCGGCGTGGACGCCGCCGGCAACCGCGCGGTGGAGGCCGGGCGCTATCAGGTCTTCGTGGGCGGCGGGCAGCCGGATTTCACCCCGGGGGTGGAGAAGACGGTCGACATCCAGGGCCGCCAGGCCCTACCGAAGTGAAAGGGCCGAAGTGAAAGGCCGAAAGGGGGGATGCGCGATGATCAGCCGTCGTGACGCGATGCTGGGCTTGGCCGGTGGTGTGCTGGCCGGCGGTTTGCCGGTCATATCCGCACGGGCGGAAGACCGGCCCAGCCGCCGCCCGCCGCCCGCCCAGCGCAAGGTGTCCAGCCCGGCGGTGGAGCGGGAGCTGGCGCGGGTGAAGGCGGGCATTGGCGACCCGGAACTGGCCTGGCTGTTTGAGAACTGCTTCCCCAACACCCTGGACACGACGGTGGAACTGGGGCGGCTGGACGGCAAGGCCGACAGCTTCGTCATCACCGGCGACATCGAATGCCTGTGGTTGCGCGACAGCTCCGCCCAGGTCTGGCCGTACCTGCCGCTGGCCAGGAACGACGCCGTGCTGCGCCAGGTGTTCCAGGGCCTGATCCATCGCCAGGCGCGCTGCATCCTGATCGACCCCTACGCCAACGCCTTCCTGCCGGATCCCAAGGGCACCACCCCCAACAAATGGGCGGTGGACGACATGACCGAGATGAAGCCCGGCGTGGCGGAACGGAAGTGGGAGATCGACAGCCTGTGCTATCCCATCCGCCTGGCCCACGGTTATTGGCGGGCCACCGGGGACGTGACCCCGTTCGATGAGGAATGGCGGGCGGCCATGCGGCTGGTGGTTGCCACCTTGCGCCAGCAGCAGCGCAAGGACGGCCCCGGCCCCTATCGTTTCCTGCGCAAGGCGGAGACGCCGACGGAAACCCTGGCGCTGGACGGCTACGGCTTTCCCACGCGCAAGGTGGGTATGATCCACGCCATGTTCCGCCCCTCCGACGACGCCTGCCTGTACGCCTTCAACATCCCCGGCAACCTGTTCGCGGTAACGGCCCTTCGGCTTCTGGCGCCCCTATGGCGCGCCGTGGGCGGGGAGGAGGCGCTGGCCCAGGACGCGCTGGCCCTTGCGGCGGAGGTGGAGACGGCGGTGCGGGCCCATGGCCGCATGTCCGACGCGGATGGCCAGGACATCTGGGCCTATGAGGTCGATGGCTTCGGCAATCGCCTGTTCATGGACGACGCCAACGTGCCCAGCCTGCTGGGCTTGCCCTATCTGGGGTGCTGTGCCGCCGACGATCCGCTCTACCGTCGCACCCGGGCGCGGGTGTGGAGCGGCGACAATCCCTATTTCTTCCAGGGCGCGGCGGCGGAAGGTATCGGCGGCCCGCATGAGGGCCTGCGCATGATCTGGCCCATGGCCATCATCGTCCGCGCCCTGACCAGCGACGACGATGGCGAGATCCGTCAGTGCCTGGCCTGGCTGAAGGCCACGCACGCCGGTACCGGCTTCATGCATGAGGCGTTCGACCAGGATGACCCGGGGCACTTCACCCGCCCCTGGTTCGCCTGGGCCAACACCCTGTTCGGCGAATTGATGATCGACCTGCTGGCCCGCAAGCCGGCGCTGCTGCGCGCGCCCGTGCGCTGAGTGGGAGGACACGTATGCCGACGCCTGACGCGACCCCGCCCCAGGATCTCACGAACCGGACAGCCATGGTCCCCCGCCGAACCTTCCTGGCCGGCGCCGCCGGTCTCACCGCCGGCGCCCTGGCGCCCTTCACCGCCGCGCGGGCCGGCACCAGCCGGTTCACCACCAGCGGCGACCACTTCCTGCTGGACGGCCAGCCTTTGCAGATCCTGGCCGGGGAACTGCACTACCCCCGCATCGCCCGTGCGGACTGGCGCGACCGCCTGCGCAAGCTGAAAAGCCTGGGGTTGAACACGCTCAGCGCCTACGTCTTCTGGAACGCCCATGAAAAGGCGCCGGGGCGGTATGACTTCACCGGCAACCTGGACCTGTCCGCCTGGCTGGCCCTGGCGCAAGAGGAAGGCCTGCACGTCCTGCTGCGCGTCGGGCCCTACGCCTGCGCGGAATGGGACGGCGGCGCGCTGCCGGCCTGGGTTTTCCCTGACGAAAGCGTCAAGGCGCGGTCGCTGGATCCCACCTACATGAACCTGTCCGGCCGTTGGCTGAAGCGGCTGGGGCAGGAGGTCGCCCATCTGGAGATCGACAAGGGCGGACCGGTCCTGATGACCCAGGTGGAGAACGAATACGGTTCCTTCGGGCAGGACCGCGCCTATATGGAAGCCGTGCGCGACCAGATCCGGTCGGCGGGCTTCGACGGCGCGCTGTACACGGTGGACGGCGCGTCGGTCATCGAGAAGGGCGCCCTGCCGTCGCTGATCAACGGCATCAATTTCGGCACCACGGACAAGGCGGAGGAAGAGTTCAAGCGCTACGCCGCGTTCAAGCCGTCCGGTCCGCGCATCTGCACGGAACTCTGGGGCGGCTGGTTCGATCATTTCGGCGAGGTGCATTCCGCGATGCCGGCGCCGCCCTTGCTCGACAGCTTGAAATGGATGCTGGACCGCCAGATCTCGGTCAGCTTCTACATGGCCCATGGCGGCACGTCGTTCGGGTTCGATGCCGGCGCCAACTTCGATCGCAAGACCGGAACCTATCAGCCCGACATCTCCAGCTACGACTATGACGCCCTGTTGGATGAGGCCGGGCGCCCCACGCCGAAGTTCACGGCGGTGCTGGAGGTGATGAGGCGCCATCTGCCGGCGGAGCGGTTCGCCCCCCTGCCGGCGCCGCAGAAGGCGCTGGAAATTCCCCGCTTCCGGCTGACCGAGACGGCGGCGCTCACGCCCCTGTTCGGACGGCCGGTGGAGGCGCCGGCCCCCCGGACGCTGGAATCCTTGGGCCAAGGCCACGGCCTGATGCGCTATCGCCACCGCTTCGCCAAGGCAGCCAAAGGCATCCTGCGCATGGGCGAGGTCCGCGATTACGCCGTGGTGTCGGTCAACGGCCGCCGTGTCGGCGTGCTGGACCGGCGCCTGAACGAACGGGAAATCACCCTGTCCGCCCAGGCCGGGGACAGCCTGGAAATCCTGGTCGACACCATGGGGCACGTCAATTATGGCGAGCGCATCGGCCGGGACCAGAAGGGCCTCATCGGCGGGGTGACGCTGGACGGCCAGCCTTTGCGGGGCTGGAGCCATGAGGGGCTGCCGCTGGACGATCTGGCGGGCCTGGCGTTCCAGGCCGGCATGGGCGACGGCCCCGCGTTCCATCGGGGCACGTTCGAGATCAAGGAGGCCGGCTACACCTTCCTGGACATGCGCGGCTGGGGCAAAGGATACGCCTGGGTGAACGGCCACAATCTCGGCCGTCATTGGTCGGTGGGCCCGCAGCGCACCCTGTTCGTGCCGGAAAGCTTTCTCAAGGTCGGGGTGAACGAGGTCATCGTCTTCGATCTTCATCCGGTCCTGGACGCCAGCCTGGCCGGCGGCCGCGCCCAGATTTGGGACCTGCCCGGACAGGTCAAGGAATAGGGACAGGTCAAGGAATTAGGTATGCACACAAGGGCCCGCCGGTCCCCGGAAGGGACGGCGGCGCCATGGGCGCCCCCCCAGCAGGCGGGGACGCGATGGGGAAGGAGAGGATCATGCTGACACGTCGGACGTTGCTGGGGGGCACCGCCGGCCTGGCCTTGCTGGGCGGAAGCGGGTTGCCGGTGGCGGCGGCCTGGGCCCGGGAGGGAGAGGGGGAAGACCTCGCCCGCTGGGTCGATCCCTTCATTGGGACGGGCGGGCATGGCCACACCTACCCCGGCGCCACCGTGCCCTTCGGCATGGTGCAGTTGAGCCCGGACACGGACAATGGCCGCTGGGACTCTTGCTCCGGCTATCACCAGGACGACCGCACGCTGATGGGCTTCTCCCACACCCATCTCAGCGGCACCGGCGTGGGCGACATGCTGGACGTGCTGGTGGTGCCCAGGGTTGGCCCGGTGGTGCTGCAGCCGGGCAGCCTGGAGGATCCCCAGGGCGGCTACCGTGCCCGGTTCGACCATGCCGACGAACAGGCCACCCCCGGCTATTACCGCGTGCGGCTGAAGGACAGCGGCATCACGGCCGAACTGACGGCGACGGCCCGCGCCGGCCTGCACCGCTATACCTTCCCGGCGGGGGTTACCGGCGACGGCGCGCATCTGCTGATCGACTTCCACCACGGCATGCAGGACAAGCACGGCGTGCCCACCCGGGTGACCGACGCCAGCCTGCGGCTGGTGGGCACCGACACCCTGGTGGGCGGCCGGCGGGTGCATCAGTGGGCGGACGGGCGCCATATCTATTTCGCCCTGAAGCTGTCGCGCCCCTTCACCACGGCCCAGCTCTATTCCGATGACCAGCCGGTGGCGGGCGACCAGGCCGCCGGCACTAACCTCAAGTGCGCGCTGCATCTTGCCGATGCCGCCCACGCCCCCCTGCTGGTCAAGGTCGGGCTGTCGGCGGTGGACGTGGATGGCGCGCTGCGCAACCTGCAGGCCGACATCCCCGGCTGGGACTTCGACCGGGTGCGCGCTGCCGCCCGTGACGCCTGGCAATCGGAACTGTCGCGCGTCCGTATCGATGCCGACAGCGACGCCGACCGCCGCATCTTTTATTCCGCCCTCTATCACGCCCTGCTGGCGCCCACGCTGTTCAGCGATGTCGACGGGCGCTATCGCGGCATGGATGACGCCATCCATCAGATGCCGGCGGGGCGCCACACCTATTCCACCTACTCGCTGTGGGACACCTACCGCGCCCTGCACCCCCTGTTCACCCTGGTGCAGCCGGACCGGGTGCCCGACCTGGTGGACGGGCTGGTGCGCATGGCGGTGGAAAGCCCGGCCGGCCCGCCCGTCTGGCCGCTGCAGGGGCGGGAGACGGGCTGCATGATCGGCTGGCACTCGGCGGTCGTGTTGGCCGAGGCGCAGGCCAAGGGCTTCAAGGGTATCGACTACAAGGCCGCCTGGCCGGCGTTCCGCAAGCGCGCGTTCGAGGACGCGACCCTGGGCATGGGCGAATACCGGCGCCTGGGCTACATCCCCAGCGACACGGTGGACGAGGCGGTCAGCAGGACGTTGGAATACGCCTATGACGACTGGGCCCTGGCCCACCTGGCGGCTGGCGCCGGCGCCCGGGACGACGCCCGTGCCCTGGCCGAACGCTCCCGCAACTATCGGCATGTGTTCGACCCGGCCCTGACCTTCGTCCGCGCCCGCGACGGCGCCGGCAAGTGGATCGATCCCTTCGACCCCCGCGCCATGGGTCACATGAAGAAATGGCGGGACTTCACGGAAAGCAATGCCTGGCAGGCCACCTTCCTGAACCAGCACGACCTTTACGGCTACATGGAGATGTTCGGCGGTCCGGCGGCGTTCGAGCGCAAGCTGGATGAACTGTTCACCACCAGTTCGGAGATGCCGGCCGACGCGCCGCCTGACATCGCCGGCCTGGTAGGCCAGTACGCCCATGGCAATGAGCCCAGCCACCACGTGGCCTATCTCTACGCCTACGCCGGCGCCCACCATAAGACCCAGGCGCGGGTGCGCATGCTGTTGCGCACCATGCACCAGGACCAGCCGGACGGCCTGGCCGGTAACGAGGATTGCGGCCAGATGAGCGCCTGGTACCTGATGAGCGCGCTGGGCCTGTACGCCGTCGACCCCGTCACCCCCATCTACGTCTTCGGCTCACCCCTGTTCCGGCGGGCGGAGCTGGCGGTGGGCCCGGGGCGCCGTCTGGTGGTGGAGGCGCCAGGCAACGGGCCCGACAGCCCCTATATCCAGTCCGTCACCTGGAACGGTGCCGCCCACACCAAGAGCTGGATCAGCCATGCCAGCCTGGCGACGGGCGGGCGGCTGACCTTCCAGATGGGTTCCAAGCCCAATCCCCGCTTCGCCGCCGACCCCGCCGACCGGCCACCGTCCTTCGCGCCGGTCAGGGTGTGAGGGCGAGCGCCACCGCGACGGGCATGCGCCGGGCAAGGTGCCGCCGGTGGTGGTGCGCGCCATCCGCCAGGCTTCCGGCGGCCCTATGGTCCTGACCCCGATTCCATCGGGGGGATGGCCGCCAAGCTTAAGAGGCTGGCGCCGCATAGCTGACCAAAGGACTGTGGAAACCACCCGGCCGCGCATCGGCCCATTCCGCGACTGCGTCAAGCTGGCGGAGGGTGCCGGATATTTCGGACATGATTCCGCCTGAAACAGATGGGTCCTAATCTTCCGGATAGGGGACCGGACAGTGCTTGTGCCGTCAGCGTGACTACATATATAGGATCTTGCACCTATTAATTTAATGACCGCGCCATCGTCGTAAACGTTTGATTAAGGGGCGTGGGTTATGGTTTCCGCTGACGACAGCCCTAATATTTTGGTGTCCAGTTGCGGATACTGAGAACGTTACTTGCCGCGACGGCCCTGGTTCCCTTGGCGATGGCCAAGCGGTCGCACGCTCAGGATGCGGGCCAGATATTGCGTGATGTTGAGCGCAATATTCCGCGCGCCGCGCCGCAGGCCCCCGCTCTGCCCGACCTCGCCCCTCCCGCCGCCGACGGGGAATTCCTGAAGGCGGGTGAAACGGTACGCGTCACCGGCTTTCACATCATCGCCACCCTCATTCCCGAAGCGGAATTGCGGGATCAGTTGACGTCCTATGTCGGGCGCGACTGCACGCTGGGAGATTTGCGCGAGGCGGCGGCCCGCATTGGCCGCTATTACGCGCAGCATGACCTGCTGGCCCGGGCCGTGTTGCCGCGCCAGAGCCTGGAAGGCGGCGTGGTCACCATCCAGGTGCTGGAAGCGCGCATGGGGCGGGTGATGATCGACCCCTCCAGCGACGTCCGCCTGGATGCCGACCAGGCGGCGGATTTCATCTATGCCCAGAACCCGCAGGGCGAACCGCTGCGGCCCAGCGCCGTCGCCACCGGCGTATCCAACCTGGGCCTGATCCCCGGCATGCAGGCGCTGGGCGTGCTGGACGCCGGCGCGGAAGAGGGGACGACGGACGTCCACCTCAAGATGCGCGAGCCGCCGCTGCTGACGGCCACCGCGTTGGTGGACAACAACGCACCGCGCGAAATCGGCGGCATGCGTGGCTTGGCCATCGTCACCATGACGGACGCGGCGGGCATCGGTGACCAGGTCGCGATCACCGGCCAGGCGAGCCAGTCGTCGAAGTACGGCCAGATGCTGGTCGGCGCCCCGATTTGGCATGAGGGCCTGTGGCTGGAGGCCAGCGGCGCCGTCCTGCAATACGACGTCCCTGAAGACATCAATGCCAGCACACCCGCCGGCGACGCCCAGACGGCGGCCCTGACCCTGCGCTGGCTGGCGCTCCGCAGTTCAGCGGCACCGGTGAACCTGGCATTCGGCCTGGAACACAAATGGACCAGCGACAAGCTGGCCGACGTGGTCACCGCGTCCAACAGGCTGGGCGCGTTGACCTTGGCCGCCCACCGGCTGATGCGTGACGACTGGCAGGGCGGCGGCGCCTTTACCTTTGACGTGCAGGTCAAGGCCGGCAACGTCGACCTGTCGCACAATGCCGCCAACCAGGCCATCGACCAGGCCACCGCCCGCACCCAGGGCCACTATGTCAAGGCCAGCGCGTCGATCAGCCGTGCGCAGGCCCTATGGCACGGCGGGGACATGCTGGCCACCCTGGCGGCGCAGGTCGCGTCCAAGAACCTCAATAGCTCCGAACAGTTTTCCTTGGGCGGGCCCACCGGCGTGCGCGCCTATCCCTTGAACCAGGGCGGCGGCGACCAGGGCGCCCTGCTGAACCTGGAGGTGGGGCAGCAGGTGTCCACCAGTGTCCGCTTTTCCGCCTTCTGGGACGGCGGCTGGGTGGAGCAGCACAAGGAGACCTGGGGCGGCTGGGAAGGCGTGGGGTCGTCCCACAACCACTATTTCCTGCAGGGCGTCGGCGCCAGCGTCCAATGGACGCCGGCCAGCAACGTGCAGGTCAAGGCGACCGTTGCCCACCGCATCGGTTCCGACGCCGGACGCACCGCCCAGAACCTGGACCTGGACGGACGGCGGCGTGAGTTGCGTGCCTGGATGCAACTGGTGTTGTCGGCCTAGGGGGAATGATGGCCAGCCTTTCCGCGCTTTCGTTCCACATTCCCATGCGCGCCAGGCTGCTGGGCTGCACCGCCATGCTGTCCGTGATGCAGGCGCTGACGCTGCCGGCCCTCGCGGGCACGCCGGCGCCGGGTACCTTGCCGACGGGCGGGCAGGTCCAATCCGGCGCGGCGGCCATCAGTTCCGCTGGTCCGGTGATGACCGTCACCCAATCGACGGACAAGGCCATCATCAGCTGGCAGCAGTTCAACGTCGGTGCCGGCGCCACCGTGAATTTCCAGCAGCCGAGCGGTTCGGCCATGACGCTGAACCGGGTGCGCGGCGGCGATCCCTCCTTGATCGATGGCGCCATCAAGGCGCCCGGCACGGTCATCCTGGTCAATCCCGGCGGTGTGGTGTTCGGCGGCGGCGCCACGGTGGACGTGGGCGGTCTGGTCGCCTCCACCATGGACATCGCGGACGAGGACTTCCAGAAGGGGCGCCTGGTCTTCAACCGGGGATCGGCCACCGGCTCGGTGGTTAATGAGGGCACCATCGCCGCGCGCCATGGCTCGGTGGTCCTGCTGGCGTCCCAAATCCGCAACATGGGCCTGATCCAGGCGCAGTTGGGCTCCGTGGTCCTGGCGGCGGGTGAGACCGTCACCCTGACGCCGGATGGCGGCGCCCCCATGAAGGTGGACCCGGCCACCGTCGCGGCGCAGATCGAGGCGGGCGGCATCATCCGCGCGCCCGGCGGCGCCGTCTACCTCACGGCGCAGGCCCTGAATGTCCTGGCCGGCGGCGTCATCAAGGCCACCGGCGTCATTGAGGCCGACTCCCTCACCCGGGAGGGGGGCAAGCTGGTCCTGGACGCCGGCGGCCCCATCACCCTTCAGGGCGCCACGCTGAGCGCCAAGGGCGCCACCGGCGGCGGCACGGTCACGGTGGGCACGGCGGAGACGGCCTCCGTCACCATGGATGCCGCCAGCCGGATCGACGCCTCCGCCACCGAAACGGGCAAGGGCGGGTCGGTCACGGTCAACAGCCAGGACACCGCCGCCCACGGCGTGCTGCTGGCGCGGGGCGGGGCGCTGTGGGGCGACGGCGGCGCGATTGAGACCTCCGGACACACGCTGGCCTTCGACGGCGTGACGGTCGACGTGGGGGCGCCCAAGGGCAAGGGCGGCACCTGGCTGCTGGACCCCGTCGACCTGACGGTGAACGCCGCCTATGCCGCCGCCATCCAGACGGCGCTGGCCAGCGGCAGCGTCACCTTGCAGACCACCAACACCAGCGTGGGATATACCGGCGTCACCGCCGGCGGGGTCACCAAGGCCAGCGGCCTGGGTGACATCGCCGTCAATGCCGGCATCACCTGGACCTCGGCCAACAGCCTGACGCTGGATGCCTATCACGGCGTGTCCATCAACGCCGCGCTGTCGGGCACCAGTCTGGTGGTCCTGACCAACGACGGCGGCAGCGGCGGGGTGTTCCGGGTGACCGCCCCGGTGTCGCTGACCACCAGCCTGACGGTCAACAGCACGGCCTATACCCTGGTCACGTCGGCGGCCGCTCTGGCCGCCATCACCGGCAGCGGCAACTATGCGCTGACCAGCGACCTGGCGCTGACCGGCGCCTGGACACCCATCGGCTACAGCGCCACGGGCAACAACGCGTCGCCCACCGCCTTCACCGGCACGCTGGAGGGGCTGGGGCACACGATCACCGGCCTGACCGTCGACGCCGCCGGGGGCGGTGCTGGCAACCTGGGCTTGCTCAGCGTCATCGGCGGCGGCGGCCTGGTGCAGAACCTGACGCTGTCCGGTGGAAAGCTGTTTGGCGGCACGGGCGGCAACCTGGGCCTTTTGGCCGGCCAGAACCAGGGCACGGTGCGCAACGTCACCGCCTCCGGCACCGTCACCGCCGGTGATGGCGGCAGCGCGGTGGGCGGCCTGATCGGTAGCAACAGCGGAACGGTCACGGCATCCTCCGCCGCCGTCGCCGTTTCCGTCGGCAGTGGCGTTTCCAAGGTGGGCGGGCTGGTGGGCGCGCAGACAGCGGGCCTCATTGCCAACAGCTCTGTTACTGGCGCCGTCACGGCCGGCTCGGCCGCCACGGCGGTCGGTGGCCTGGCCGGCTGGGTCGGCGGCGGCACCGTGTCCGGCAGCTACGCCGATAGCAGCCTGACCGTGGGTGACGGCGGCAACCGCGTGGGCGGCCTGATCGGCTATGGCGACGCCGTCATCACCCAAAGCTATGCCAATGAGACCATCTCCGCCGGCGGCGGGGTGCAGTATGTCGGCGGGCTGCTGGGATATGGCGACACCGCCAACACGGTCAGTGCCGTCTACGCCGTGGCCCCCATTTCGGTTGGCACCGCGTCCGACAGCGTGGGTGGCCTGGCCGGCTATAACGCCGGCACCATCAGCGCCGCCTATGCCACGGGGTCCATCACCGCCGGCGCCGGCACCACCAACATCGGCGGCTTCGTCGGTTCCAATGCCGGCATGGTGACGGTCGGCTTCTGGGACACGGCGACCAGCGGCCTGTCCGTCGCCTATGGCAGCAATACCGGCACGGTGTCCGCCACCGCCATCGCCGCGAACACGCTGACCACCGCCACCTATGTCGGCTTTGATTTCAGCAACGACTGGTATGAGGTCGACGGCCGCACCCGCCCGTTCCTGCGCAGCGAATACGCCACCACCATCACCAACACCCATCAGCTGCAGCTGATGGGCATGGACACGACGGCATCCTATGTCCTGGCCAAGAACCTGGACATGAGCGGCACCACGGTGCAGGGCGGTCTTTGGTCCACCAGCGGCTTCACCCCCATCGGGTTCACGACGGTGGGGGGCAACGCCTCCCCCACCGTCTTCACCGGTTCGCTGGACGGCCAGGGCTACACCATCAGCAACCTGACCCTGAGGGCGACCACCTCCCACGGCGTCGGCCTGTTCTCCAGCATCGGCCCCGCCGGTTCCGTCGCCAACCTGGGGCTGGTGAACGGCACGATGATCAACTCCTCGGCGGGGACCCAGGTCACCGGCTGGGGCATGCTGGCCGGCAAGTTTTCCGGCACCGTCACCAACAGCTACGCCACCGGCGTGGTCTTCGTCTCCAAGACCACGGGCGTGGGGGGGCTGGTCGGCTATATGTCGGGCGGCACCATC
>NZ_BACU01000180.1 GCF_000333275.1 Azospirillum sp. B4 | reverse complement strand
ACGCGGCGAAAAGTCAGGCACCCATCGATGACGCCCGGCTGATGATCTACGGCCGCAGTTACGGCGGCTTCATGGGCATGTGGGCCATCACCCAGACCCAGCGCTTCAAGGCAGCCGCCATCGGGGCCGGCATATCGGACTGGTATTCCTATTACGGCCAGAACGGCATCGACCGCTGGATGATCCCCTTCTTCGGTAAGTCCGCGTATGAGGATCCGGAGATTTACGACCGGCTGTCGCCCATCCGCCAAATCCGTAACGTGAAGACGCCGACCCTGCTGCACGTCGGGGAGCGCGACATCGAGACGCCGGTGATGCAGACGCGGGAGTTCTGGCACGGCCTGCGCGCCATGGGCGTGGAGACCAGCTTCGTCATCTACGCCGATGAGGGCCACACCCTGCAGAAGGCGGAAAACATTGAGGATTTGAACCGCCGCATCATCGCCTGGTTCGACCGCCACATCAGCGGCGGCCAGACGCCGCGCGGCGCGCAGAACTGATGCGGCACCCTTATGCCGGGATGATGGCCTGGGAGGCATAGTTTATGCGGCGGATAAGGGAATTCCCGCGCATCGGCATAAACTATCCCCCCGGCCCGCGATAGGCTTTCCCCAATACAGGGATGCTGGTCCGGCGGCTTTAGCGGCGCCGGCAAGCAGGGGCCGTCCGCCGGCCCGATGGGAAAAGCAGGAGCACCGGGCATGAAAAAGCGCGTTTCCACCCGCCGTCTGGCGTCCATCACCCCGCTGCTGGCGGGCGCGCTTGTGATGATGGCGGCCGGGGCGCGGGCGGCGGCCGTCACCGAAAAGCTGGTCATCATCCAGAACGGCGAGACCATCGGCAGCGTGACCGGCACCACGGACGGCAAATCAGTGACCGTCGATTATTACGTCGACGACAACGGCCGGGGGCCAAAGCATAAGGAGGCGCTGACCATCGGGGCTGGCGACATCCCGACCAACTGGACGGTGGCCGGCACCTCGCTGATGGGCGGCGGCGTCAATGAAAGCTTCATATGGGAAGGCGGCCAGGCCAGCTGGGCCAGCCAGGCGGACAAGGGTACCGTGCCGGCGCCCAAGGCGCCGCTCTACGTCGTCAACGACGACAGCCCCTGGGCCCTGGGCGTCTATGCTCGAGCCCTGCTGAAAGCGCCGGGCAACAGTCTGCCCCTGCTGCCGGCCGGCTCCATGCGCCTGGTCAAGGTCAAGACCACCACCGTGGGCCAGGGCAAGGACGCCGTGGCCCTGACCCTCTATCGCATCGAGGGGGTGAACCTGGAGCCGGACTATGTGCTGCTGGACAAGGCCGGCCGCTTGTTCGCCACCTTCGGCGGCCATCAGCTGGCCATCCGCCAGGGCTATGAGAAGGAGGCCCATGCCATCCAGTCGCTGGGGGCGGAGGTGGCGCGATCGCTGGCGCGGGACCGGCAGAAGGCCCTGGCCCATCGCTACAACCAGCCGGTTCGCATCCGTAACGTTCACGTGTTCGACCCGCGCACCGGCACCCTGGGGGCAGCCTCCACCGTCGTCGTGCTGCGCGACCGCGTCACCGCCGTGATCCCGTCCGACCAGGACCCGGTTACAGGGAATGGGGCCACGCCGGACGACCAGGTGATCGTGGACGGGCAGGGCGGCACCCTGATGCCGGGCCTGCACGACATGCATTCCCATACCACCCTGGACAGCGGGCTGTTCTACCTGGCCGCCGGCGTCACCGAGACGCGCGACATGGGCAATGACAACGCCTTCCTGCAGGACCTGATGCCCCGCATCGAGGCGGGGGAACTGGCGGGCCCGCGCATCACGCCCAACGGCTTCCTGGAGGGGCGCAGCCCCTATTCCGCCCGCTTCGGCATCATCCCGGCGACGGTGGCGGACGCGGTCAAGGCGGTGGACTGGTACGCCGACCGCGGCTATTTCCAGATCAAGATCTACAACTCCATGACCCCCGACTGGGTGCGGCCCATCGCGGATGAGGCGCACAAGCGCGGACTGACCGTCACCGGCCACGTGCCGGCCTTCGACACGCCCGACCGCGTCATCCGCGACGGCTACAGTGAGATCACGCACATCAACCAACTGATGCTGGGCTGGCTGCTGAAACCGGAGGAGGACACGCGCACGCCCCTGCGCCTCACGGCCATGGCCCGCGCCGCCGATCTGGACCTCAACTCCGCACCTGTGCAGGCCACGGTGAAGCTGATGGTGGACGGGCACATCGCCCATGACCCCACCGCCGTCATCCTGGAACGCCTGATGCTGAGCCGTGCGGGCGTGACTCCGCCGGGTGACGTCGACTATCTGGACAACATGCCCATCGGCTATCAGCGCTACCGCAAGCGCACCTTCGTGCCGCTGAAGTCACCGGCCGACGACCAGGCCTATGTGAAGGCGTTCGCCAAGGTGCTGGAGACGCTGAAGCTGCTGCACGACAAGGGTATCCGCCTGCTGCCGGGCACGGACGACGTCACCGGTTTCACCGTCCATCGCGAGCTCGAGCTGTACACCCTGGCCGGCATCAGCGCCGCCGAGGCCCTGCGCCTGGGCACCCTGTCGCCGGAGGAATACATGGGTCACGGCGACATTGGCACCGTCGAGCGCGGCAAGGTGGCCGACCTGGTGCTGCTCGCCGGCGACCCCACCAAGGACATCCGCGCCATCAAGAAGGCACGCCTGGTGATGAAGGGCGGGGCCATCTACTACCCCAGCGAAATCTACCAGTCGCTGAGCATCAAGCCCTTCGCCGACGCCCCGCCGGTGACCGCACCCAAGGCGGCCGACGGCCCCGGCGACAGCCTGGGCGCCCCTGGCCTGTTCGGCGGCGGCCACGACGATGACATGGGTGACTGAGCCACGCTCCTTATCAGCGGCATGGGCTTGTTCATGCCGCTGTAGGCTGCGACCGCAGCCGCCGCAGATTTCTGGGGAGAGTAGCGGACCGGGAATCGAGGATAAGCCAAGCCTGCGGACGCAGGCGCCCGGCGCTTGAGGGCAAAAAAGGACATGACCATGGGCACTTGGAAGACGGCGTTGATGGCGGGTGTTGTGCTGGCTGGCTTGACCGGCCAGGCCCTGGCGGCGGAGGCGGGCGCGGGGCCCGCTTCCGCCCCGGCGCCGCGCGTGTTCACCACCGAGCACAGCGGCACCTTCAACGGGCAGAAGCTGCGCTATAGGGCGACGGTGGCGGAAAACTTCCTGACCAATGCGGCGGGCAAGCGCACGGCCAGCGTCTTCACCACCAGCTATGTCCGCACCGACGTGCCCAAGGGGGCGGTGCGGCCGGTGGTGTTCGTTTTCAACGGGGGGCCCGGTTCCTCCTCCCTCTGGCTGCACATGGGCTTCGTCGGGCCGCGCCGGGTGGACTTCGCCGACCCGGTTCATCCACCGACCACGCCGCCCTTCCGCACGGTGGACAACCCCGACAGCCCGCTGGATGTGGCCGACATCGTCCTGATCGACCCGCCGGCCACCGGCTACAGCCGCATCCTGCCCGATGGCAAGCCGGAGGAATACTTTGGCACGGCCCAGGACGCGCAGATGACGGTGGACCTGATCGAGCGCTGGCTGCGGGCCAACGGCCGACTGAATTCGCCCCGCTTCCTGATGTCGGAAAGCTACGGCACCATCCGGGCGGCTGTCGTCGCCCGCCTGCTGGCCGGCGGCCCCATGTCCACCGGCACCATGGACGGGATCACGCTGAACGGCGTCATCCTGCTGGGCCAGTCCATGGACATGGCCAACAGCGGCGGGGAGGATGCGCGGTTCCTGACGGCGCTGCCGACGCTGGCCGCCACCGCCTGCTATCACCACAAAGGGCCGGCCGGCTGCACGGCCGCCGGCCAGGTGGCCGCCGCCCAGGCCTTCGCCGCCGACCGCTACGTGAAGGCGCTGTTCACCGGCAGCGCCCTGCCCGAGGCGGAGCGTGAGGCGGTGACGGCGCAGTTGGCCAGCCTGACCGGCCTGTCGCCGGCCGTCATCAAGGCCAACGACCTGCGCATCAGCACCGCCACTTTCGCGCATGAGCTGCTGGCGGGTGAGGGGCGGGAACTGGGCGCCTACGACGGCCGCTACACCCTGCCGCTGGCCGGCAGCGGCAAGGACCCGGTGGCCGACGACCCGGCCATGGGCCAGTACGTGCCAGGCTTCGTCGGCGCCTTCGATGGCTACATCCGCGACGACCTGGGGGTGACGGTGGCGGAGGCTTACGAGCCCATCGCCTTCCGCGCGGCGAACGCGCGCTGGGACTATGGCCAGGGGCCTGGCGCCCAGATCAACGCCAACTTCGCCAAGGACCTGGCCACGGCCATGCGCCGCAACCCCCGCCTGCGGGTCATGGTCGGCGCCGGCTACTATGACCTGGTGACCACCCTGGGTTCCGCCGCCTATACCGTGGCCCATGCCGGCATTCCCCAGGACCGCACCGAAACCCATCTCTATCCCTCCGGCCACATGCCCTACATGGGGGACGAGGCCCGCGCCGCCCTGGCGCGCGACGTGCGCGCTTTTCTGACCGCCGACGTGAAGTGACCTTGGCATGAGCGACAGCAAGGCCGGCCCGCAGACCGGCTTGAAACAGCGTGTCACCCTGATCGATCTGGTGATGCTGGGAGCGGGCACCGCCATTGGGGCCGCCATCTTCTCCGTCCTCGGGCCCGCCGCCCAGGTGGGCGGGGCCGGCATCCTGGTGGCGGCCGGCCTGGCCGCCTTGCCCATGGTGCTGTTCGCGCTGGTCTACGCCTACATGGCGTCCGCCGTGCCGCGCACCGCGGCCTCATATGAGTGGCAGCGGCAGTTCAGCCACCCGGTCATCGCCTTCTCCATCGTCTGGCTGCGGGTGCTGAGCAACGCGGTGGTGATGATCGTCCTGGGCCGGGTGCTGATGAACTACCTGGGCATGGCGCTGCCCCTGCCGGCGGTGCCGGTCATCCTGGGCCTGTTCACCCTGATCTTCGCGCTGAACTATCTCGGCGTGGCGGTGGCGGCGCGGGCGCAGACGGTGCTGATGGTCATGCTGCTGGCCCTGTTCGCCGTGCTGGTGGTCAGCGGCGTCCCGGACATGAAGCCCCACCTGTTCGTGGAGGCGGTGACCGGCGGCTGGACGCCCATCCTGGCGGCCCTGCCGCTGATGATCCAGCTGTTCCTGGGCATTGAGACGGCGACCGAGGTAGGGGAGGAGGTCAGGAACGCCAAGACGGTGGTGCCCTGGGGCATCGCGCTGGGCCTGTTGCTGACCGTGGTGGTCTACGTCTCCGTCTCCTTCACCGCCCTCAGCGTCGTGGGGGCGGAGGAGTTGGGCACGTCCAAGGCGCCGCTGCTGGCCGTGGCGCAGGCCACGCTGGGCCGCTGGGCCACGCCGCTGATCGTCACGGCGGCGGTGGCGGCGCTGATCAAGTCGATGAACGCCATCTTCCTGGTCTATGCCCGCTTCCTCTACGCCATGGGCGCCACCGGCGTGCTGCCCGCACCGCTGGGCCGCATCCATCCCCGCTTCGGCACGCCGCATGTGGCGACCTGCGTCGCCTTCGTCGCGTCCTGCGCCGGCCTGTTCCTGCCGGACAGCCTGCTGTTCCTGCTGCTGTCCATCAATGTGCCGACAATGATGAAGTATTTCGGATCGTGCTTGGCCGCCTACAACGTGGCCGATCGGCATCCGGAGGTGCGGGCCCAAGCCCGGCTGCGTTTCAGCCCCGGCCTGGTGAAGGTGCTGTCGGCCCTGGGCATGGTGGCCGCCATCATCATCGCCGCCCTGGGCTTCGGCACCGATTGGCGGCCCTACGCCCTGCTGGCTGTTTGGCTGGCGCTGGGCTTGGCGTATTATTTCCGCCCTTCGGGCAAGGCCGCCATGTCCCGACATCCATAGCCAGTTCCTTAGCGACAGCCTGGCCCCCTGCATGCCGTGCCAGTCGTTGGCGGATGTCTGGTTTCATCGCGGCGTATCGCTGCAGCGACAAAATCACCACTTGCGGCAACGGAATCGCGTCTGGCGCCCGTGTATATCGGCGGTCTAGTTCACTGTTCCGATGTCCACATGACTTCACGACACTTGCCGCCCGGCCGGGGACGGGCACGCGCGCCCGCCATGCGGCTTTCCCGCGCCACGCCCCGCGCCATGGTCCCTACCGCCATTTTTGCTCTTTTACTGGCGGCGGGCTGTGCCGTCGGTCCGAACTATCAGCCATCGGCGCAAGCCGTGCCAGCCCAATGGGCCAATGGTTCGGCGGCGACCACGGGCGCGCCGGCGCTGTCGCGGTGGTGGCGGCGGCTGGATGACCCGCTGCTGGATGCGCTGGTGGACCAGGCGGTGCAGGGGAACCTGGATGTCGCCTCGGCCAAGGCCAAGATCCGGGAGGCACGCGCCACCTATCGCCAGGCTGGCGGCGCGCTTCTGCCCACGCTCAGCGGCTCCGGCGGCTATACCCGCAGCAAGAGCGCCGGCGCCTCCGGCCTGTCCGACACCGGCGTGGTGACGAACCAGTTCCAGTTGGGATTCGACGCCAGTTGGGAACTGGACCTGTTCGGCGCCAACCGACGGGCCGTGGAGGCGGCGGGCTATGGCGTGGCGGCGGCGGAGGAAGACCTGCGCGACACGCTGTTGACCCTGGTGGGCGATGTCACCGCCTATTATGTCGAGGCCCGGGGCTATCAGGTGCGTCTTGACTTGGCCCGGCGCACCGCCGCCGCGCAACGCCAGACCGCCGATCTGACGCGCGTGAAGTTCGACACCGGCGCGCTGGCCGCCGCCTATGCCGCCAGCGCCGAGGGCCAGGCGGCCAGCACCGAGGCGCAGATTCAGGCGCTGGAAAACTCTTACGCCACCGCGGTGCACCGCCTGGGCATCCTGCTGGGCCGGGAGCCGGCGGCGCTTACCCAGACCTTGGCGGTGGCGGGTCCCATCCCCAAGGCCCCTACCGATTTGCCGGCCGGCATCCCGGCGGACATCCTGTCCGCCCGCCCCGATGTGCGCGCGGCGGAGCGGCGCCTGGCCCAGTACACCGCAAAGATCGGCCAGGCGGAGGCGGCCCGTTACCCCAGTGTCAGCCTGACGGGCAGTGTCACCACAACGGCCGCGCAGGCGGGGGACCTCGCCAAGGGGTCCGCCATCGGCTGGTCCTTCGGTCCCACCCTCAGCGTCCCCCTGTTCCAGGGGGGGCAGTTGGAGGCCGCGGTGGACGTGGCGGTGGCCCAGCGTGACCAGTACGCCATAACCCTGCGTGGCACCGTGCTGACCGCCCTTGAGGATGTCGAGAACGCCTTGGTGGCCTTGGCTAAGGGGCGGGCGCGCAACGAGCGCTTGGCCGCCTCCGCCAACGCCTATCG
>NZ_BACU01000181.1 GCF_000333275.1 Azospirillum sp. B4 | reverse complement strand
GGCGGCCGCCGGAGCAGATCCTGCAGACCGTCACCTACGGCGTCCGCAACGCCAATGCCGACTCCCGCGTCTCTGACATGCCCCGCTTCGGCGCCGATGGCCTGCTGACCAAGGAGCAGATCAACGACGTGGCGGAATACGTGCTGAGCCTGACGAACACCGAAACGGACAAGACGGCCGCCGGCCGTGGCGCCCAGGTGTTCGCGGACAACTGCGCCGCCTGCCATGGCGACAAGGGTGACGGCAACCCCGACGTGGGCGCCCCCCGCCTGAACGACGCCATCTGGCTCTATGGCGGGGACAAGGCCACGGTCGTCCAGACCATCACCTACGCCCGGCGTGGCAGCATGCCGGCGTGGAGCGAGCGCCTGGATCCGGCCACGGTGAAACTGCTGGCTGCCTACGTGCACAGCCTGGGTGGGGGCAAGTAGGACCCTTCCCCCTACGGCCTCCCCGAAGCACCCCTGCTGGGGACCCATCCTGGTCCGCACGAAGGAACCCCCGCCGTGGCCCATACGGCGGGGGTTTTCTTTTGCCTGATCCACGTTTTCAGCCATTGGCAAGCGGTTGTTTTCACGCCCGTGACCTGCTGTCGCGGCGGGCGGACGGCCACGGCGCGTTTGATCTAGCGCAAGGCGAGGGGGGCAGCCGGGGCATAGGGTCCGATCATATCCGCGTCGGTGGCCTAACCGTTAGGGGGCCCCCGAACCGCATCGAGGAAGGACCCATGGCGATCAATCCCCAGGACGATGATCTGCTGGACCGGCCGGCGCCGGACCGCAAGGCCGCCGGCCGCGACGGCCGTCCACAGTCGATCAAGGCCAGCCGCGACAGCCAGCAGGGCGGCCTCTACGCCGAACGGGTCAAGGTTTATCCCAAGGCGGTGTCCGGTCCCTTCCGCACGTTGAAATGGGCCGTGCTGGCCTTGTGCCTGGCCGTCTACTACACCGTGCCCTGGCTGCGCTGGGACCGGGGGCCGGGCGCGCCGAACCAAGCGATCCTGATCGACCTGTCGGCCCCGCGCGCCTACTTCTTCGGCATCGAGATCTGGCCGCAGGAGGTCTATTACATCACCGGCCTGCTGGTTCTGGGGGCTGTCGGTCTGTTCCTGGTGACCTCGCTGGCCGGGCGCGTCTGGTGCGGCTACACCTGTCCGCAGACCGTGTGGACCGACCTGTTCATGGCGGTGGAGCGGTGGATCGAGGGCGACCGTAGCGCGCGCATCCGTCTGGACCGCCAGCCCCTTAACCGGGAAAAGCTGCTGCGCAAGACGGCCAAGCATGCCGCCTGGCTGGCCATCGCGCTGGCGACCGGTGGCGCCTGGGTCCTGTACTTCGACGATGCGCCCGCGGCATTCAAGGCCCTGCTGACCGGCCATGCCACCACGCGGGAATATTTCTTCGTCGGCCTGTTCACCGCCACCACCTACATCCTGGCCGGCTGGGCGCGGGAACAGGTCTGCACCTACATGTGCCCCTGGCCCCGGTTTCAGAGCGCGATGCTGGACGTGCACTCCCTGGTCGTGACCTATGAGGCCTGGCGCGGTGAACGGCGCGGGCCGCACAAGGCCGGCACCAGCTGGGAGGGGCGGGGCGATTGCATCGACTGCGGCCAGTGCATCGCGGCCTGTCCCACCGGGATCGACATCCGCGATGGCCAGCAGTTGGAATGCATCGGCTGCGGCCTGTGCATCGACGCCTGCAACGACATCATGGCCAAGGTGGACCGTCCGCCCAACCTGATCCGCTTCGACACCCTGGCAAACCAGGAGACGAAGGCCAAGGGTCAGCCCAGCCGCTATCATCTGCTGCGGGCCCGGGTGGTGATCTACGCCTTGGTCCTGTTGGCGGTGGCCGGTGTCATGCTGACAGCGCTGGAAACGCGCTCCACCATGGCGATCAGCGTGATCCGCGACCGGGCGCCCCTGTTCGTCACCCTGTCCGATGGTTCCCTGCGCAACGGCTACACCATCAAGGTGATCAACAAGCGCCGGGGCGAGTCCGCGTTCAGCCTGGGGGTGCTGGGGCAGCCAGGCGCGACGCTGTCGGTCCAGGACGTGGGCGATGCCCATGGCGCCGACGCCGTCACCCTGCCGGTGCATGGCGACGCCGTGGCCACATTCCGGGTGTTCGTCAGCCTGCCGCGTCCGTCGTTGGTCCGGGATGGGAAGCCGCAAGGATCCATCCCCCTGGTGTTCAGCCTGACCGAACAGGGGCAGACGCCCGCGCACACCGCCTTCTATGAGGGCGTCTTCATGGGCCCCGGCGGCAAGCCCTGATTTTGGCTGCGATTTGCTGAGGAGTTGAGCGTCATGACCGTCATCGAGTTGCCCGGCCGGCCCCATCGTCCCAAGGCCAAGCGTTCGCTGATCCCCTGGATCTTCGTCGCCGGCATGGGCGTGGTGATCGTGGTCAATGGCATCCTGATCTATGTCGCCCTGCACAGCTGGACCGGCATCGTCACTGCCAAGCCGTATGAGCGCGGTATCGAGTACAACAAGGTGCTGGAGGCGCAGGCCCAGCAGGACGCCCTGGGCTGGACCTTCGACGCCGACATCGAACCGGCGGCCATATCCAGCGGGACGGGGGGCGGCAGCGTGCTGACCGTGCGCATCGCCAGCCGTGACGGCGCCCCCATGGACGACATGGCCCTGACCGGCCGGCTGGTGCGGCCCATCGACATGCTGCCGGACGTGCCGCTGACCTTCACGCCGGCTGGCAACGGCCGTTACACGGCTTCGGTGACCTTGCCCAAGCATGGGCAGTGGGATCTGAAGCTGAAGGCGGAGAAGGGGGCCGACTGGTACCACCTGACCCGCCGCCTGTTCGTGAAATAAGGGACCAGCCATGCCGCTCGACGCCGTTCCGTTGACCTGCCGGCATTGCGGCCTGCCTCTGACCGGGGCGGCGACGGAGCGGGGCGCCTTCTGCTGCCAGGGGTGCGCTGGGGCCTACACCCTGATCCATGACCTGGGCCTGGACGCCTACTACGACCGCCGGCCGATCGAGGCCGCGGCGCCGCCGGTGGCGCCGGACGGTACCGATGGCGCCGACCCCCTGCTGGGCCTGCCCGACGCCGTGGCGGTGGCGCCCGACGGCAGCTGCCTGCTGCGCCTCAGCGTCGACGGGTTGCACTGCGGCGCCTGCCTGTGGCTGATCGAGGCGGCGGTGACCCGCAACCACCCGGAGGTGCGATCCGCCCGCGCCAACCTGACGACCCGCTGCCTGACCTTGCGCTGGACCGGGAGCGCCGCCCAGGCGGTGGACTTGGCCCGGCTGGTGACGCGCCTGGGCTATCGCGTGGCGCCCTTTGGCGCCGGCGGCGCCGGGGCTGGGGCCGATCCGGCGGCGGCGCACGAGCGCATGCTGTTGCGCCGCATGGCGCTGGCCGGGTTCGCCGCCGCCAACGTCATGCTGCTGTCCGTGGCCATCTGGTCCGGTGTCGGCGCCATGGGCGACGCCACCCGCACGCTGCTGCACTGGGTGTCCGCCCTGATCGCCCTGCCCACGGTGGCTATCGCGGGCCAGCCCTTCTTCCGCTCCGCCCTCGCCGCGCTGCGGGCCGGGCGTACCAACATGGACGTGCCCATTTCCGTGGGCGTCTGCCTGGCGACGGGCATGAGCCTGGTGATGACCATCAACCATGGCGAGCATGCCTATTTCGACGGCGCCGTCATGCTGCTGTTCTTCCTGCTGGTGGGGCGTTACCTGGACAGCCGGGCGCGCGGCCGGGCGCGGTCCGCCGCCGCCCATCTGCTGGCCCTGAACCAGGCGCCGGTGACGGTGCTGGCGGCCGATGGCCTGCCCCAGGTGCTGCCCCCCGCCCGCGTGCCCCTGGGTGCCACCGTCCTGGTGGCGGCGGGGGAGCGCGTCGGCGTGGACGGCACGGTGGCGGACGGCGTCTCCGACCTGGACGCCAGCCTGGTGACGGGGGAGACGCTGCCGCTCGCCGTCGCGCCCGGCGCCCAGGTCTTCGCCGGCATGATCAACCGCACGGCACCGCTGCGCCTGACCGCCACGGCCAGCGGCGAGGGTACCTTGCTGGCGGAGATGGTGCGCCTGCTGGAGGCGGCGGAACAAGGACGGGCCCGCCACGTCCTGCTGGCCGACCGCATCGCCCGCGCCTACACCCCCGTCGTGCACCTGACGGCACTGGTCACCTTCCTGGGCTGGGTCCTTCTGGGATCCGTCCCCTGGTACCAGGCGCTGCTGATCGCCGTGTCGGTCCTGATCATCACCTGTCCCTGCGCGCTGGCGCTGGCCGTGCCGGCGGTGCAGGTGACCGCCAGCGGCCGGCTGATGCGCCAGGGCATCCTGCTGAAGTCCGCCACCGCGCTGGAGCGGCTGGCCCCCGTCGACACCGTGGTGTTCGACAAGACCGGCACCCTGACCCTGGGCCGGCCTGACCTGTTGCCCGATCCTACCCTGACGACGGCGGAGTTGGCGTTGGCCGCCAGCCTGGCCCGCACCTCGCGCCATCCGCTGTCGCGGGCGCTGGCGCGCGCTGCCGGTCCCGGCCCGGTGGCCGAGGGCGTGGTGGAGGTTCCGGGCGGTGGCCTGCGCTGGCTGGGCCCGCAGGGTTTCGTGCGCCTGGGGTCCCGCACCTTCTGTGGCGTGACCGATACGGCGGAGGAGGGGGTGGCGGGCCCGGAACTGTGGCTGACCCGGTGCGGCCAGCCGCCGCGCCGCCTGCTGTTCGCCGATCGGCCGCGCCGGGACGCCGCCGCCGTGGTGGCGACGCTGAAGGCCCGGGGCTTCCGCGTGGAACTGTTGTCGGGTGACCGTGCCGTCACCGCGCAGGCCCTGGCGGCGGAGGTGGGCATCGATAGCGTGCGGGCCGATGCCCGGCCGGCCGACAAGTGCGCCCACCTTGCGGCGCTGCGGGCGCAGGGCCGCAAGGTGCTGATGGTGGGCGACGGGCTGAACGACGCCGCGGCGCTGGCCGCCGCCGACGTGTCGCTCAGCCCCGCCACCGCCGTGGACGTGACGCAGACGGCCGCCGACGTGGTCTTCCAGGGCGACGGCCTGGCGGCGGTGGCGGAGACGCTGGCCGTGGCCCGGCGGTCGCGCGCCCTGGTGCGCCAGAACCTCATCTTCACCTTGCTCTATAACCTGTGCGCCGTGCCGGTGGCCGTGGCGGGTTTGGCGACACCCCTGGTGGCCGCCGCCGCCATGTCGGGATCTTCCCTGGTGGTCATGGCCAACGCCCTGCGCCTGGGCGGTTTCAAACCCCGTGATGGAGGCTTCCGATGAACAGCCTGCTTTTCCTCATTCCCGCAGCGCTGCTGCTGGGTGGCCTGGGCCTCGGCGCCTTCCTCTGGGCGGTGCGCGACGGCCAGTTCGAGGACCTGGACGGGTCCGCCACCCGCATCCTGTACGAGGATGATCAGCCGCTGCCCCGGCGGCCTCAATGACAACGGCCCCAGTGACAACCGGCCCCTGCAATAACCAATCCCTGATCTGATGGAGTGTCTTAAGATGAGTGTGTCCAATACCCTGCCCGCCGTCCTGGTCAGCGGCGCCGGCATCGTCGTGGCCGTCCTGGGCATTTTCTTCGCCGCCGGCGCCGACAATCTGGCGGGCTATATCGATGGCCTGCTGTTCGTGGCCTTCGGCGTGCTGATCAATTTCTTCACCATCGCCCGCACGGTGGGCGCGCATGCCGAACCCCATCCGGCTGAGGTTATCCCCGCCGCCCCGGCCCGCCTGGCGGCCGAGTAAACCACCCCTGGCGCAGGATGGGGACCATCCCCATCTTCTGCGCCATGCTGATTCCCGATGTCCTCATACCTGGCCTTGATCTCGTCTTCTGCGGCACGGCGCCCAGCCGCGCCTCCATGGCGGCCAAGGCTTACTACGCCAAGCCCGGCAACGCGTTCTGGCCTAGCCTGTTCGCCGCCGGGCTGACCCCCACCCGGCTGAAGCCGCAGGAATACCCCAGCCTGCCGGCGCTGGGCCTGGGCCTGACGGACCTGAACAAGACGGAGTTCGGCAACGACGTGGACCTGGACCCCGCCGCCTACGATGTGGCGGGGTTCGTGGACAAGATGCGGCGCTTCCGCCCCGGCGCCGTGGCCTTCACCAGCAAGACGGCGGCGTCGGTGTTCCTGATGGGGCATCACGGCTTGCCGGGCAACCCGCCTTACGGCCGGCACGCGCTGGACCTGGACGGCATCGCCCTGTTCGTCCTGCCGTCGCCGTCCGGCCAGGCGCGGCGCTTCTTCACCCTGGACCCTTGGCGCGAGGCGGCGGCCTTCGTCGCCGCGCGTAGGCCGGCCGCCGACCAGGGCGTATAATTCGCAGACCTGCATTTACCGGTGGCGATGCCGTATAGTCCATTCCGCGAACAGTTGTATGATAGTACTGGCCGGTAGATTGATGGCTGGTTGATGGACCGGCGCGCGCCGCGTCGCGCCGTCATCCCCCTCCATCGCGGGGCTGAATTCCATCATTTTCCCGTTGGGGCGGGATGGTTGGGGCGGGATGGCGGAAGCGACATGAATATCCTGACACTCATCATTGTCAATATTCTGCTTCATGTCATCGCTGTCCTCTGTCTGTTTCCCGTGGGGCGCGTCCTGCGGGCAGGTGCCGCGGTTTGGTATTGGGTCCTATCAAACCTGGTGCAGGCGGCAGGCCTGCTGATGGTGCTCGCCCCTTTCCCGGCCCCCGGCCATCCCCAGCCGATCTTCAGCCTGATCGGCAATTTGCAGTTGGATTGGGGAACGATGCTGGCGTTCGTCGGTATCCAATCCTTTCTCAACTTGCCGCGGCGGACGCTTTGGTTGCTGGTGCCGGCGGCGATGCTGTCCTGCGCCAAGATCGGCATTTACGCCGCGGTGGGCCTGTATCTGCCGATCAACGTCATTCTGGGCTGTGGGTGTCGCCTCGTGCTGGCTGTGGGTGTCGCTTGGTTGCTGCTGCGTCACGCGAACCGGGACATGCGGATCGCCGCTTGGACCATGGCGGGGTTCAATCTGGCATGGGCCGCGGTGCTGCTGACCCGGATGGGATGGGAGGCACTGCAGGTCCTGCCCCACGGCAATATGGTGATCGGTGATCTGCGCGAGCCTACGTCCTCGTTGGCTCTGCTGTTGCGGGTCGGGGTCACCTTCACGCTGACCTTGGGCTACCTCTGGATGGTCGGGCAGCGGCTGCAGGCGCGTCTCAGCGCCCTGGCGGACCAGGATCCGCTGACAGGCATCGCCAACCGGCGCGTGCTTTGGGAAAAAGGGACCCGGGTGGTCGCCCGGGCGCACCAGAATAGGGAAGCGCTGGGCGTGCTGATGGTCGACATCGATCATTTCAAGAGCATCAACGACCGGTGGGGGCACGGCACCGGTGACATGGTGATCACGCGCGTGGCGGAAGCCATCGCCGGCGTCATCCGCGCCACCGACATCGTGGGTCGCATTGGCGGGGAGGAGTTCGCGGTCATCCTGCCGGAGGCCGACGTCGATACCGTGGCCACGGTGGCGGAGCGGATTCGCCGGGCGGTGGAGCAACTGGTGATCGATCCGCGGAAGGCTATCCGCTGCACCGTCAGTGTCGGCCGGGCCAACATTGCCCCGGATGTCGGATGGGATGCCCTTGTCGATGCGGCTGACCAAGCGCTCTACCGCGCCAAGGCCGGGGGGCGGAACCGGGTGGAAGCCCACGCGTGGGGGGGACCGGCTCAGGAGGGCGCCAGCGCGCCAGAGGCGCCAGGGCTGGCCGCCGCCTGCATGATATGATCACGCGGCGCATGGACGTCGGTACGGCGGGCGATCCGTCCAAATCGCCGCTCCCATGGTTGCCGGGGCATGGTAATGTTACGGGGTATCCCACGGGTGGGATTGCGAATACAGGGCCGAAGCCATGAGCAACCAGGACGATATCGACGCCATGTTCGGCGGTGGCGGTTCCACCACGTCCGGCACCACGGAACTGTCCGCCATCTACGACACCATGGTCGAGGTTTCGGTGGTGTTGGGCACCTCCACCATCCGGGTGCGTGACCTGCTGAAACTGGGTCGCGGTGCCATCGTGGAATTGGACCGCAAGATCGACGACCTGTCCGACATCATCGTCTCCGGCCGCACGGTCGGCCGGGGCGAGGTGACCATCGTCGAGGACAAGATCGCCGTCACTTTCCGCGAATTCACGCGGATGAACGGTTGAGACGGGTAGGCGCCAAGGGGCACGGGGCATGATGGCGGATGACGCGGTGGGCGCGGAGGTGGGCACCGAGGGCTGGGCGCTCTGCCCGGTGACGCCCGGCTTCATCGCCCATGTCGGCCCCTTCTGGGAAGGGCGGCCGGCGCGGGGGGGTGGGGACGGCGGCTGGGTCCGCGCCTTCGTGGCCGATGAACGCCATCTGGCAGCCAACGGACAGATCCACACCTCCGTCCTGTCCGCGTTCGCCGAACTGGTTTGCCTGCGCGCCATCGGCGATGAAGGCGTCCCGGAAGGGGAGGCCGCCCTGCTGAACCTGTCGCTGAACCATCTGGGCAGCGGCCCGCGCGGCACCCTGGTGCAGGGGGAGGCCCGCCTGATCCGCCGCAACTGGTCGCAACTGGTGACCGAGGTGCGGGTGCATGACGGCGACCGTCCCCTGGTGGCCGGCAGCGCCCTGTGGAGCCTGGCCGCCGGCTGACCCGCCGCCCCGGTGGTCACGTCCGCCATTGGCAAGGGTGTCCAGCCTGGGGGACTTGGCTCGATCAGGACTTGGCCGTCACCCAGGCGTTCGTCTGATCAGAGGTGAACACCCCCAACTGGTCGCCGGTGAAGGCGTTCGCCTGGTCGGAGGACATGGCCAGGATCTGGTCGGTGGTCAGCCCGGGGATTTGATCGGTGGTGAACATCGGTATCTGGCTGACGTTGAATTCGCCGATGTCGTCCGTGGTCAGCGCGCTGATCTGCTGGGTGGTCAGCGCCCCGATCTGCAGGCTGGACAGCAGCGTCACCTGCGTGCCGCTCAGCGCCGACAGGTTCTCGGTGCTCAGGCCCGATATCTGGGTGGTGGTCAGGGACGCCACCTGGGCTGGCGTCAGGTCGCGGATGGTGTCGGTCGCCAGCGCGTCCAGCTGATCGGTGCTGAGCGCTTTCACCTGGGTAACCGACAGCCCCGTCACTTGGGACGTTGTCAGCGCCGCCACCTGGCCGGTGTCCAATGCCGCCACCTGGGCGGTGCTGAACACGGCCAACTGGGCGGCTGTCAGGGTGGAGATGTCGTCCGTGGTCAGGGCCGACACCTGGTCGGTGGTCAGCACGCCCACCTGGGTTGCGGTGAATTCGCGGATGTCGGCGGTGGTCAGCGCGTTCAGTTGGCTGGTGCCGATGGCGCGGACTTGCGCGGTCGTCAGGCTTGCCACCTGCGGGCCGCTCAACGCCGACAGGTTGTCCGATCCCAGGCCGGATATCTGGGCGGTTGTCAGGGAGGCCACCTGGCTGGCCGACATGCCGCGCACCTGGGAGGTGCTGAGCGCGTTCAGCTGGTCGCTGCCCAGGGATTGGACCTGGGATGCCGACAGGCTGCTCAGCTGCGTGTTGCTGAGCGCCGATAGGACGGTGGTGCTGAGGCCCGACAGCTGTGCCGTGGACAGGGACTGCAACTGCGTCGCCGTCAGGGCGCGGGCGTCGGCCGTGGACAGGGCGTTCAACTGGTCGGTGCTGAGCGTCTTGACCTGTGCCGCCGTCAGGCCGGCGACCTGGCTGGTGGTCAGGCTGGCCACCTGGCCGGTGTCCAGGGCGCCCACCTGGGCTGTGGTCAGGCCCGCCACCTGGCTGGAGGTCAGCGCCGCCACGTGGGTGGTGTCCAGGCTGGCCAGTTGGTCGGTGGTCAGCAGG
>NZ_BACU01000182.1 GCF_000333275.1 Azospirillum sp. B4 | reverse complement strand
CTGGCCGTTTACGATCGCGGCACCGATCGGATCCTGGCCCCCAACACCGTCGGGCCAGGATATCTCGCCGGATCCGGCCAACGCGGCCGAACCGTTCGGGCTGACCGATCTGCAGTTGGCCTATTTCGTCGGACGCAGCCCGGCGGTGCCGCTGGGCGGCACGGGTTGTCACGTCTACTGGGAACTGCTGTCCGATACGCCGCTGGATGGCGGGCGTCTCACCGCCGCCTGGAACCGGCTGGTCCGCGACCACGACATGTTGCGCGCGGTGTTCACCGCCGACGCCCGCCAGCGGGTCCAGCCGGAGGTCCCCGCCATCCGCATCGTCGAACACGATTGGCGTGGCGCGGCCGACGGCGCCGCCTGCCTGGCGACATTGCGCGAACGGATGGCGCATGAGGTGTTCGACCCGACCTGCTGGCCGCTGTTCCGGATAGAACTCAGCCATGACGGCCAGGGATCACGCCTTCATGTTTCCATCGATCTCCTTATCATTGACGTCCTGAGCCTATTCGGGCTGTTGCGGCAATGGGG
>NZ_BACU01000183.1 GCF_000333275.1 Azospirillum sp. B4 | reverse complement strand
AGGATGCCCTCGATCACCCGGAAGATGCCCAGTTCCATCAGCATCAGGGCCAGGATGACGTTGAAGACCAGCCAGACGACGCGGCCGGGGTGACTGTGCGTCAGGCGGGAGAAGAAGTTGGACCAGGCGATGGACCCGGCATAGGCGTTGGTGACGTTGATCTTGATCTGGCAGACCACGACGAACACGCCGGTCAGCACCAGGGCCGCGGTGGGCGACGACAGCATTTCCTGGAAGGCGATGTAGAACAGGTCCGTCGGCTGGGTCGCCTGTTCCGCCGACAGGCCATGGCGCAGGGCCACCACCGCCAGGAAGGATCCCGCCAGCAATTTCAGCCCGCCCATGGCGACCCAGCCTGGCCCCGTGGTGATCAGGGCCGTCCACCAGGCCCAGCGGCCGGTCTTGCGCAGGGTGGGCAGGAACCGCAGATAGTCCGCCTGCTCCCCGATCTGGGGCAGCAGGGACAGGAGCATGCTGGCCGCCATGCTGAACAGCAGCGGGTCGATATGGCCATCCGCGTGGCCCAGGGCGCCGGGGAATTGTCGCCAGGCGGCCAGGTCGCCGCTTTGGTTCAGTGCCAGATAGGCCAGCGGTGCCAGTTGCAGCAGCAGCCAGATGGGCTGGGTCAGCAGCTGCATGCGGCTGATCAGGCGGATGCCATAGACGGCGATGGGGATGACGACCAGCGAGCTGACGATATGGGCCAGCCACAGGGGGATGCCCAGCGCCATCTGCAGGGCCGCCGACATGATGCTGGCCTCGATGGAGAACAGCAGGAAGGTGAAGCTGGCGTAGATCAGCGAGGTGAGGGTGGAGCCCAGATAGCCGAAGCCCGCCCCCCGGGTCAGCAGGTCGATGTCCACGCCATAGCGGGCGGCATAATAGGTGATGGGCAGGCCCACCAGGAACATCAGCACGGCCACGGCCAGGATGGCGGCGCTGGCGTTGGCGTAGCCGTAGGTCAAGGTGGCGCTGCCGCCGATGGCCTCGCACGCCAGGAAGCTGATGGCGCCGAAGGCGGTGTTGGCCACGCGGAAGGACGACCAGCGCCGCGCCCGCGTGGCGGTGAAGCGCAGGGCATAGTCCTCCAGCGTCTGGCTGGCGGCCAGCTGGTTGTATTGGCGCCGTTCCCTGACGATCCGCTGCCGCGCGCTCATGCTGCCTGCCCCCTTGGCGGCACCGCTATCCCCCATCATCCCCGCCCCTGTTGCAAGAGGGCTTCCAAGAGGCGGCCCCGCGACCGACTTTACCGATCGCGGGGCTGTAAGGAAGCCCCAGGACCTTGTCCGTCCGAAACAAGTTGGATGGGCAAGGCCCGGCCATGGGGCAGGGTGGCTAGCCGCCACCGGCAGGATACGGGCGGGGGTGCCGCTAGCCCCATGGGGCGTTTGACGTATGGGCGTGGTTCCAGCGGCATGAGGATGACCTCATGCCGCTGTAGGATGCGACCGCATCCGCCGGAAGTTTCCGGGGAACGCAGTGGACTGGAAACTGAGGCAGCCCAGCGGCCGGATGGCCGCGCCCGGCGCTTGAGGGAACCTCTGCAAAGTCAGAACTGCAGCTGGACGCCCAACACAACGGCGTTGCCGTCGGATTTGCCGGTGGTGCTGGTGATGACGTATTCGGCGCTGATGCGGGCGTTGTGGCCGTCGATGATGTAATTGACGCCCAGGTCGGTCTGGCTGGTGGAGATGCCGGTCAGGTCGGCGTCGAAATGCTGGTAGCGCACCGTGGGCTGGAACTGGCCCCAGCCAACCTTGGCCGGGAACAGGAAGCCGCCGCCGATCAGATAGGCCTTGCCCTGGGTCAGGCCGCCGACATTGTCGGTGGCGGCGGCCCCGCCGAAGCTGGACGGCACATCGGCCACGCCGCCGGTGTCGTACTGGTAATAGGCGCCTTCCAGCGTCACCACGCCGATGCCGGACAGCTTCTTCTCGAACAGCCCATCCACGTTCCAGGCGGCATAGTCGCCACGGCGGCCCAGCGTGCCCACGCCGTCCTTCTGGAACTGGCCGGCGAAGGCCAGGGTCAGGACATCGACGGAACCGTAATAGGTGCTGCTGGTGTAGTAGGCGGGGTCGGGCTCGGCATCCAGGAAATTATAGGCGACGCGGCCGGCGTACAGCAGGTTGTCGGATTGGTTACTGGCGCCGGTGATGCGGTTGTGCCCCTCGAACGCGCCCACGGAATAAACCAGCTTCTTGTCCAGCAGCTTGCCCCAGACGGTGGCGCCATCGTCGCGGCCGGCGAACTTGGCCGGGTACTGCGAGACGGTGCCGGGATAGGCCCAGGTGTTCAGATAGTAGGGCCCGTCCAGGTTGGCGCGGTCGCTGGGCGGCAGCATGCGGCCCACCCACAGGTTGATGCCGTCCGCCGGCTCGAACTGGGCGTAGCCGTCCAGCACCTCGATACGGCCGTTGCCATCGCGCTCGGTGTTGAAGGTGGCCTTGATCATGGGGGTCAGCTGGCCGCTGACGTACAGGCGCACGCTGTCCAGGTTGAAATCGGCGGAGCGGGAGGTGCCGTCCGGCGCCCCGTCGTCCACGCTGGTGAAGCTGGCGCGCACGCCCAGGCCGACGGTGATGGACTTGTCGCCGCCGGCGGAAATGGTTTCCCCCGCGTGCGCCGTCAGGGCGGGCAGGGCGATGGCCGTGGTCAGGAACGCGGCGCGCAGGCGGCCGCGAATTGTCTTGGTGATGCCCGACATGATGTACTCCCCATCCTTATGGCCCGTTGCCGTTATCGATCCCGGGGCGTGTGCCCGGGCGTCGGCTTCGCAGGCAGGATGAGGGTGGGGATGCCAAATCCTAATACGTCAAACTGCGTATGTTTTGTTTGCTGTCCCGCCGCTAAATAAGCATTCACTGGTTCAGGGTGGCCTTTTTGACTGTCTGGAAACGTCGCGGCCTTTCAGGTCGCTGACATTCCTTTTGCGCACCTTGGATGGGTCTGCCGGGGCGCTTCCCCCTGGGCGGCAGCCGTGACACCATGCGGGACGTGCCCACCCGGATGCCAGCCCATGACCGCCACCCCGACCGATAGCCATCTCAGTTACCGCCGGTATGCAGAGGACGGGTTCTGCCACACCCACGGGCACGCCCAAATCGTGCTGCCGGTGCTGGGCACGCTGGAGATGGAAATCGACGGCCGGGGCGGCCGGGCGGACCTGGGGGTCGCCGCCTTCGTCTTACCGGACACCGTTCATTGCCAGGCGGCCAAGGGCGACAATCGTTTCCTGATCGTGGATTGCGCCGGCCATGGCGCGGCCGGCGCCCCGACGGAGCGGACGCTGGACCGGCTGGGCCGCCAGATCTATCTGCCCCTGACGCCGACGGTGCGCCGGCTGGTGGATTTCATCAACCTGACGGCTGGGGACGCCGGCCGGGACCTGGACGCCGTCGCCCGGCACTGGACGCCGCTGCTGCTGGATACGCTGATGGCGGAACCGGCGAGGCCCCTTTCCCGCCTGAACGCCCTGCTGGCCCGTCTGCATGCCGCCCCCGAACATCCCTGGACGGTGGATGCCATGGCGCGTGTGGCCGGTCTCAGCGCCAGCCGCCTGCATGCCCTGTTCCGGGAGGAACTGGACCAGACGCCGCAGGCCTATGTGGCGTCCCTGCGCCTGGAACGCGTCATGGACCAGCTGGCGGCCACCACCCTGTCCATCGCCCAGATCGCCTACCAGGCTGGCTATGCCGACCAGAGCGCGTTGACCCGCGCCTTGCGCCGCGCCACCGGCCTGACACCGGCCGCGTACCGGCGCCAGCACGGGCGGGGTGTCAGAGGGCAGGCTCAAAGACCACCTGCGTTCGAGGTGGAATAGTGGTATCGTGACCATATGAGCGCTTTATCCCCCATCGTGTCGGAGCATGAGTCTGATGAGGCTGCGGCCCGTTATGACCGCTGGTTCCGGGAAAAGGTGCGGGCCAGCCGAGAGGATGGTCGTCCATCCATTCCTCATGACGCCGTCATGGCAGAAATGGATGAGATCATTCGCGTTGCGGAAGAGCGGATGGCCAAGCGCAATTCCACACTGTCGGAATAGCTAACCCAATGCTGGTCATCTCCTGGCGTGATTCGGCCCGGAATGATCTGGCGCGCATCATTGAATTCATCGCGGAGCGCAGCCCTTTCGCGGCCCGTCGAATGCGGCAGGTTATCGAGGACGCGGTCCTTCCCGCAGCGGCCATCCATATATTTTTCGGCCGGGTCGTGTGCCAGGTACGCGAGAGATCGTCGCCCATCCAAATTATGTCGTGATTTATGAAGTGCTGGACACGCACATTGAGGTGTTGGCGGTTTTGCACACTCGGCAAGACTATCCCTAAACGACAGTAGCCCCGGTCCAAACAATGAGAGGATCCGTCTATAGGCACCCCGTCCCCATCGCCATCCTGGGCGCGGTGTAAGGAGGAAGGGTGATGCGGACGGACAGGGCCATCTTGGCCGGGATCGGCTGCGGGGTGCTGGCGGGGGCGTTCTGGGGGACCGTGTTTCTGGGGCCACGGGTGCTGCACGCCTTCTCGCCGTTGCAGCTTTCGGCGTCCCGCTATTTGCTGTACGGCTTGGTTTCCTGCGTGCTGATCCTGCCGCGCTGGCGGGTGTTCTGGCCTCAGGCGGGGCGATCCAGGATAGGCAAGGCGGAATGGCTGGCGCTGCTGCGCCTCAGCCTGCTGGGCAATATCATCTACTACGTCTTCGTCGCCAGCGCGGTGCACCTTGCCGGCGTCGCCGCCACCTCGCTGGTCATCGGCCTGCTGCCCATGGCCGTCACCCTGGTGGGCAGCCGGGAGCAAGGCGCGGTGCCGTTGCGGGCATTGGCCCTGCCGCTGGCGCTGGGGGTCATCGGCGTGCTGCTGATTGGCGTGGACGTGGCCGGCCGGGGCGGGCAAGGTGACACCACGGTGGGCGGGCGCCTGCTGGGCCTGGCCTGCGCGGCGGGCGCCTTGGTGTCCTGGACCTTCTATGCGGTGCTGAACAGCCGCTGGCTGGCGCGCCTTCCGGCCGTGTCGGCGCACGACTGGTCGCTGCTGACGGGTGTGGCCACGGGCGCCCTGGCCCTGGTTCTGGCGGTGCCGGCCTTCCTGATGGATGCCACCCCGCATGCGGCGGGCGACTGGGCCCTGTTCTGGGGTGTCAGCACCGGCGTGGCCATCGGCGCCAGCGTGGTGGGCAACGCCCTCTGGAACCGGGCCAGCCGCCTGCTGCCCCTGACCCTGATGGGCCAGATGATCCTGTTCGAGACGCTGTTCGCGCTGCTGTACGGCTTCCTGTGGGACGCCCGCTGGCCGACCCTGCTGGAGTGCGTGGCCATTGTGGCGTTGGTCGCCAGCGTGGCCCTGTGCGTGGGCCGGCACCACCGGCGGGAAGAGGCCGCCCCCGAGGCCGTGGCCCCGGAGGCGGCGTGAGGGTCTACAGCTTGCACTCGAAGCTGTCGGCGCTGTTCAGGTCACCCGCGCCCTTGTACCTGGCCACCTTGGGGTAGGCGCACAGGGGCCGGGTACGGCCGGGCCACGGCGTGTCCGGTCCGGCGGTGGCGACGATGCGGTCTGGCGCCTGCGCCTGCTCCACCCAGCGGACCAGGGCGCCGAAGGCGTCATAATGGGCGGTGGCCGGTCCGCCGGCGCAGTGGTTCATGCCCGGCACCGGGAAGACGCGGGCGAAATCGGCGGCCTTGCCGCCTTCCCTGGCGTCCACTTCCTTCCACCAGGCGATGGTGTCGTTGATGGAGAAGACGGGGTCCGAGGCGCCGTGCGGGACCATCAGCTTGGCGCCCCGCGCCTTCAGGCCCGACAGGTCGGGCGACCGGGCGGAGACGTCCTGCCAGGCGCTGCGGGGGAAGGTGGGGCTGGTGGCGGTCAGCAGGCCCGCCGCCTGGTCGATGTCCAGCCCCAGTTGCCAGCGCAGCAGGGCCTGCGGATCCGGGGGCAGGGCGGTGGGCGGGGTGGTGAAGATGGAAGCCAGCGAGGCGCCGCCCAGCACCACGTTCAGGGCCGGGACCTTGCCGGCGACGCCCAGCTTCCAGATGCGCCAGCCAGGGGCGTCCACGCCCCCGTCCCAGGGCCAATCGCTGTAGAGCGCCTGACCCGCCTTGGTCCGGGGGCCGCCATAGGACCGGGTGATGGCGGTGACCTGGGCGGTGGTCAGGCAGCCATCGGCCTTGGCGCCCGCGCAGGTGCGGGCCTTCAGGCTGGGGGCCACCTTGGCGGCGGTGCATTGGGCGAAGGTGCCGACGATGCCATCCTTGGCGCCGTCATCGGCGTCGCAGGCCTCCAGCACCGCGTCACGCACCAGGGACAGGTCGGCATCGCTGAAGGCGGTGGCGAACTGGGCGAAGCTGGGTTGGCCATCTGGTCCCTTGGCCAGGGGGGCGAAGGCCTGGACATCCCAGGCCTGGGACAGCGCGGCGCGCGGCAGGGCGAATCCGGGGGCGCTGGCCAGGATGCCGTCGAACTCCTCCGGATGCTGTTGGGCGAAGACCATGCCTTCCTCGCCCCCCTTGGAACAGCCGACGAAGTAGGACCGGCGGGGCGCCGCGCCATAGAAGGCGGCCACCAGCGCCTTGGCCGCGTCCGCCACCGGCTTCAGCGACGCGTTGCCGTAGTCCGCCCGCGCTTGGGGGTCGAAGCCGAAGGCGGAGGTGCCGCCGTGCGTCGGGTCCATGTTGCGCTGGTTGTCGTGGCCTGAATCCTGGCTGACCACGGCATAGCCCTGCGCCAGGGCGGGTGGCGTGTCCGATCCCGTGGGGCCGATGGCGGTGCCGATGTCACCGTTGGTGCCGCCGCCGCCCTGGAAGAAGAAGCCCTGGTTCCAGGCGGCCGGCAGGCGGAGGTGAAAGCGGATGGCATAGGCCTGGCCGTCCAGCCCGGCGCGCTCATGCAGGATGCCGTAAACCTCGCAATGCTCCGGCAACTGTACCGGCGTGCCCGGGGCGCCCGGCATCATGGGGGGTAAGGTGATGGGGCCGGCGGGCTGGGGTATGGCCTCGGTGATGCGGGTGCTGGCGTCCGGCCAGTGGCCCGCCATGGCTTGGGTCAGCGCCAGGCAGCGGCCCTTCAGGTCGGGTTCCGCCGCGTGGGCGCCGGCGGCCAGGGCCAGCAGGCTGACGCCGGCGGCCAGGGCCAGGGTGTGGGAACAGGATGGCATGCGTGGTCTCCGTCTGCGGGCGGGGTCAGAAGTCGCGATGCAGGCGCAGCCCGTATTCGCGCGGCGCGCCATAGAACTCATTGTTGCCGGACTGGCCGGTGACGTATTTGCGGTCGGTCAGGTTGGTGCCGTAGGCCTCCACCGTCCAGTCGCCCGACCTCAGCGTGACCAGGGCGGACAGCAGGGTGCGACCGGCCATGTAGTCGGTGACCCGGGAATAGAGGATGTCGGTGTAGCTGGGGCCGACGTAGGCGATGTTCAGCCGGGGCGTCAAGGTCATGCCGCCCGGCAACTCCACGGTGTAGTCGACGCCGGCGTTGTAGGTCCATTTGGGCGAGAACAGGTTGGGCCCCCCGCCGCCGGTGCGCAGGTAGGAGGTGTAGTCGAAACAGGTGGGCGGGTTGCTGGGCGTGCCGGCCGGGCACTGCGGCCCCAAGGTTCCCGACGGCAGAAGGCGCAGGTTGACGACGGTGACGGACCCCAGCTGGCTGTCGACATAGGCGAAGCCGGCGTCGGCGCCCAGGCCGCCGAACTTGGCCTGCACCTGGCCCTCGATGCCCTTGATGGTGGCGTTGGACAGGTTGGTGACGCCGTTCTGGCCGTTGGTCAGGTCGATACGGCCGAACTGGAAACCTTTGTAATCATTGTAAAAGGCGCCAAGCTGCGTGCGCAGGTGGCCGTCCAGCAGGGTGGATTTCCACCCCACCTCATAGTCCCACACCGTCTCCGGGCTGAATTCGGAGGTGGAGGAATTGAAGCCACCCGGCTTGTAGCCGCGCGCCGCGAAGGCGTAGATCAAGGTGTCGGCGTCCGGCTTCCAGTTCAGCGCCACCTTGCCGGTCGGCATGCTGTCGTCATGCCGGCCGGCGGTGTCTGCCACCTTCAGGCCATTGGCGGGGAAGCCGGGGATGCCCCGTCCGATGTAGACGCCGCCGTCCCCGGTCACATGGAACCAGCTTTCGCGGGCGCCAACCTGAAGCTCCAGGTCCGGCGTGATCTTGTAGCCCCCCTGGGCGAACACGCCGGTGGTCAGCTTGTTGTTCTTGGTCCCGATGTTGGTGGGGAAGCCGGCGTCCTGGTTCAGGATGTCCACGTCGATCTTGTTGCGCTGGTAATAGCCGCCGACGATCCAGTTGAAGGCGCCATCGGTGGGCGAGAGGATGTTGACCTCTTCGGTCCATTCCCGTTCGCGCACGTACTGCTGCTCGGTCTGGGTGGCCGCCGTGGTGGCATCGCTGTCGTAGAGATTATTGATGCGCTTGTTCTGGAAGCCGCTCAAGGAGCGGAAGGTGATGCCGTCCTCCAACTCGTAGCGCAGTTCCAGGCTGTTGATGATGGCGCGTTCCGAATTCAGTGTCGGCGCGTTGTAGTCCAGGTTGCGGATACCGGGCACCGCGTCGGCGGCGTACTGCGTGCCCTGGATGGGGCGATAGGCATAGCCGCCCGTGTTCTTGTTGGCCGCCTCGACCTTCAGCAGGGCCTGGAAGGCGCCTGGGCGCCACAGCACGCCCAGGCGGCCGTCCGTCTCGTTCAGGCCGCCGGGCTGGTTGTGATAGGGACCGACGTCGTCGTAGTAGCTGTCATGCTCACGATGATTGGCGGCCACGCGCACGGCCAGCGTGTCGGTCAGGGGTATGTTGATGGCGCCCTGCGTGGCCACCGTGGCGTAGTTGCCATAGGCGACTTCGCCATAGCCTTCCACTTGGTCCGTCGTGGGACTCTTGCTGGTGATGAACATGGCGCCGCCGGTGGAGTTCGATCCCACCAGGGTGCCCTGGGGGCCGCGCAGCACCTCCACATTGGCGATGTCGTAGAAGCTGTTGGTGGTGACGATGGGCGGCTGGAACAGGCCGTCGACATATGTGGCGACGCCGTTGGCCACCTGGGGCGAGCCGCTGGCCAGGCCGATACCGCGGATGTTGACGGATTGGGTCAGGCCGGCATCGGTGACCGTCAGGGCGGGTGACGCGAACTGCAGGTCCGACAGGCGGGTGACCGCCTTTTCCGCCAGTTTGTCGCCGCTGATGGCGGTGGCGGCGATGGCCACGTTCTGCAGGTTTTCGGTCCGGCGCTCGGCCGTCACCACGATTTCATCCAACGTGTCGCTAACCGTCTGGGCCCAGGCTTGGGGTGAGAGACAACAGGCTATGGCTGTCGCGGCCATGGCTGACGTGCGATGGAAAGCATACTTTACCATTCTCGTGATCCTCCCGTGCGTTTTATTGGGCCGCCTCTTTGATCGGGCGGTCCCTTATGGCTTGGATGCGGTGCCGATGGCGTCCGCGCCTTGGGCCGGACATGGCCCGTCGGTCGCCGGCGGGTGGGCATGAGGATGGCGGTAAGCGGCAAGGGGCGATGCCCCGCGGCCATTTGGTCCCATGGTGTGCTCCCCGTCCCGGCCTTCTGCGAACCGTGCTAATGCAACACTGTTATATATCATAACTTATGTCAATGGGCGTGTTTGCGGCCCTGTCTGAGGGTCGCGCTTGACCCTGGCCGCCGCCGCCGCCATACCCGATGGACCAGTAAATGCGCCCCGGTGAAGGGGTGCGGGGGAAAAGCGGGGCGAAAAAGCGATGTCGGCACCAACGGGCGCACCCTCATCGGCGCGAATCCTGATCGCCAGCCTGGTGGGCACGGCGGTGGAATTCTATGACTTCTACATTTATGCCACCGCCGCCTCGCTGGTCTTCGGGCCGCTGTTCTTCCCCGCCGCGTCCCCCTCGGCGCAACTGATGCTGTCCTACGGCAGCTTCGGCATCGCCTTCGTGGCGCGGCCCTTGGGCTCCATCGTCTTCGGCCATTTCGGCGACCGGGTGGGGCGCAAGTCCACGCTGGTCGCGTCGTTGCTGCTGATGGGCGGGTCGACGGTGCTGATCGGCTTGCTGCCCACCTACGACAGCATCGGCTGGCTGGCGCCATTGGCGCTGTGCGTGCTGCGCTTCGGCCAGGGCTTTGGTTTGGGCGGGGAGTGGGGTGGTGCCGTGCTGCTGGCGGTGGAGAACGCGCCGCCCAGCCACCGGGCCCGCTATGGCATGTTCCCGCAGATCGGGGCGCCGGTGGGCTTCATCGCCGCCAACGGCCTGTTCCTGGTGCTGGGCGCGTTCCTGACCCCGGCGCAGTTCCATGACTGGGGCTGGCGCCTGCCGTTCCTGGGCAGCGCCGTGCTGGTGCTGCTGGGCCTCTGGGTGCGGCTGAAGCTGACGGAGACGCCGGCCTTCGCCAAGGCGCTGGAGGAGGCGCCGCCCCCCTCCGTCCCCCTGGCCGAGGTGGCGCGCGACTATCCCCGCCAGACCCTGGGCGGCACCTTCGCCGCCATCGCCTGCTTCGCCTTGTTCTACCTGGCCACCGCCTTCGCGCTGGGCTACGGCACCACCGCGCTGGGCTACAGCCGCACGGCCTTCCTGGGGGTGCAGTTGGGGGCCATCCTGTTCCTGGGCCTGGGCATCGTGGGCGCCGGCTGGTGGGCGGACCTGGCGTCCCCCCGCCGCGTGCTGATGGCGGGCTGCGTCATGACCGTGGGCGTGGGGCTGGCGCTGGCGCCCATGATGGCCAGTGGCTCGCTGACCATCGTCGGCCTGTTCCTCAGCCTGGCGCTGCTGGTCATGGGCTTCGTCTATGGGCCCCTGGGCGCCTGGCTGCCCAGCCTGTTCCCGGCGCGGGTGCGCTACACCGGCACCTCCATGACCTTCAACCTGGGCGGTATCCTGGGCGGTGGCATCGCGCCCGTGCTGGCGCAGTCCCTGGCGCAGTCGGGCGGCCTGCCCTATGTCGGGCTATACCTGGCCGGCGCCGCCGTGCTCAGCCTGGCCGCCCTCTACCCCCTGCGCGGTGGCGCCGCGACCAGCGTTGTCATGGACACCGCCCCCTAGGGGGCGATCGCTTCAGATGGAAGGGCGTCAGGTGGTGCCCAATAGCGCGGGATTCAGCGAATAGCCGCCCACCATGCTGGCCCGGCCCAGGACATGGCCGGTCATGGCCAGCATGGTGGAGGTGCCGTTGATCGGCCCCACCACCGGCAGGCGCGGCACGTCCAGGGCGTGTATGGTCAGGACGTAGCGGTGGAAGATGCTGTCGTTCCAGGGCGGGCAGGGGCCGTCATAGCCGTAATAGTCGCCCGTCCGTGCCCGATCCTCCAGGAACAGGATGGTGAAGTCGTTCAGGCCATGGCGGGCGCCGGCCTCCGGCGCCATGGGGCCGGGCTTGCCCCGGTTTGTGATGCCGGCGCTGTGCCGCCCCTCCTTGATCTCCCGCAGGCGGGCGGGCAGGTCGATCAGGATCCAGTGATGGAAGGGCACGCGCGGCAGATCGGCCGAGAGCGTCTTGCCCTCACGGTTGGCGTCGCTCCAGCGATGCGGGGCGTCCGGGCAATGCAGGGTCAGCACGAACGACCGCGTTCCCGCCGGCGGATCGCTCCACGCGACATGGGGATTGCGATTGGGCCCCGGGCGGACGCGGCCGGTGGCGGAGGAGACGGCGAAGGCGCAAGCGTCGGGTAGGCGGCCGCCGTCACGGAAGCTGGTGCTGGTGATCTGCATGGGGTCCTTTCTTAACCCCATAAAGCGGGATATCGCGTGCAAAACTCAAGTTGTTTTCAATCTTTTGGTCAATAGCAGAGGTGGCCCCCTCCGCCTGGGCGGGGGGGGGGCCTGGAACCGATGGTGGCGCTACCACGGGAAAATGCGCAGTGAATCGTTGTTAAGGACCAGTAAAACCATCATTCGGCCATAGAGCGGACAAGGCGGGGGCCGGCTGGGCTGTGGGATAGTAGGACCGCCGCGCCAGCAGGGCGGCGCTGCCCGCGGCTACCGCCAAGGTCAGCAGGGTGGTGGCGGCCAGGAACAGCGCGGCCAGGACCGCGATGACGGGGGTGTGCGCCCGGGGTGTGAGAATCATCAGGCCCTGCGCCAGCGTGGCGACCCCGAAGGTATAGGCCCAGTAGCCGGGGGCGAAGGGCTGTTCCCGCAGCCAGCGGTAGGCCATCGCCAGGCCGGCGGTGACGAACAGCGCATAGCCCAGCAGGGCGTAGACGATGGCCGTGCTGGCCTCCGGCCCCGACAGCACCTGGTACGCCGCCAAGGCCACCACCGGTGGGGCCATGTAGATGCCCATGAAGTTGCGCGTCTTCGCCGCCAGCCCCCCCACGAACAGCTGCTGTGTGACGACGCTGTCGGTCACCAGCCAGGACAGGCCGCCAATGCCCAGAAGGGCCCAGCCCAGGGTGGTGAATCCGAACAGGCCGGCGGCCAGCGCGTTCACCAGCACGCTGGCGACATAGGTCAGGTACAGCGACGGCGTGGTGTGGGCGGGGTCGCGCGGCTGGCTCCAGTTCATGGCCAGGCGGTAGGCGCCGTAGGCCAGGTTGCCGGCGGAGCCGAGGGCGAAAACGGCGACGGCCAGGGCCGGTGCATAGGGCCGCAGGGCCAGTGCCGCCAGGATGACCGATTCGGGGACAAGCGCTACGAAGGACGACTGTACCGGATCATGCCACTCCGCCAGCGCCGCCGGGCGGTGGCTGACCCATTTGTTCGCATACAACACCCCCCACCAGAGCAGGGACAGCAAGGCCAGGCCCTGCAGCACCTCCCCCACAGCGGCGGGGGCGTGCCACAGCTCGGTGGCGTTGCGCCAGGCATTGCCGGTTTCGGCCAGGCCCAGGGTCATCGCGAAGAAGGAGGCGGGGGCGATGGGCAATCGCCCGGAGGTGGGGGTGGACATCGGCGGAGGCTCCTAATTCCGGGACGGGGATGCCACCGATCTTCATGGGATTTACGCGTTGGCAGCAATTGCATCAAAGCGTCGTATCCTGCCATGATGGGTTGATCTCGCGCCAATGCCCCAGGGGTT
>NZ_BACU01000184.1 GCF_000333275.1 Azospirillum sp. B4 | reverse complement strand
CCCGCATCTTCGTGCGCGACCTGGTGGTGATGGCGACCATCGGCATCTACGAGCACGAGAAGCGCGAAGCCCAGCGCCTGCGCGTGAACCTGGACATGATGGTCCTGGACCGCCAGGGCCAGCGCCGCGACGACATCGCCGACGTGGTGTCCTACGAGGATGGGGTGAAGATCGTCCGCGACCTAGCGGCCCAGGGCCACCTGAACCTGGTGGAGACCTTCGCCGAGACGGTGGCGCACCGCCTGTTGGCCGACCCCCGGGTGCACAGCGTCACCGTGCGCGTCGAAAAGCTGGACGTCTTCCCCGACGCGGCCTCCGCCGGGATCGAGATCACCCGGCAGCGGGGGTGATCTCACTCCCCCGCCAGGGTCTTAACCTGGAAGCCATTGCTGCGCAGCGCCTCCACCACCCGTCCGGCGTCGCGCCATCCACCCAGGCCTCGCCCTTGAACTTCCAAACATTGCGGCGGTTCTGGATCTTCTGGACCTTGATCTCGACGCGGTCACCCGGCACCACCGGGCGGCGGAACTTCGCCTCCTCGATGGACATGAAATAGACCAGCTTGCCCTCGGCCGACTGCCCCAGCGTGTGCATGACCAGCACGGCGGACGTCTGGGCCATCGCCTCCACGATCATCACGCCCGGCATGACGGGCTTCTGCGGGAAGTGGCCGGTGAAGAACGGCTCGTTGATGGTGACGTTCTTGATGCCCGTGCAGCTTTCACCCGGCACGATGTCGACGACCTTGTCGATCAACAGCATGGGATAGCGGTGCGGGATCATCTGCATGATCCGCATGATGTCCAGGTCGGGCACCTTCCCAGAAACCTTCTGCTCTTCAGTCGTCACGTCCGTCACCTTGTCCATTCTTGCCCCGTACCAGACGGCCCAGCGCCGCGACCTGGCGCAGCCACTGGCGCATGGGCACCGCCGGCGAACCGCCGACCTTTTCCCCCGCCGCCACATCGCGCATGACGCCACTTTGCGCCGCGATCTGGGCGCCGGCGCCGATCTTCAAATGCCCCGTCACACCGGCCTGCGCCGCCAGCACGACATGGTGATCCAGCTTCGTGCTGCCCGATATACCCGCCTGGGCAACAATGACGCAGCCGGCACCAAGGTGCACGTTGTGCCCGATCTGCACCAAATTATCAATCATACAGCCCCGGCCGATGACCGTATCGGGCCCGGCGCCCCGGTCCACCGTGGCGTTGGCGCCGATTTCCACGTCATCCTCGATGAGGACGCGGCCCATTTGCGGCACGCGCACATGACCCGCCAGATCCATGGCGAAGCCGAAGCCGTCCTGGCCAATGCGGGCGCCAGGATAAATCGTGACGCGCGAACCCAGGATGCAATGGGTCAGCGAGGCGTTGGCGCCGATGACGCAATCGTCCCCAATCCGCACGTTGCGGCCGATGGTGGCATTGGCCGCTATGCGGCACCGGACGCCGATGACGGCCCCCGCCTCCACCACCGCGCCGGCGGCGATGTCTGTGCCCTCCCCCACCTCGGCGGTCGGGTCGACGTGGGCGCCGGCGCTGACCTGGCCCGACGGGGCGATGGCGGGATAGAAGGCCTGGGCGCACAGCGCATAGGCCTTGTAGGGGTTGCGCGACAGCAGCAGCGCCACGCCCACCGGCGCCCGGGATGCCAGCGCCGGATGCACCACCACCGCCCCCGCCTTGGTGGCGGAGAAAGCGTCCACATACTTCTTGTTGTCCAGGAAGCTCAACTGGGTCCCGTCGGCCGCATCCAGGGCCGCGACGTCGGCCAGCACCAGGGCCGCGTCGGATCCGGGCGCCACCTCGGCGCCGCAGCGCTGGGCCAACTCGGCAAGGGTGTAGGGTCCGGCCCGGTTGAAGAAACGGGGATCGGCCATGGGAACGGCACCTTTCGACGGCGGTGACCGCCCGGACGCCGGCCCGACAGGAGGCGCGCCCGGGCCGGGGGTCAGTTCGGAATGTTGACCGTTATCTGCGGCAACGTGGCGTTCAGGCGCAGCAGGACGGTGTTGGTGATGTCCAGCGCGTCATCAGCCATATAAATGATGTTGGAGCGGGGGATGACCAGGGTGAAGCCGCTTTCGCGCGCCACCTCGCCCACCACCCGCACCATGCTGTCGCGCAATTGCGCGCTGGCGGCGGAAAAGGCGTTGTCCAGCTGGCGGCGGCGTTCCTGCATGCGGCGCTGCATCTCGGCCACCTGCTGCTCGAAGTCCTTGCGCTTGGCATCGAAGGCCTCCTGCCCCAGCACGGTGCGCTGGCTGGCCAGTTCCTTCTCCGCTTGCCGCAGCAGCTGTTCCTGCTGCGACAGCTCAGCCTGGAATTTCTGCGTCTGCACACTGTCCTGCTGCTTCACGCTCTGCATGGCGGAGCATTTCTCCAGCAGGAACTGCACGTCGACCACGGCGATGGTGGTGACGGGCTTGGGCTGCTGCCCCGCCTCGGCCGCCGGCCTGGGTGCTGCCGCCTTCGTGGGCGCCGCCAGGGCCGGCTGCGCGGACGCCAGGGTCCCAAAACCAAGAACGAGGGCCGCCAAGGCGGCCCTCGCACTGGAAAGGCAAACGGCAGGGGTGCGGCGCGTGAACGCCATCATGTCCCGTCCCTTCGTTCTTAGAACTGGGAACCGAAGCTGAAGCGGAACTGCTGAATGCGGTCGTAGCTCTTCTTCATCCACGGATAGGCCAGGTCGATACGGATGGGGCCGAACGGCGACTTCCACGACACGCCCACGCCCGAGGAGGCGCGGAAAGCGAATTCGTCATGGAAATCGTCGCCGGCTTCCGGCTTTTCACCGCTCTGGTCCAGGGCGCCGATGTCGGTGAAGACGTGGAAGTCCACGCCCAGCTCCTCCGGCAGGCCCAGCGGGAAGGTGACTTCCGTCGTGCCGCGGGCCAGGCGCTTGCCACCCAGGGCGTCGTTGCCGCCCTGGGTGGTGAAGGCACGCGGGCCGACACCGGCCACCTGGAAGCCACGCAGGGTGTCGCCGCCCAGGAAGAAGCGGTCCTGAATGCGCACGAACTCGCCGCCCAGGCCCAGGATGTAGCCGACTTCGCCCTCGACCTTCAGCACCACGTTGCTGAACAGCGGGAAATAGATGCCGGAAGTCAGGCGGTTGCGCAGGAAGTGCACGCTGCCGCCCAGGCCGGCCACCTGGTTGGTGACGGTGAAGTAATAGCCCGAGGTGGGCTTCAGGCGGCTGTCGCGGGCGTCGAAGGTCAGGGCCGACTGGATGGACGAGGTCGTCGTCGCACCCACCTGCTCCTGCACGAAGCGCGAGGTCTCATACGTGATGTCGCTGATCCGGGTATGGGCCAGCGTGTAGGTGACCAGTTCGCGCAAGCGGTCGGAGATGGGGAAGCCGGCACGGATGTCGAAGCCCGTGCTGGACATGTCGTAGCTGTAGGACTCTTCCGTCGTGTTGGCGTTGCGGTCGGTACGGAAGAGGTCGACACCCACGGCCAGATCCCGGTTCATGAAATAGGGATCGGTGTAGGAGATCGTGAATTCCTTGGAGTAGTAGGACCACATCGTCGAGAAACGGATGTCTTGGCCCGTACCCAGGAAATTGCGCTGGCGGATGGAGAAGTCGATCAGCGCGCCTTCGGTGGTGGAGTAACCCAGGCCAACCTGGATTTCACCGGTGGACTGCTCGCTGAGGTCGACCGTCAGGACCGCCTGGTCCGGCGTGCTGCCCTCGCTGGGCTTGATCTTCACGTCATCGAAGAAACCCAGGTCCTTCACCCGTTGTTCGGAGCGCTTGACCTTGGAGGCGTTGAAGGGATCGCCTTCGGCCAGCAACAGCTCACGCCGCACCACCTTGTCCAGGGTGATGAGGTTGCCGTTGATGTCGATACGCTCGACGAACACACGCGGGCTGGGGTTGATCTCGAAGTGCAGGTCGACGGTCTGCGTGTCCGGGTGGCGCTCCTCGTTGGGGTCCACCTGCACGAAGGCGTACTGCTGGTCACCCAGCTTGTCCTGCAGCTTGTTGATCGTGCTTTCGATCTTGTCGGCGTTGAACCACTCGCCTTCCTTGGTCTCGATCACTTCACGCAGAGGTGCCAGATCGATGTCCTTGATGGCGCTGGTCAGCTCGATCTTGCCGAACTTGTAGCGCTTGCCCTCGTCCAGGGCCATGGTGATGAAGAACTTGTCGCGGTCCGGCGTCAGTTCCGCCACGGACGACATCACCCGGAAATCAGGGTAGCCGTTGCGGAAGTAGAAGCGGCGGATCTGTTCCTTGTCGTAGGCCAGGCGATCGGGGTCGTAGGTGTCGTCGCTGGACAGGAAGCGCCACCAACGCGATTCCTTGGTCACCATGACGTCGCGCAGATCGCTGTCGTCATAGATGTTGTTATTGATGAAGCTGATCAGCTGAACGCCGGTCAGCGGGCCCTCGTCGATCTCGAACACCAGATCGACGCGGTTCTGTTCCAGCTGGACGATCTTGGGTTCGATGCGCGCGGCGAAGCGGCCGTTGCGGCGATAGACGTCCAGCATGCGCTGCACGTCCTGCTGCACGCGGGACCGGGTGAACACCAGGCGCGAGCGCAGCTGGACCTCGGACTGCAGGTCCTCCGTCTTGACGCGCTTGTTCCCTTCGAACACCACCCGGTTGATGATTGGGTTCTCGACCACGCTCACCACCAGGGTGTCCGCATCGCGACGCAGGGTCACGTCGGCGAACAGGCCGGTGGCGAACAGGGCCTTCAGGGACTCATCGATCTTGTCCGGATTGAAGGCATCGCCTTGCGAAACCACCAGGTAGGAGCGGACCGTGGCCTGCTCGATACGCTGGGTGCCTTCGACGCGGATGTCCTTGATGACGCCACCGGACAGGATCTCCTGAGCCCAGGCACCGGACGAAAGCGCGACAGCTGACGTTGCGGTGGTGCCGGCGATTGCCAGGCACAGCGCCGCTACTCTCGAAACCGAACCCAATTATTTCCCCCGGTCAAACTTTGGAAATCAGAGACTTAACGAAGGCGCCCACACCAAAGTGGACGAGATCGTTCCAAGTGGCGAAAATCATGAGACTAAGTACCAAAGCCAGGCCAATCCGGAAACCATATTCCTGAGCGCGTTCGCCCAAGGGACGGCCCCGCAAAGCCTCCAGGCCATAGTACATGAGGTGTCCACCGTCCAGCATGGGAACGGGGAACAGGTTGATCAGGCCCAGATTGACCGACAACACGGTCATGAACCATATGACCTGGACGAAACCCACTTGAGCCATCTGGCCCGACATCTGCACGATGCGCAGCGGCCCGCCCAGATCCTCTGTGCCATGGGCGCCGATGATCATCTGGCCCACCGCGTCCAGTGTGCCGGTGATCAGCGCCCAGGTGCCCTTGCAGGCCGCCCAGACAGCGTTCAGCGGATCGCGGCGATGGTATTCGTCCTGGCCGCGGACGACACCCAGGCGGCCGATGCGGCTCTTGTTACCGAAGCGGTCCTCCGACTCCACCGCGCGCGGCGTGACCGTCAGGTCCACCTGCGCGTCGCCGCGCTGCACCTTCATGGCCAGCGGCATGCCCGGGCTGACGGCGATGATCTGCTGCAGATCCTCGAAACGCTCGATCGGGCGACCGTTCAGTTCCAGGACGCGGTCCCCGGCCTGGACGCCGCCGGCGGCGGCGGCGCTATCAGGCTCCACCTGCTGCACGGTGGCCGGCGTATAGGGCTGGCCGTAGAACATGAACAGCAGCGACATGGCGACGATGGCGAACAGGAAGTTCGCCATCGGCCCGGCGGCCACGATGGCCGCGCGCTGGCCCACCCGCTTGTGGTGGAAGGACACGGCGCGCTCTTCCGCCGTCATGGTCCGGGCCTCGGCCCCGGGACGGCTGGCGGCGTCGGCGTCGCCGAACATCTTCACGTACCCGCCCAGCGGAATCAGGCTGAACTTCCAGCGCGTGCCGGCGCGGTCGTTGAAGCCCCAGATTTCCGGCCCGAAGCCGATGGAGAACACGTCCACGCGCACGCCGTTGCGGCGCGCGATGTAGTAGTGGCCGAACTCGTGCACGAACACGAGGACGGTCAACACCACCAGGAAGGTGCCCCCATAGGTGCTGGCGTAGTTCACGATCTGATGCATCGTCCCAAACTCCAATAACACCCCCTCCTTCAGGGCCTCCCGCCGTCCCCGCCATCAGCCGGGAAACGGGACACGCATATGAAGAGGGCCTGTTTGCCTGGCCGCGATGGTGCGCCCGGATGGTGAACAAACCCTCACCATCAGCGCTTCGCGACCCGGCCGGCAGGCCCCGGTCATCCTTGAACGGCCGGGACCCCCGTTTCCTATCGCGCCTGAATCGCTTCCGTCGCAATCCGTCGTGCCACGGTATCCACTTCGCGCACATCGTCCAGTGAATTAAGGCGTGAATGCGGCACGGTCGTCATGGCGTGCTCCACAATACGCTCGATGTCCAGGAAACCGATGCGGCCATTCAGGAAGGCGGCCACGGCCACCTCGTTGGCGGCGTTCATCACGCAGGCGGCGCAACCGCCAGCCCGCATGGCCTCACGCGCCAGCCGCAGGGCCGGGAACTTCTCTGGATCAGGAGCGTAAAATTCCAGGCTGCCGGCCGTCACCAGGTCCAGCCGCTCCCCCGGGGTGGGGATACGATGGGGCCAGCCCAGGGCCACGGCGATGGGGGTGCGCATGTCGGGCGTGCCCAGCTGCGCCAGGACGGAGCCGTCGACATATTCCACCAGGCTGTGCACCACCGACTGCGGGTGGACCAGCACGTCGATCTTGTCCTCCGGCATGCCGAACAGGTGGTGGGCCTCGATGACCTCCAGGCCCTTGTTCATCATGGTGGCGCTGTCGACGGAGATCTTGGCGCCCATGTCCCAGGTCGGATGGGCCACCGCCTCCTTCACCGTGGCGCGCGCCATCTCCTCCCGCGTCTTCTTGCGGAAGGGGGCGCCCGAGGCCGTCAGGATCAGGCGGCTGACCCCTTCCACGCGGTCGGACTCGAAGACCTGGAAGATGGCGCTGTGCTCGCTGTCCACCGGCAGCAGGGTGGCGCCGTGACGCTTCACCTCCGCCATCATCAGCGAACCGGCGCAGACCAGCACTTCCTTGTTGGCGAAGGCGACGATGGCGCCGCGGCGGGCGGCGGCCAGCGTCGGCTCCATGCCAGCGGCGCCAACGATGGCGGCCATGACCCAATCGGCCGGCCGGGTGGCGGCATCCACCACGGCCTGGGCCCCGGCCGCGACCTCGATGCCGGTGCCGGCCAGCGCGTCCTTCAGGGCACCGTAGTGGGCCTCATCGGCCACCACGGCGGCCTTGGCGCGCAATTCCTTGGCCTGGCGGGCCAGCAGGTCCACGTTCTTGCGGGCGACCAGCGCCTCGACCTGGTATTTCTCCGGGTCGCGGGCGACCAGCTCGACCGTGTTGCAGCCCACCGAACCGGTGGACCCCAGGATGGTCACCGTGCGCGCGGCCGGAACAGCGACAGGCGCCGCCATGGCCTGCAGGGAACTCACCACCATGACCCATTCTCCCCAATGAGGGCGTGGAACAGCGCGAACACCGGCGCCGCCATGACCAACCCATCAATACGATCCAACAATCCACCGTGCCCGGGGATCAGCGAACCGCTGTCCTTCACGTCGCACCGGCGCTTCATATACGATTCGAACAGGTCGCCGGCCTGCCCCACCACCGCGATGACAGCGGCCACCAGGGCGCCGGCGCCGGGCGAGGACACGGTGGCCAGCGGCGACAGCGCCAAGCCTACCAAAGCCGCGGCCGCCATGCCGCCCAAAAGGCCGGCCCAGGTCTTCTTGGGGCTGATGCGCGGTGCCAGCTTTGGTCCGCCAATGGCGCGGCCTGCGACATAAGCGCCGATATCGGTGGCCCAGATGGCCAGCAGCAGGAAAAGGAACAGCCAGATGGCCTCGGGCCCCGCCCGGTTGCGAATCCAGTCCAGCGCCAGGCAGCCGCCACCGACATAGGGCACGATCAGCGCAAAGAAGATGGGTGCTGGCAAACGCCCGCCCTGCCCCGCCGTCCCGGCCTCCGGTTCCGGCGCGCCGGGATGACCGCCCGCGGCGGCCCACCACAGCAGCACCGTCTGCGCCGCCAGCAGGATGAGGCCGTAGAGCGGCCCGGCCACGAACTCCCCGCTCAGGGTCACCAGGATGGTCATAAGCCCCATGGCCGTGGCCCAGGGCTGGCGCCCCGGCACCACCAGGCGCAACCACTCCAGGGCGGCGATGACGGCCACCGCCACCAGCACCGCCTGGAAGACGATGCCGCCCAGCCAAACGGCCAGCAGGACCGGCGGTCCCAAGGCCAGGGCGGAGAAAATGCGGGTCTTCAGATCACCCGGCAGCTTGGCCAACAGCCCTTCAGCGCGTTCCAACCGTTGCCCCATACCGGCGGTCGCGCCGATGGAATTCCTGGATGGCGTCATCCAGGTCCTGGCGTCCGAAATCCGGCCACAGCGTTTCCACGAACACCAGCTCCGCATAGGCCATCTGCCATAGCAGGAAGTTGCTGATGCGCTTTTCCCCGCTGGTGCGGATCACCAGGTCCGGATCGGGGATGTCCCGGGTATAAAGGGATGCACCCAGGCTTTCCACCGTCACCTGGTCGGCCGTCAGGCGCCCGTCCCGCACCTGTTCCGCCAGATGGCGGGCGGCGTTGGCGATCTCTTGGCGCGAACCGTAGCTGAGCGCCATCACCAGGGTCAGGCCGGTGTTGTTGGCCGTCAGATTTTCCGCGTTCTGGATCAGCGTGACGATATCGGGCGCCAGGCGCGACCGGTCGCCGATGATGCGCAACCGGATGCCGTTCTTGTGCAGGGTGGCGATCTCCCCCCGCAGGTAGAACCGCAGCAGGTGCATCAGCTCGCTGACCTCCCCCTCCGGCCGGCTCCAGTTCTCCGAGGAGAAGCTGAACAGCGTAAGGTAGGACACCCCCAGTTCCCGCGCCGCCTCCAAGACCCGGCGCACCGCCTCCACACCCTTCTTGTGGCCGGCGGTGCGGGGCAGGCCGCGGCGCGTCGCCCAGCGCCCATTGCCATCCATGATGATGGCGATGTGGGCGGGCGGGCGGACGTTCAAGGGCGCTACGGCACCGGACATGGGACTCTCGGAACAGGAACTGGGACGGTCAAAGCGGAAAGCCGGATCAAGGACATCAGATCTGGGTGATGTCTTTTTCCTTGGCGGCGAACGCCTCGTCGATCTTCTTGATGTGGGCGTCGGTCAGGGCCTGCACCTTGTCCGACCACGTCTTGTGCTCGTCCTCGGACAGGTCGCCGTCCTTCTGCGCCCGCTTCAGCAGATCCATGCCGTCGCGGCGCACGTTGCGCACGGCCACGCGGGCCTGTTCCGCGTACTTGTTGGCCACCTTCACCAGTTCCTGGCGGCGCTCCTGGTTCAGGTCCGGGATGGGCACACGGATGGTCTGGCCTTCGGTCTGCGGGTTCAGGCCCAGGCCGGCCTCGCGGATGGCCTTTTCCGTGGCCTTCACCATGCTACGGTCCCACACCTGCACGGTGATCAGACGGGGCTCCGGCACGCCGATGGTGGCGACCTGGACCAGGGGCATATGCGACCCATAGGCCTCGACCGTCACCGGCTCCAGCAGGCTGGCCGACGCGCGACCGGTGC